>NZ_JBSFUA010000078.1:0-26163 GCF_053591555.1 Crossiella sp. NPDC003009 | reverse complement strand
GCTCCGGCCCGCTCCCCGGGGGTGGCCTGGGTCGGCGGGGTGCCCCCCACCCCCGCGTCCGGCTCCACCGAGCGCACCCTGGGGTCGCGCCGCAGCGCCGCGACGGCCGTCGGCGACAGGGACGCCGAGAAGCCGGACAGCGCGTGCCGGTAGACGTGGCCGACCTGGGCGCCGTGGCCCGCCGCCAGGGCCGCCGGGTCGGTCGCCCGATCGGCCAGGGTGACCAGGTAGTCCGCCGGTTCACCGGCCGCCTGGGCGACCGGGGCCGTGGCACTGAGCGCCACCACCCCCAGCGCCACGAGCAGTGCTCTTCTGATCCGCACGGGATCCTCCTTGTGCAGGGAACCGCGACCAGCGCCGCGGGAGCACCAATCTCCAGCCGGATCAACGCCGCCAACAATGCCGGGAACCGTGGGTGTGGTACCCAATCGGGGCTGGCCAGCGGCGGCGTCTAGCATTTCCCGGGTGACCGCCTACGACGATCTTGACGTGTTCGAGCACCTGGACGCCGCCTCGCTGCCGCTGCGGCAGCAGCAGATCCTGGCGACCATCCGGGACTGGGTGCTCCGGCACGGCTACTCGCCGAGCACTCGGCAGATCGGCGAGGCGGTCGGGCTCCAGTCCTCCTCCTCGGTGTCCAAGCACCTGGCCGCCCTGGAGGACAAGGGTTTCCTGCGGCGCAGCTCCGCGATGTCCCGGCCGATCGACGTGCGCGCCTTCCTGAGGGACAGCTCAGCCCGGCGCGATGACGGCGACTCGGTGAGCGTGCCGGTGGTCGGCGACATCGCCGCGGGCACCCCGATCACCGCCGCCGAGCACCTGGACGACCAGCTGACCCTGCCGCGCGAGCTGACCGGCCGGGGCACCGTGTTCGGGCTGCGGGTGCGCGGCGACTCGATGATCGACGCGGCCATCTGCGACGGCGACATCGTGGTGGTGCGCCAGCAGTCCGAGGCGCACTCCGGCCAGATCGTGGCCGCGATGATCGACGAGGAGGCCACGGTCAAGGTCTACCGGCGGCGCGACGGGCACGTGTACCTGGAGCCGCGCAACCCCGCCTACCAGGTGATCGACGGGGACAACGCGGTGATCCTGGGCACCGTGGTCTCGGTGCTGCGCAGCGTCTGAGCCACCTCGGCCCCCGTCCGGCTCAGGCGCACGGTGACCGGTGCCGGGCGTGCCGGACCGCGTTGTCCACCAGGTTGCGCAGCAGCCGTTCCAGCTGCACCGGCTCCACGGCGAGTCGCAGCAGGTCCGCGGTGAATCCGCGCTACCGGGCGGCCGCCCGCAGCTCGCCGAACGCGGCAGCCAGCGCGTCCGCCTGGTAGTGCGCGTTCAGCCCGCTCGGATTCGGCAGCACCCACAACTTCGAACCGCCGACCGTCTCCGTTTGCGGCCCAATGACCGTTTTGGGGCGGTCAAATGCCAACCGATAGGCGGAAATCCCCAGCACCGCCACGTACTCCGGCCGATACCGCTCGGCCAGCGCGGTCAGCTTCCGGCCGCCTTCGCGCAGCTCCTCGCGGGTGAGCTCATCGGCCCGCGCGGAGGCCCGCGCCACGATGTTGGTGATGCCCAGCCCGTAGTCCAGCAGTTCCCGCTGTTCGGACGGGTGCAGCTGGCGCGGGGTGAAACCGGAGCGGTGCAACGCGGGCCAGAACCGGTTGCCCGGCCGGGCGAAGTGATGTCCGGTAGCGGCCGAGTAGAGGCCGGGGTTGATACCGCAGAACAGCACTGACAGGCCAGGTCCCACCACGTCGGGCAGGGTCCTGTCATGCGCGGCGGCCAGTTGTGCGGCGGTCGGTTTGGGCACGTCAACCGATATTACCCGCCCGGCGGACCGGAGTAGTCCTGGAATCCCACCGCGGCTCCTACCAGGTTTCCGCGGTCCGCGCTTGCCTGGAGTGGCGCGTTTACGCCAGCGTCCACCAGCACCACCACCTTGCCAATCCGGTTCGCCGCCCACCGCCAGGCCGCGGGTAACCCGATCGGCGCAGCCGAGACCAGTTTCGGACCTTTCGGCCATTCCACCGTGACCAGATCACCGCGGTCCAGCCGGACCAGCCAGCCGCGCGGAGTCGGCAGAAATAGCCGGCCCAACTCGGCCACGTTCTTCATGCCCCCCTGAAGCGCCGCCCTGACCAGCAGACTCTCCCCGTCTTGGTCCCGTGGTGCGACCCCGGCCATACGCAGCACCGCGATCCTGTTGTCCGTTTTTCCCCAAATACTCGCCTGGATATGTAGTAGAGCCGCTGCGCTCATCCCGGCACCTCCCGGCAATGACGATACGCCGGAAGCCGTCACCGCGAAGTAGGGACACAATGCGAAGATCGTCTCCAATCGGACAATGCGCCCATATTCTGTGTATCACCCCCTCACATTTCCAACGATGGACAGCAGGACCCGAATGGGCGTACCTTCCAAATGGGTTCAGCAATTAGGGGATGTAAGGGGAACCGCATATGGCTGCGGGGAATCGGCGCGTCAACGCCACTCCCACCACGGACAACCGCGCCAGTGACCTGCTGCTTTCAGCGGGCCGTTTCCTGCGCCGCGACGAGACCTCCGCCGATCTGCGCGTCACGTACCGGCGTGGCGGGCGCGACGGCGACTCCTTCTACCGGGACCGGTGGAGCCACGACAAGGTCGTGCCCTCCACCCACGGCGTGAACTGCACCGGCTCCTGCCGGTGGAACGTCTACGTCAAGGACGGCATCATCACCTGGGAGTCCCAGGACGTCGACTACCCCTCGGTCGGGCCGGACCGGCCGGAGTACGAGCCGAGGGGCTGCCCGCGCGGAGCCTCCTTCTCCTGGTACTCCTACTCGCCGCTGCGGGTGCGCTACCCGTACGCCCGCGGCGTGCTGGTGGAGATGTACCGCGAGGGCCTGCGCGTGCACGGCGACCCGGTGGCCGCATGGGAGTCCATTGTGGACGATCCCATGAAGCGGCACGTCTACCAGCGGGCCAGGGGCAAGGGCGGCCTGGTCCGGGTGAGCTGGGACGAGGCGGTGGACATGGTCGCCGCCGCGCACGTGCACACGCTCAAGCGGCACGGGCCGGACCGGATCGCCGGGTTCTCCCCGATCCCGGCCATGTCCATGGTCTCGCACGCGGTCGGCTCCCGGTTCATGGCGCTGATCGGCGCGCCGATGCTCTCCTTCTACGACTGGTACGCCGACCTGCCACCGGCCTCACCGCAGGTCTTCGGCGACCAGACCGACGTGCCGGAGTCCGCGGACTGGTGGGACGCCGCCTACCTGATGCTGTGGGGCAGCAACGTCCCGGTCACCCGCACCCCGGACGCGCACTTCATGACCGAGGCCCGCTACCGGGGCCAGAAGGTCGTGGTCTGCTCCCCCGACTACTCCGACGCGACCAAGTTCGCCGACGAGTGGCTGGCCCCGCACCCCGGCACCGACGCCGCGCTGGCGCTGGCCATGGGACACGTGGTGCTGCGCGAGTTCTTCGTGGACCAGCAGGAGCCGTTCTTCGCCGACTACGTGCGCCGCTACACCGACCTGCCGTTCCTGGTCACCCTGACCGAGCGCGCGGCGGGCCTGGTGCCCGGCAAGTTTCTCACCGCCGCCGACCTCGGCTCGGCCGAACCGGGTGCGGACTGGAAGACCGTGCTGCTGGACGAGCACACCGGGGAAGCGTTGGCGCCCAACGGTTCGCTCGGCTTCCGCTGGCTGGACGAACCGGGCCGCTGGAACCTGGACCTGGCCGGGGTGCGCCCGCTGCTGAGCTGCGCGGGCGTGGGCGAGACCGCCGAGATCCTGTTGCCCCGCTTCGACGATCCCACCGGAGCCGCGGAGACCATCCGCCGCGGCGTCCCGGTGCGCCGGGTGGCTGGCCGGCTGGTCACCACCGTCTACGACCTGCTGCTGGCCCAGTACGGCGTGGCCCGCGACGGCCTGCCCGGTGACTGGCCCACCGGCTACGACGACCCGGACCAGCCCGGCACCCCGGCCTGGCAGGAGGTGGTCACCGGCGTGCCAGCCGAGCGGACCACCCGGATCGCCCGCGAGTTCGCCGACACCGCGATCCGCTCCCAGGGCCGCTGCATGATCGTGATGGGCGCGGGCACCAACCACTGGTTCCACTCCGACCTGGTCTACCGCTCCTTCCTGGCCCTGCTGCTGCTCACCGGCTGCCAGGGCCGCAACGGCGGCGGCTGGGCGCACTACGTCGGGCAGGAGAAGGTCCGCCCGCTCACCGGCTGGGCGACCCTGGCCGGTGCGCTGGACTGGGTCCGGCCGCCGCGGCAGATGATCGGCACCGGCTACTGGTACACCCACACCGACCAGTGGCGCTACGACCGGGTCACCGCGGACGCGCTCACCTGGCCGGGTGCGGAGGGCACGCTGGCCGGGATGACCGCGGCGGACTGCCTGGCCACCTCGGCCCGGATGGGCTGGATGCCCTCCTACCCCACCTTCGACCGCAACCCCCTCGACCTGGTGGACGAGGCCGAAGCCGAGGGCAGCGACCCGGCCGGGTACGTGCTTTCCCAGCTCCGGCAAGGAGAACTGGGCTTCGCCTGCGAGGACCCGGACGCGCCGGAGAACTGGCCGAGGGTGCTCACCGTGTGGCGGGCCAACCTGCTCGGCTCCTCGGCCAAGGGCAACGAGTACTTCCTGCGCCACCTGCTCGGCACCGACGCGAACCTGCGCGCCACCGAGACGCCGGAGAACGAGCGGCCGAAGTCGGTGCGCTGGCGGGACAACCCGCCGGAGGGCAAGCTGGACATGTTGCTGGCCTTGGACTTCCGGATGACCAGCACCACGCTGTTCGCCGATGTCACGCTGCCCGCGGCCACCTGGTACGAGAAGCACGACCTGTCCAGCACCGACATGCACCCCTTCGTGCACTCCTTCAACGCCGCGGTGGACCCGCCGTGGCAGGCGCGCACCGACTTCGACGCCTTCCACGCCATCGCCGAACGGCTCAGCGAACTGGCCAAGGACCACCTGGGCACCCGCAAGGACCTGGTGGTCACCGCGCTCCAGCACGACTCGCCCGGCGAGGTCGCCCAGCCCGGCGGCGTGCTGCGGGACTGGCGCACCGGCGAGTCGGACCCGGTGCCGGGAGTGAACTTCCCGACGCTGACCGTGGTGGAGCGCGACTACACCGCGGTGGCCGCCAAGCTGGCCGCGCTCGGCCCGCTGCTGGACAAGCTGGGCACCACCACCAAGGGCTACACCGTGGAGGTGGAACCGGAACTGCGCTGGCTGGGCGAGTCCAACGGCCTGGTCTCCGGTGGCCCGGCCGCCGGACGGCCCCGGCTGGACACCGACCGGCGGGCCGCGGACGCGGTGCTCGCGCTCTCCGGCACCACCAACGGCCGGATCGCCGACGAGGGCTTCCGGGTGCTCGGCGAACGCGTCGGCAAACCACTGCGGAAGCTCTCCGAGCACCACACCGGGCACCGGATCACCTTCGCCGACACCAGGTCCCGGCCGGCGCCGGTGGTGACCAGCCCGGAGTGGTCCGGCGACGAGGGCGGCGGCAGGCGGTACTCGCCGTTCACCATCAACGTCGAGCAGCTCAAGCCCTGGCACACCCTCACCGGGCGGCAGCACTTCTTCCTCGACCACGACTGGGTGGCCGAGCTCGGCGAGCAGCTGCCGCTCTACCGGCCGCCGCTGGACATGCACCGCCTCTACCAGGAACCGCGGATCGGCCCCAACGGCGCCGAGGTCACCGTCCGGTACCTCACCCCGCACTCCAAGTGGTCCATCCACTCCGAGTACCAGGACAACCCGATCATGCAGACGTTGTCCCGCGGCGGACCGGCGTTCTGGATCAGCAAGGCCGACGCCGAGGCGATCGGGGTGGCCGACAACGACTGGGTGGAAGCGGTCAACCGCAACGGGGTCGTGGTGGCGCGGGCGATCGTCTCGCACCGGATGCCCACCGGCACCGTGTTCATGTACCACGCCCAGGAGCGCACGGTGAACGTGCCCAAGAGCGAGACCACCGGCCGCCGCGGCGGCATCCACAACTCGCTGACCCGCGTGCAGATCAAGCCGACCCACCTCATCGGCGGCTACGGGCAGCTCAGCTTCGCCATCAACTACTACGGCCCGACCGGCAACCAGCGCGACGAGGTCACCGTGCTGCGCCGCCGCTCGCAGGAGGTGACCTACTGATGCGCGTGATGGCACAGCTGGCGATGGTGATGAACCTGGACAAGTGCATCGGCTGCCACACCTGTTCGGTCACCTGCAAGCAGACCTGGACCAACCGCGAGGGCGTGGAGTACGTCTGGTTCAACAACGTCGAGACCAAGCCCGGCCAGGGCTACCCCCGGCGCTACGAGGACCAGGAGCAGTGGCGCGGCGGCTGGGAGCTCGGCCGCAACGGACGGCTCAAGCTCAAGGGCGGCAACCGGTTCTCCCGGCTGCTCAACCTGTTCGCCAACCCGAAGCTGCCGAAGCTGGCGGACTACTACGAGCCCTGGACCTACGACTACCGCAACCTAACCGAGGCCCCGCTGGGCGAGGACACCCCGACCGCGCGGCCGATCTCGGCGATCACCGGCAAGCCCGCCAGCCCGAAGTGGGGCCCCAACTGGGAGGACAGCCTGGCCGGCGCGCCCGAGCACGCCCAGTCCGACCCGCTGGTGGAGAAGCTGGGCAAGCAGATCAGCTTCGAGTTCGAGCAGTCGTTCATGTTCTACCTGCCGCGGATCTGCGAGCACTGTCTCAACCCCTCCTGCGTGGCCTCCTGCCCCTCCGGCGCGATCTACAAGCGGGCCGAGGACGGCATCGTGCTGGTGGACCAGGACGGCTGCCGGGGCTGGCGGATGTGCGTGACCGGCTGCCCGTACAAGAAGATCTACTTCAACCACAAGACCGGCAAGGCCGAGAAGTGCACCTTCTGCTACCCGAGGCTGGAGGTCGGGCAGCCCACCATCTGCTCGGAGACCTGCGTCGGACGGCTGCGCTACATCGGCGTGCTGCTCTACGACGCGGACAAGGTCGGCGAGGCGGCCAGCGTGGCGGACGAGCACCAGCTCTACCAGGCGCAGCTGGACGTCTTCCTGGATCCGAAGGACCCCAGGGTGATCGCCGCGGCCGACCAGGCGGGCATCCCGCACGACTGGATCCAGGCCGCGCAGCGTTCCCCGGTGCACGAGCTGATCGTGCAGCACCGGCTGGCGCTGCCGCTGCACCCGGAGTACCGCACCATGCCGATGGTCTGGTACATCCCGCCGCTCTCGCCGGTGGTGGACGCGCTGGCCGGCACCGGGCACGACGGTGAGGACGCCGGGAACCTCTTCGGCGCCATCGACGCGCTGCGGATCCCGTTGGAGTACCTGGCCGAACTGTTCACCGCGGGCGATGTCGGCCCGGTGCGGGCCTCGCTGCGCAAGCTGGCCGCGATGCGCGCGCACATGCGCTCGGTCAACCTCGGCGAGGAGCCGGACGAGCGGGCGCTGGCCGTGGCCGGGCTGACCCCGGCCAGTGTGCAGTCGATGTACCGGCTGCTGGCCATCGCCAAGTACCAGGACCGGTACGTGGTGCCCACCTCCGGCATCGGCCGGGCGCACGACCTGGAGGGCATCGCCACCACGTGCAGCCTGGACACCGACGGCGGCCCCGGCATGGGCGGCCCCGGCGGCTCCTCGGGCACCGACCTGTTCGTCTGGCGGGACGGCGAGCGCCCGGCCGGGCTGTTCCCCACGCTGGGGCGGGGCCGATGAGGTCGCGGCAGCACCGGCTGTTGCAGCGCATCGCCGCGCTGTGCCTGCACTTCCCGGACGCGGAGCTGTTCGCCCAGCTGCCGCTGGCCCGGGCCGCGGCGGCCGAACTTCCCGCCGCGCCAAGGGAAACCGTGCTGGCGCTGGTGGACGGCCTGGAGCGGCTGGGTCCGGTGGCGGCCGGTGCGCGTTACGTCGAGCTGTTCGACACCAAGCCCGGCCGCTGCCTGCACCTGACCTGGTACACCGATGGCGACACCCGCCGCCGGGGCGGCTCGCTGGCCCGGCTCAAGCAGGAGTTCCGCGAGCAGGGCTTCGAGCTCACCGAGGGCGAGCTGCCCGACTACCTGCCGGTGCTGCTGGAGTTCGCCGCGCTCACCGGCTCACCGGGCCGGGACCTGCTGGTGGAGTTCCGCCCCGCGATCGACCGCCTGCACCAAGCTCTGTCCACAGTGGACGTCGAGTACACCGGCCTGGTCGGCGCGCTGCTCGGCACCGTTCCGCTGCCCCGCAAGGGGGTTCGCACCGTGTCCGCCAACCCGCCGGTCGAGCAGGTCGGGATGGAACCCGTCCTGCTCGGCTACCCCACCACGCGCGCGGAGAGTCACCGATGACCAACCCGATCGACCTGCTGCTGTGGGTGATCCTGCCCTACCTGGCCATCGCCTCCATGATCGGCGGCACCATCTGGCGGTACCGCCACGACAAGTTCGGCTGGACCACCCGCAGCTCCCAGCTGCACGAGTCCAGGCTGCTGCGCATCGGCAGCCCGCTGTTCCACTTCGGACTGCTCTTCGTCGCCGGTGGCCACGTGATGGGCCTGCTGGTGCCCAAGTGGGTCACCGAATCGCTCGGCGTGGCCGAACACGAGTACCACCTGGTGTCGCTGACCGCGGGCACCATCACCGGCGCGATGACGCTGACCGGGCTGGGCATCCTGCTCTACCGCAGGCTGCGCGTGCCCGCGGTGCGGCGGGCCACCACCGGCAACGACAAGCTGATGTACCTCGCACTCGGCGGGGCGATTGCGCTGGGCATGACCGCGACCGTGCTGACCAACGGCATCGGCGGCGGTTACGACTACCGGGAGACCATCTCGGTGTGGTTCCGCGGCATCTTCATCCTGCAACCCGATCCCGCGCTGATGGCCGGTGCGCCGCTGAGCT
Organism: Crossiella sp. NPDC003009; assembly: GCF_053591555.1. NCBI lineage: Bacteria > Bacillati > Actinomycetota > Actinomycetes > Pseudonocardiales > Pseudonocardiaceae > Crossiella > Crossiella sp. NPDC003009. Next base: position 17,289 of record NZ_JBSFUA010000078.1, on the reverse strand, counting down.
TCCAGCTGCACGTGGTGACCGGGCTGCTGCTGTTCACGCTGTGGCCGTTCAGCCGCCTGGTGCACGCCTTCAGCGCGCCGGTGGCCTACCTGATGCGGCCGTACGTGGTCTACCGCAGCCGGGACGGCGAGCGGATCGGCGCGCGCACCCCGCACCGAGGGTGGGAGCAGCGCTGATCCGGCTGGCCGTGTCCGCGGGCGTGGTGACCCTGGTGATCGCCGCAGGGGCGATCGTCACCCACCTGCCCATGCTGTTCCCCTCCCTGGGGCCGACGGCGTACCTGCTGTTCGCCACCCCGCTGGCCGAACCGGCCAGCCCGCGCAACACGGTGCTGGGCCACCTCATCGGCGTGCTCGCCGGTGCGGCCGGCCTGGCCGTGTTCGGCCTGCTGCACACCCCGCCGGACCTCACCGCGATCACCTGGCCGAGGGCCGGGGCCGCCGCGCTGGCCCTGGCGCTGACCTGTGGCGGCATGGCCGCGCTCCGGCTGCCGCATCCGCCTGCCGGGGCCACCACGCTGATCGTGGCCCTCGGCCTGCTGCGCTCGCCCGCCGACCTGGCCATGATCATGGTCAGCGTGCTGGCGCTGACCGTGCTGGGCGGCCTGCTCAACCGGGTCCGCGGCATCCGCTACCCGCTGTGGCGGATCCGGCCGGCCGCACCGGCGACCACTGTGGGAACCCACACCGCCGACCCCACCACCGACCCTTGTCCGCCCAGCGGACCCGCCACTAGCGTTCCGCACAATCGTTAAGGCTCTTAACTTCTTCCGCCGCCCCGGAGATCGGAGTCCCCGTGAGTCGACGTGCGGTTGTCCGGATCCTCGGCGTGGTGGCGGCCCTGCTGACACCACTGTCGGCCCCGGCCCTGAGCACCGCCGCGGAAACCGTGGCCGTGCCCTTCGGCAGCCACCGCATCCCCTATGCCGCCGGGATGCTCAAACCGTCCGGGGTTCAGTCCACTGTGGATGCGGCGGTGGTGGACTACTACAAACGTTGGAAGTCGGCCTTCCTCAAGCAGAACTGCGGCAACGGCTGGTACCAGGTGCACTCGCCGGATGCCGAGTTCCCGTACGTGGCCGAGGGCCAGGGCTACGGCATGGTGATCACGGCGACCATGGCCGGGGCCGACCCGGACGCGCGGAAAATCTTCGACGGCATGGTGAAGTGGAAGCTGGACCACCCCTCGACGCACAACCCGGACCTGCTGGCCGCCGAGCAGGACGCCAACTGCCGCAGCGTCAACGGTAGTGACAGCGCCACCGACGGGGACCTGGACGGGGCCTACGGCCTGCTGCTGGCCGACCGCCAGTGGGGCAGCACCGGCACGTACAACTACAAGCAGCTCGCCATCCGCACCATCAACGCGATCAAGAAGAGCGAGGTCAACCCGAAGACCAAGCTGCTCACCTACGCGGACTGGGTGACCCCGGGCAGCGAGCACTACTACCAGACCCGCAGCTCGGACTGGATGATCGACCACCTGCGCGCCTTCGGCAAAGCCACCGGGGACAGCGCGTGGGACGGCATCCGCACCGCGCACCAGAACCTGATCAACACCTTGCAGGCCAAGCACTCCCCCGGCACCGGCCTGCTACCGGACTTTGTGGTCAACACCGACACCACGCCCAAACCCGCCCCCCGGCAGGTCCTGGAACACGCCAACGACGGCAAGTTCTACTGGAACGCCTGCCGCACCCCGTGGCGCCTTGGCGCGGACGCGGTCACCAGTGGCGACGCCGGATCCCTCGCCGCGGCCCGGAAGATGAACTCCTGGATCAAGTCGGCCACCGGCGGCGACCCCGGCAAGGTCGCCATCGGCTACCACCTGGACGGCAAGCCGATCGGCGCCGGCGGTGACCGGGCCGCCTTCTTCGCCCCGTTCGCGGTGGCCGCGATGACCGACCCCGGCAGCCAGGCCTGGCTGGACGCGCTGTGGCGCAAGATGCTGGCCACCCCGATCAGCGCCAAGGGCTACTACGCGGCCAGCATCCAGCTCCAGGTCATGATCACCGTCAGCGGCAACCACTGGGTGCCCTGACCGGCACCGGCTCAGGCGCTGGGGATGGCCGCGCCGAACAGCTCGTCCCGCACCGCCCCCAGCGCCAGGTCCAGCGCCCCGGCCAGCACCGGGTTGCCCTCCACAGTGGACAGTCGAACCGGCGGCCCCGGAATGGTCAGCGCGTGCAGCTCCCGTTCCACCAGCTCCCGCAACGGTTCCCCACCGGCCAGCGCCAGCCCACCGGCCAGCACGATCAGCCCCGGATCCACCACCGCGGTGATCTCGGCCAGCCCGAGCGCGAACCGCGCCGCCACCTCGCGCAGCCCAGCCTCGGCCCGCTGGTCACCCGCACCCGCCAGCCGGGCGGCGGTGGCCAGGGACCGGCGGTAGTCCGCCTCGGCGATGCCGTGCCCGGCCAGCAGCCGGCCGATGGCGGGGCCGCCGGCCAGCGCCTGGTAGCCGTGGTGGCCGAAGCGGCCCACCTCGCGGGCGGTGGGCGCGCCGGGGACGGGCAGGTAGCCGACCTCGCCCGCGCCGCCGGTGACGCCGCGGTGGAGGCGGCCACCGAGCATCAGGGCGGCACCCAGGCCCTCGTCGGCCCACAGCAGCACGAAGTCGGCGGTGCCCGCGGCGACGCCGTGCGCCTGTTCGGCCAGCGCGACCAGGTTGACGTCGTTCTCCACCACCACCGGCAGGCCGAGGGCCTCGGTCAGCGTGGGGGTGAGGTCGGGGATGCCCCAGCCGGGCATGTCGTCGTCGGTGGCGTAGTCCAGCTTGCCGGTGGCCGGGTTGACCGCGCCCTGCACGCCGATCACCAAGCGGTTCAAGGCACCCGGCGGCTGAGCCAGGGCCACTGCGGCGCGCAGGCGCTCGGCCAGCGGCGCGGCGGGGCCGGCCTCGGCGGGCAGGGTGGCCTCGCCGACGACCGTGCCGGTGAGGTCGGCGACCTGCACCGCGATCCGTTCCGGGGTCACGTCCATCGCGGCCACCCCGGCGGCCGCGGCGTTGATCCGGTAGACCTCCGCGCTGCGGCCGGTGCGGCCGGACCGGGTGCCGTCCCGCACCACCAGCCCCGCCTGCTGCAGGCGCACCAGCAGCTGGGAGGCGGTCGGCTTGGACAGGCCGGTCAGCGCGACGATCTCCGGCCGGGTGAGCGGGCCGGACTCCAGCAGCGCGCGCAGGGTGGCGCGGTCGTTGATCGCCCGCATCAGGCCGGGTGTGCCCCGGACGGGATTGGTCACGGGCATCCTCCGGGGTAAAGAGTCTTTACTTACCGGACAGTACGGAGCCGCGCGTTGACCGGTCAAGGGCAATGGTTTGCACAACCTCTTGCCCGTGCGTTCTTTTGGAGTTAGGATAGTTTCCTTACTATTCGCTCACGTTTCACCGAACTGTCGCCTGAATACATCTCGCCGCCTACGACGCCCTGCCCCGTCGCAAACGAGATTCATCAGGAGCACCGATGTCACGTCTCACGGCAGCGTTCGCCGCTGCCGCTCTCACCCTCACCACCCTGTCCGCGCTGGGCGCGGCCCCCGTGGCCGTGGCCGACCCGAGCACGGCGGCCGCCCTGCCCGATCTGACCAGCGCCAACCGGCGTGCGCCCATCGCCGGGCTGCCGGACTGGAGCAAGGCAGGCTACCGGGGCGGGGCCGCACTGCCCGGTCCCGGCGACCTCAGCGCCAACGCCGCCTGTCAGATCACCAGCGCCGAACTGGCCACCCAGTACGGCGTGCAGACCGACGGCAGCGATGCCACCACCGGTCTGCAGAAGGCGATCGACGACATCCGCACCCAGTGCTCACCGAGCGCCGGGTACCACAAGCTGTCCTCGATCACCCTGCCGGCGGGCAAGATCACCGTGACCCGCCAGTTGGGCGTGGACGCGGACTACCTGCTGATCAAGGGCGCTGGGCGGGGCAAGACCTCGCTGGTGTTCCGGCCGGATGCCAACACCCGTTACGACGCGCTGACCGAGGACGGCAGCGACTGGGATGAGGACGGCATGGTGCACGGCGCGGGCAAGGGCGGGTGGATGTGGCCCGGCCGCGGCCTGCTGCGCGTGCAGACCCGTGAGGTCTCACCGAAGTACGCCGCGGACCACAAGTCCGCCCCGGCCAACCGCAAGGACATCTTCGAAGGCAGCATCAACCAGCACTGGGCATCCGGCCTCCCGCTGCGCGAGGGTTCGGCCTTGGGCGCCAAGGACATCAAGCTGGCCAAGAACGCCGATATGAGCAAGTTCAAGGTCGGCGGCTACCTGTGGGTCGGCGCGGCCAACACGGTCAAGTTCTACCAGCAGCAGACCGTGACCAACACCGCGCAGTACATGAACCTGCACATGCGCCAGCAGATCTTCCAGATCTCCTCGGTGGACACCGCGGGCAAGAACCTCACCATCGACAAGCCGCTGGAGTACGACCTCCCGCTCAACTCCACCTCCGACGGCTCCCCCGCCATCGGCGGCAAGGCCTACCCGAGCCGGGTCACCCCGCTCAAGGTGGTGCAGGGCGTGGGCATCGAGGACCTGACCATCACCCAGGAACTCAACGGCATGCCCAAGCACGGCGGCGGCACGTACACCGTGAGCAAGGCCGACGCCACCCAGAACTACGGCAACGTGGCCCCGGAGTACGAGATGCACGGCATCGTGCTCAAGTGGGCGGCCAACACCTGGATCCGCCGGGTGGGCGCGGAGATGACCGGCTCGCACCCGATCGTCACCGAGAGCGCCAAGAACATCCAGGTCCAGGAGTCCTATCTGGACGGTTCGTGGAACAAGGGCAAGGGCGGCAACGGCTACTTCCGCGGCTCGCGGGTGTGGGACTCGCTCTACGCCTACAACACCACCAGGAACCTGCGGCACTTCACCTTCCAGTGGTCGGCCGCCAACAACGTGGTGGTGGGCAACGACTTCGACTCCGACCTGAACATGCACGGCGGCTGGGAACGCCGGAACCTGTTCGAGAACAACAAGGTCACGGTGCCGTTCGAGCACGCCTCCAAGAACTGCAAGAGCAACTGCGGGGAAGAGGGCGGCGGCGCGCCGGATGACTCCACCTGGTACCCGATCTGGTGGGCCGCCGGCCCCAAGGCGGCCAAGTGGTCCGGCTCCAGCGGTGCGCAGAACGTCTTCTACCGCAACGAGATGAGCAAGCAGACCAGCAAGGGCGGCCCGTTCCAGCCGTACTACGGCGACAAGGACCGGATCTTCCAGTTCGGCTCGGACGCCGCGGATGCCAGTAGGTTCAAGCACCTGAGCGCCAACGGCAGCACCATCCCGGACTGGGCCGGCAGGGAGACGGTGGACTTCACCAAGAACAACTCCGGGGTCAACGCCTCCCGGACTGACTCCGCCGGTTCGCTGTTCCTGAAGAACCTCGGCCGCGCGGGCGCCTTCGGCGCGGACGCGGCCCAGGGCGCGCTGGTGGACGTCTCCACCGCCGAGCAGCTCAAGGCGGCGCTGGCCGGTGCCAAGCCGGGCGACACCATCCGGCTGGCCGCCGGTGAGTACCGCGGCTCGTTCGTCACCACCAAGGCGGGCACCGCGTCCAGCCGGATCACCCTGACCGGCCCGGCGAACGCGGTCCTGGTCAACGACGGCCCCGCCGGCACCGCGCCGTCCTGCCCGGTGCCCACCGCGGGCTGGGACTCCGGCTACGGCCTGTGGCTGTTCAACGCGCCCTACTGGAACCTGACCGGCTTCACGGTCAAGGACGCCAAGAAGGGCATCATCCTGGACAACTCGCACCACGTGACCCTGGACAAGGTCTACGTGCACCACGTGGACGAGGAGGCGGTGCACTTCCGCCGTTCCTCGGCCGACGGCGTGATCAAGAACTCCAGGATCACGCACGCCGGACTGGTCCAGCCCAGCTACGGCGAGGGCGTCTACATCGGCTCGGCGAACTCGAACTGGAAGTGCCACGGCAACACCGGTGGCGCGGACCGCTCGGACCGGGTCAGCGTGCTGGACAACCAGATCGGGCCGGAGGTGGCGGCCGAGCACATCGACGTCAAGGAAGGCACCAGCGGCGGGATCATCCGCGGCAACACCTTCAACGGCACCGGGATCAAGGGCCAGAACTCGGCTGACTCCTGGGTCGATGTCAAGGGCACCGGCTACCTGATCGAGAACAACACCGGCACCTTCAGCAAGCCCGGTGTCTTCGCCAACGGCTACGAGACGCACAACCCGTCCAGCAGCCCGTCGTTCCCGAACGGCTGCGGCAACACCTGGAAGAACAACAGGTCCGACCTCGGCGGGGCCGGCAAGTACGCCATCAGCATCACCTCGACGTCCAAGTGCAAGGACAACCCGAACGTGGTGTACGCCTCCAACACGGTCAGCAACGCCACCACCGGGCTGACCAACATCAAGGTGACGCCGTAACCCGGCGGCTCACCGCGCGCGGCCGGGACGCTCAGCGTTCCGGCCGCGCGGCCATTTCACCCGGAAGCGGACGATCGGGACTTCTCAGTCCACAGTGGACAGCCTGATTGCGGTGGCGGAAACCGGCGGGGAATGATGGCGGCCATGACGTGGTGGAAGACCGTGGCCGTGCTGTCCTGCACGGTGGCCAGCGTGCTCGCCGGTTCGGCCCAGGCGGTGGCCGCGCCACCCCGACCGGGTGCGCACTGCCCGCGGCTGGATCCCGCGCTGCCCTGGCACGGCGACAACCGGGCCAGGTTGCAGCGGATGATCGACGAGCGCGGTTCCTGCGCCGGTCGGCCGGGTCCGCGGCCGGTGGCGGTGTTCGACTGGGACAACACCGTGATCAAGAACGACATCACCGACGCCACCCTGGCCTGGGCGCTCCAGCACGACAAGATCCTGCGGCCGCAGAGCTGGCTCGCGACCAGCAAGTGGCTCTCCCCCGCCGCGGACCGGGCCCTGACCGCGGCCTGTGGCACCGCCGTCCCGGCCGGGCGGCCGCTGCCCACCTCGCGGAACACCGCCTGCGCCGACGAGATCATGGAGATCAGGGAGAAGTCCCGGACCATGGGCGGCGCGGCCGCCTTCACCGGCGAGTGGAACCACCGGCGCACCGAACCCTCCTACGGCTGGATCCCGTCCCTGTTCGCCGGGCACACGCCCGGGGCGCTGACCGCCTTCGCCCGGCTGGCCCGCGCGGAGCAGCTGCGCGCGCCGGTGGGCGCCAAGCAGACCGTGGGCACGCACACCATCGCCGGGTACATCCGCTACTACCCGCAACAGCGGGACCTGATCCGCACGCTCAAGGCGGCCCGGTTCGAGGTCTACGTGGTCTCCGCCTCGGCGGAGGCGATCGCCGAGGCCTGGTCCGACGGGGTCGGCCTGGACCGCGCGCACACCATCGGCATCCGCAGCCAGACCCGGCACGGCAGGCTGACCGCCGAGCTGCTCGGCTGCGGCGGCGACCCGGCCGCGCTGCCCTACATCGACGGCAAGCGCTGCGTGGTCAACCAGGAGATCTTCCAGGTCAAGGGCGCGGCCGCCTGGGAACAGCAGGACAGCACGCGGCGGATCGCACTCGGCGCGGGTGACGCGGACACCGACGTGACCTTCGTCGGCGATGCCACCGGCGCGCACCTGGCGCTCAACCGCAACAAGACCGAGCTGATGTGCCGGGCCTACGACAATGCCGACGGCCGTTGGCTGCCCAACCCGATGTTCCTCGACCCGCTGCCGGTCAAGTCCGGCCCGTACCCCTGCTCGACCGCGGGCGCGGTACGCGCGGACGGCAGCCGCGGCCCGCTGCTGCGCGCGGACGGCGCGGTGGTCGCCGACCAGTCGGATCGGACGCACGGCTGACAGAAATGCGTATTTGCGCGGCCCGAAGTATTGGCTCCGCGCCGTGGCCGGTGCAGGCCAGCCGGTTGACGTCGCAGCTCACCCATAGCCCGAGCTGATCCAGGGAAAGCCGGAAAGACGACCAGCAGAATGGGACACCGGCGGCTGTCACCAAGCCGCCACACGCATTCTCGCCACCGGTGCGGCGGGTAAAGGATGTGCGGACTTCGCCATTATCACCGTGGGAGACAACCATGGCCGCACCCGCACGCGCCAACACCCGCCCGGACCGGCTGGAATCCCTGACCGGGCTACGCGCGATCGCCGCGCTCGCCGTGTTCATCACGCATTGCCTGATCGGCCTCAATTTCGGCCACGGGGAGGGCGCGGCCTACCTGGGGCTTTCGCAGCTGTTCTCCTATGCCGCGGTGTCGCTGTTCTTCGTGCTCTCCGGATTTGTGCTGACCTGGTCGGTGCAGCCCAGGGACAGCACCGCCCGATTCTGGCGACGGCGCTATGTCCGTATTTTCCCGAACCACGTCGTGGTGTTAGGCCTGACCCTGCTGTTCATGGTGTTCTGGGGAGCCAACTCCAGCCTGCCCAGCCTGACCGAGGAAATCGGTCTCGGCCCGGCGCTGGCGCAGGTGTTCCTGGTGCACGTGTGGTACCCGAGCTCGGCGTACCTCGGATTCGCCAGCGCGATCACCTGGTCGCTGGCCTGCGAGGTGTTCTTCTACTTCTGCTTCCCGCTGCTGCACCGGATCGTCTCCAGGATTCCGGCGCGGCGGCTGTGGCTGACCGCGGTCGCGGTGTTCGCCGCCGGACTGTCCTTTGTGGTCTTCGCGGACAACTTCCTCGGTGGCCAGAACATCACCGAGAGCGACGCCGCGCTGTCCCTGTCCCTGGAACAGCTGTGGCTGACCTACTTCTTCCCGCTGAGCAGGCTGCCGGAGTTCATCCTCGGCATGGTCATGGCGCGCCTGCTGCGGGAGGGCAGGCTGACCGGGCTGCGGCTGCGGCACACCGCCTGGCTGCCGCTGCTGCCGATCCTGGCCTGCCCGTTCCTGCCGCCTGCCTACGCCTTCGGCGCCATCCACGGGCTGAGCTGCGCCCTGCTGGTCGCCGCGGCCGCCGCCACCGACCTGCGCGGGGACCGCAGCGTGCTACGCGGCCGGGCCATGGTCTACCTGGGCGACCGGTCCTTCGCCTTCTACACCGTGCACCTGCTCACCATCGCGGTGCTGCTGGAGTTCGTGGTGGGCACGCCGCCCACAGTGGACACCGGCGAGGGCCTGCTGATCTCGGTCGGGCTGTTCCTGCCCTGCGCCGTGCTGGCCGCCTGGCTGCTGCACCGCTACGTCGAGGTGCCGCTGGTCCGCCGGTTCTCCACCCCGGTCCAGCAGGTGGGAAGCGAGCGAGTGCCTTTCCCAGCTTTGTGACTTACCGCTGGTCAGCACCGCACCCGGCCACGGCCCCGGACCTGGGCTGTCGCCGGTGCAACCACCGATCGGCCTGAACTGCTTTGAACAGAGTGCGCGGAACTGAACGCCACTTGAAAAGCGGGCCATTCCTTGTGGCCACAACAAAACGCAGACTCTGCGGACACAGCGCCACACCAGCCCCTGCGGGATGACGAGGGCTCATCCCTTGGTGTGCGCGCTGGCATCAAGGAGGAAACATGTCGGATCGAGTCTGGCGTTCCCTGCGCGCCGGGGTCACGGTCACCATCGCGGCCACCGCGGTGCTGGCCGGCCCCAGCGCCGCCGCCGCTCCGGAGCTCGACGGCGCGACCGCGGCCGCGGTGGACCACCTGGTCGCGGGCGGCCTGGACCGGGACACCGCGGTGCGCCGGATCACCACCCAGGACACGCTTTCCCGCACCGCGCAGCGGCTCACCGCCGAACTGGGCGCGCGGGCCGGCGGGGCCTTCCTGGAGGCGGGCAGCCTGGTGGTCGCGGTCACCGACGACGCGGCCGCCAAGGTCGCCGAGGCCGCGGGCGCCAAGGCCAAGCGGGTCGCCAACGGCGCGGACAAGCTGGCCGAGGCCAAGCAGGCCGTGCGCAAGCTGCTCACCGGAGTCCGGGGCAGCACCAGCCACACCGACGTCGTGAACAACACCGTGGTGGCCACCATCCCGGCCGGCGCGGCGCACGATGCCGTTGCCGCGCAGGCGGATGCGCTCAACGGCGTGCAGGTCCGGCGCAGCGCGGGCAAGGCCAGCAAGCAGGCCAACCTCTACGGCGGCCAGCAGATCGAGTTCAGCGTGGGCGCGAACAACTACGTGTGCTCGGTCGGTTTCACCGCCACCGACCGCAACCGCAGGCCGGTCATGATCACCGCCGGGCACTGCGCGGACGGCATCAACGACGGGGAGTTCCGCCGCAACGGCACCTACCTCGGCACGGTGCAGGCGCACAGCTTCCCCACCAACGACTACGCCTACTCCTCTCTGTCCGCGGACTGGACCGCGCAGGCGTCGGTGACCCGGTACAACGGCACGGCGGTCCGGGTCACCGGGCACGGGGTGGCCGCGCCGGGCAGCACGATCTGCAAGTCCGGCCGCACCACCAACTGGACCTGCGGCGAGGTGGAGTCGCTGGACGTCACGATCAACTACGACGACGGCACCACGGTGGAGGAGATGACCCAGGCCAGCGTGTGCACCGAGGGCGGCGACAGCGGCGGCTCCTGGATGGCGGGCAACACCGCGCAGGGCGTCACCAGCGGCGGCATCGGCTACTTCATCAGGGACACCAACGGTGACGGCCGGATCGACAACAAGGACAAGGCGTTCTGCGGCGAGAAGGCCGGCGAGCCGAACGTGGCCTACTTCCAGCCGATCGGCGAGATCCTCAACGCCTACGGCCTCAACCTGAGGACCAGCTGACCCAGTCCGGTGGGGACCCGCGCGGTCCCCACCGGTTTCAGCGTTCGGCCGCTCCCAACAACAAGCGGATGATCACTACGGCCTTCTCCGTCTCCGGCTCGGCCCCGGTGATCATGTCGCTCCACACGAAGGACTCGCAGATCCGCACGACCACATAGGACAGATCCGCCAGGTCCACCTCGGGCCGCAGATCCAGCCCGGCCAGCAGCTCCGCGCACCAGTTGATCACCCGGCCCTGCACGATGCCGTGCTTGGAGGTCATCAGCCGCAGCGCGTACTCCGGATCGTCGGAGAGCAGGCGCCGCAAGGTCTTGAAGGTGCGGAACTGGGCGATGCAGGAGCCGATCACCTCGGTGACGTAGTCCACGCCGCTGCCGCTGATGCCGGCCTTGGTCCGGTTGAGCTGGTCCTCGGTCAGCGACCAGATCACCTCGCCGAGCAGCTGCTCCCGGTTGCCGCACCAGCGGTACAGCGTCGCCCGGCTCACCCCGAGCTCCTCGGCCAGCTGCACCATGTCCACCCGGCGGCCGTCCAGGAACCAGGACCTGGCCAGCCGGAAGGCGTCCACCGGGGTCGCCTTGGCCGCGAGGCCGCCACCGGCCAGCGCCCGGCTCAGCGGTGTCTCCTTGGCCGACATGAGGACATCCTACTTCGGGTCTCACCGCGACACACTCCGCCGATCTGCCTCGCCACGGGACACGCCGACCGCTCCCCAGGCGCGGTCGAACAGCTCAGCCGCAGGGCTGCACCTCGGCCCCGGTGAGCAGCTGGTGCACGTTCACCTTGCGCATCGGGTCCAGCCGGTCCAGCCGGTCGGCCAGCACCGGGCCGCCGGCGCCCTCGCGCAGCAGCCGGCTCATCAGCTCCACCACCACCGGCACGGTCCTGGCCAGCAGCACCGGCATCAGGAACCGCTCCTCCCCCTCCCGCAACAGCTCCCGGCCCAGCGCCCGCGCCAGGAACTGGGCCAGCGCGCGGCGGCGGGCGGTCTCGCCGACCCGGACCCTGGCCGCGGTGTCCGCGATCACCGACAGGTCCACCAGCCGGTCGCCCGCGTGCAGCTCGTCGAAGCCGAGCATGGCCAGCACCTGCGGTTCGCGGCCGCCGGAGAGCAGCACGTTGTCATCGTGCGGGGCGCCGTGCACCACCGAGGCCGGGGGCCTGCGCTCGGCGACGGTGGCCAGCACCGGCCCGGCGGCCAGCACCCCGCGCAGCACCGAGGTGGCGGTCCAGCCCCAGACGTCCGGCCTGCGCTCGGCGGCGGGCAGCAGGTGCCTGGCCCGGACCACCGCCGCCCGCCAGTCCCTGGCCGGGGACGCGGCCGGGATCGCGGCCAGGCCGCGCAGCAGGTCCGGGGGCACCTCGTCCAGGCTCTCCCGCAGGTCCAGCACGGCGGTGATCATCACGTCCACCTGCGGCGGGGCGAACTGGTTGGGCACCGCGCCCTTGACCGCGGGGGTGAGCTCGGCGGCCAGCCCGTCCAGCCAGGCCACCGGCTCGCCCTCGGCGGTGGGCACCGGCGGCAGCACGGGCAGGCCGCGGGACTGGCAGCTGGTCAGCACCCGGCGGCGCAGCGCGTACCGGGTCTCGGCCCAGGAGTCGTCGTGGTGGCCGCGCAGGGTGAGCACGTGCGCGGCGTCGTCGCCGGGCACCAGCCAGGTCTCGTACAGGGTGCTGGCCGCCCACCGGGGCAGCCGCTGCGGCGGCAGGCCGTTCCAGTGCGCGGGCCAGTGCCTGCCGAGCAGCTGCCGGATCCGGGCCACCTCGGTCATCGGGCGCTCCGGCGCAGCCGTGCGGCCAAGTCCTGCCAGGACCTGGCCGCGCCGGTGGCCAGTTCGGCCAGCTCGGCGCGGTGGTACTCGGGCACGCTGGCCACCACCAGGTCCAGCGCGCTGGCCGAGGGCGCCGCGTCCAGCCAGCGCAGCAGCGCCCGGCCCGCCTCGGTGAACCGCAGCGCGGGATCGGCGCGCAGGGCGCGCAGCACGCTCTCCCGGTCCACCGGCACCGGCGGGCGCGCGATCCGGGAGCGGACTCCGGCCGGCACCGGGTCCTGGCCGGCCCGCAGCCGCCTGCGCACGTCCTGCGCGGTGGACACCGCTACCCCTGCGGCCCTGGCCACCTCCCGCAGCGAGGCGCTCGGCCGCTCGGCGAACAGCTGCCCGGCCTTGCGGCGGCCGTCCGCGCTGTTCACCGGCCTGGCCCTGCCGTCGCGGCCGATCCGGGTCGCCGGGTTGTCCGCCTGCTCGTCCCGCTGCCGGATACCGGCCACCGTGCCCGGGGAGAGCCCGGTGACCTTGGCGATCAGCCGGTCCGACCACTCGGGGTGGCTGCGCAGGATCCGGCCTGCCGCGGCGCGGCGGTCGGCGGCGGTCAGCGGCAAGCCGTGGCTGATGTTGGCCCGCACCGCGAGCACAAAGGCGTCCCGCTCGCTGCCGTCGAAGAAGCAGGCCGCCACCTCGACCCGGCCGCGCGCGACCGCGGCGAGCAGCCGGTGCATGCCGTCGATGACCCGCATCGACTCCTGGTGCACCAGGATCGGCGGCAGCTCGGCCACGCTCTCGGCCAGCAGCCGCACGTGCCCGGCGTCCTCACCCGCCCGGCGCGGCGACATCGACCCGGCCCGCAGCGCGGCCACCGGCACCCATCGCACCGGTAACTCGACCAAGTCCAGCTCCGGCCAGGACGCCGTGCGGGCCGTCTGGTCCCGCCACCCCAGGTTCATGAGACGTCTATAGCAATCGTCTCACTTTTGAGTCCACAATCAACAAACTCCTGAAACGAGACATGAAGGTATCTCGTCTTACTCGGTGCCCCTAGAACCAGTGCAGGCAGTGCGGGGCGCGGTCGGCGCGGAAGAGCACGTCGGCGCGCGCGGCGGCGTCCGGGTGGTGGGCCTGGATGTGCCCGGCGCGCACCAGCAGGCTCGGGGCGGTGCCGCCGAGGTAGATCGAGCCCAGGTCGCTGACGTCCAGGGACAGGTCGGGCTCCCGGCCGGTCGGCAGGCACTCGGCCTTGCCGTCCCGGACGGTGAGCAGGTAGCGGCCGCGCTCGCCGAGGGCCGGGTCGTCCACGTCGAGCACCAGCTCCCCGTCGGCGAACCAGCCGCGCGCGGTCAGCGCCCTCGGGATGTCCAGCAGCCGCACCCAGAGCCAGTCGGTGTCCTGGGTGACCTCGCCCGCGCGGAAGTCCGCGAGCTGCCAGCGCAGCGGATGGCCGGGCGGGATGTGCTTGAACAGGACCTGGCTGACCAGGTCGTGGCCGAGGGCGAACCGGGCCAGTGCGGTGAACACGGCGTCGTCGGTGGTGATGATCTCGTCGACGGTCAGCGTCCCGGAATCGAGGGAGTAACTGGCGTAGCCGTCCGGCACACCGTCGGCGTCCCGGCGCACCGCGACATAGCGCGGCGCGAACGAGATCGGCGGCTGTCCCGCACCCGAGGCCCACCAGTGCCGCGGGCGGGACAGCGCGCCGGGCTGCGCACGGCGGTACCGGTCGTAGACCTCTGCCAGGATCTCGCCGCAGTCGGCCCGCCGCAGCAGCTCGATCGAGCCGGTCGCCGTGCCGCCCGCCCTTGGCGGAGCGAAGGCGGCTCGGTGGCGTGACACGGTCACCCGCTGGGTGTAGGTCGCCGGTCCGTAGCCGAACCTGCGGTAGATCACCGCTTCGGAGGACAGCAGCACGGCGAGGAAGTCGCCCCGGGCGCGCAGGTCGGCGAGCTGGTGCCGCATCAGCGCGCTGAGCACACCCTGCCGCCGGTGCGAGGGCAGCACGCCGACGGTGGTCACTCCGGCGGCGGGGACGAGGATCTCGCCCGGCAGGGTGAGCTCGAAGGAGTACGCGCCGGTGGTGCCGACCGGCCGCCCGTCCCCGGTCACCGCGAGCAGGCAGCGGTCGATCTCCAGCGCGGACCACATGTCACCGCCGGCCGGGGTGTCCGGGAAGATGCCGAACGCGGCGTGGATCGTGCTGATGAAGACCTCACGGTCCTCCTCGGTGGTGGCCCGGATCTCCATCACTGCCGCTGCCTCCTCGAGAAAGGTGTCCGGCACAGTGCAGTCCCGGCCCGTGACCGGGTCAAGCGAATTGCCGTGTCCACTACAGTCCCCGAGTAAGGGTCACCTAACATCACTGGGGGAACGGATGGGTCATCCGCAGGGCACACCGGGCACCGCCCGCACGCCCGACGGCCGAGAGCTGTTCTACCAGCGACTTCCCGGCCCCGAGGGCGCCGCGACCGTCGTCTTCGAGTCCGGGCTGGCCGCCTCGCGGTCGTTCTGGGGCCTGGTGCAGCCCGCGGTGTCCGGCTTCGCCAGCTCGGTCGCCTACGACCGCTCCGGCCTGGGCCGCAGCCCGGCCTCCCCCGGCCCGCGCGACCTGGACACCTTGGCCGCCGACCTGAACGCGCTGCTGGACCACCTGGGCGCGGGACCGTTCGTGCTGGTCGGCCACAGCTGGGGCGGGCCGATCGTCCGGCTGGCCGCCGCGGCCCGGCCGGCCCGGATCGCCGGGGTGGTGCTGGTGGACGCCACCGACGAGCTGTGCGAGCTGCTGTTCACCGAGCAGGTCCGCAAGCTGGAGCGAACCGCGCAGCGGATGACCGTGCTGCTGGCCCGGCTCCGCCTGCTCAGCCTGGCCTACCGGCGGCCGACCGCGGTGCTGCCGCCAGCGTCCAGGGCGGACATCCGGCGGGAGGGCTTCACCGTTGCCGTGACCAAGGTCCGCGCCGCCGAGCTGGCCGCGGTGCCCAGCGGGCTGCACGCGTTGCGGGACAACCCGCCTGACCTCACCGGCATCCCGGTCACCACGATCTCCGGCGCGCTGGACTCACCGGGCATGCCGCGCGGGACCAGGGCGGCGGTCACCGAGGCGCACCAGCAGCGGGCGCTGGTCACCGAGGGCGGGCGGCACGTGCTCGCGCCCCGCTCCGGCCACCTGGTGCCGCTCACCGACGCGGAACTGGTCGCCGAGGAGGTCCAGCGGATCCTCACTTCGCGCCAGGGTTCGGGCCGAACGCACTGAGGAAGCGGTCCCGGAAGGCGTCCATCGGCCACACCGGCGCGTCCGGCGCGGGCTTGAGGCCGGGCGTCCAGCCCCAGTCCGCGGTGCGCGTCAGCACGGCCTGGTCCTTGGCCACGACGGTGATCGGCACGTCCCTGGTGGCCTGCGCGCCGGTGAGCACCTGGGCAGGCTGGTGGTCGCCGAGGAAGACCAGCACCAGGTTGTCGTTGGCGTGGCCGTGCACGTAGGAGATCAGCGAGTTGAGCGAGTACTCCACGGCCCGCCCGTAGTCGGCGCGCACCTGGGCCGGGGTGCGGTCCTCGGCCGGGGGTGCGGCGCGGTAGCCGGAGCCGTCACCGAGGGCGGCCCAGTCGAGCAGGTCCGGGATGGGTGTCCAGGGCGCGTGGCTGGTGACCAGCGGGATGGTGGCCAGCACCGGTGAACCGCCGCGGGCCAGGCGGTGGAAGGCGGTCAGGGTGAACTGGTCCGGGGTGGTGGCGTAGCCGAAGCGCGGGCCGCGGTAGCCGAGGCCGTCGGCCGGGTAGATGCGGTCGTAGCCGAAGAACTCGCCCTCCGGCCAGGCCCTGGTGATGCCGGGCACCACGCCGACCGAGCGCCAGCCGGCCCGCTGGAAGGCCTTGCCGAGGGTGAGCCGGTCGCTGGCCACCAGGGTGCGGTAGCGCTGCTCGTTGTCCACCCACAGCCCGGAGAGCAGCGTCGCCTGGGCCAGCCAGCTGCCGCCACCGGCGGTCGGCGAGGTGAGGAACCCGCTGCGCGCGCCAAATCCCGCCTCGCCCAGCCGCTGCGTCCCGGCCGCCAGCACTGAGGTCACACCGGGGAAGTCGACCGCGTCCCGGCCGTAGCTCTCCACAAAGCTGAGCACAACGTCCTTGCCGCGCAAGGACGTCAGCAGCTCGGCGCCGGGAGTGTCCCGGAACGGGTCCACCGCGGCCGCCTTCGCGAAGGCCCGCTGGTCGAGCAGTCCGGCGCGCACCCGCTGGGCGTGCTCGAAGGCGGCGGTGGCGCTCGCGGCGACCGGCAGCCCGGCGCTGATGGTGACCACCGAGAGCAGCGCCACCGCCCGGATCGCGCTCCGGCGGCGGCGCGTGGCAAGGGTGGTCAGGCGGCGCACCGACCAGGCCACGGCCGCGGTCAGCGCGAGCACGAGCAGCACGGCCGCGGCCACGGCGGCGAAGGCGGCCGGAGCACCCAGGGTGACGTCCAGGTAGTCCACGGCGGGGGCCAGCAGCGACCAGTCCAGGACGAGGTCGAAGGGGCGCAACAGGACGGAGTCGAAGGCCAGGTCGAGGAGTTTGAGGACGGTGAACAGGCCGAGGGCGAGGCCGCCGAGGAGGGCGGCGACGCGGCGGGGTTTGGCGGGGAGGGCGAGCAGCAGGAGCAGGGCGAGCGGGGCTTCGACGGGGATGCGGGTGAAGGCGGCCGGGGTGAGGCGGTCGATGTCGTTGGGCAGCAACAGGGCGGCGAGCACGAGGAGCGCGGCGAGGGTGGTGGCGAGGCGGGCAGCGGTGCGGCGCAGGATGGCCCGGGGCCCGGCTAGGGCGGCGGCGAGGCGGGCGGTGGTGCGGCGCAGCATGGCCCGGAGCGCGGCGGTCTCAGCGGGCGCGGGCAG
>NZ_JBSFUA010000077.1:0-27305 GCF_053591555.1 Crossiella sp. NPDC003009 | reverse complement strand
GTTATGACCAGACCGCGGTCTCCTACCGGGCAACCATCACCCTGGCCGCACTACTCCTCTGGTCCTCTGGCTTTGAAAACGCCCCCTAGGCCGTGTCTCGAAGTCATAGCCACTCGTTGATCGCTGCGACTGTGACGGTGGCCTCGTAGCGAACGGGACGGCGAGCTCGTCATACCTTGTCGCGACTGCACGGTTGCGTTTGAGTCGGTTGATCCCGCACTCCACGGCGTGGCGCTGCTTGTAGAGCTGCGGGTCGAAGGCTGGTGGTCGTCCACCGGCACGTCCTTTGGTCTTGCGGTGCCGTGCCTGATCTGTCTTGTCCGGAATCGTGCACCGAGTACCCCGACGACGTAGATACTCACGGTTGGCACGGGAGCCATACGCTTTGTCGGCCAGCACCCGGTCCGGCCGGGTGCGTGGCCTGCCCACTGCCCGAGCGACCCGGATGCGGCCAGGACCACCTGGCTGTCAGGGTGGTTACGTTGACGGCGGCCGCGGTCGCGGTGGCCGAGATGCCCTGAACCCCGCGCAGGGCCAGGCCGAGCTGACCCCCGGCCTCCGGTGGGAAGCCCTGGTGCAGCCGCACGGTCTTGGACATCGGGAAGAACGTCGACGCACCGCCGGAGCTGTAATAGCCGAGCAGATCGACGGCGACGTGCACGCGACCGCTGGAGCTGTGCAGTCGGATCACCTTGTCCACCGGGTGCAGCAAGGTGGTGACCGTCTCGGATCTGTTCTGTCCTTTTCGGACGTCCACAGTGGAGAGTGGCGAGGAAGGCTCGGTCAGGTCGGGCCGCACGCTGATGCTGGTGACCTCCTCAGCGTTCATGCCGGTGACGGTGAGCACCACGGCCGCGGCGTCCGGCGGCAGGTTCGGCACAGGCAAAGTGAAGGTTTCGCCGGGTTCCAACAGCCGCTGGTGCCCGCCGACCGGAGTGTGGGTGTTAAGGACGCGCTGCTGCACGGGGATCGGGGTATACCCATGCCCGGCGGGCGGGTTCAGCGGACGAGGGGAACCGAGGTGCAACACTCCCCTGCCGAGGGTGTGGGCCCGCCCCTGCCGCCCGGCGGCATCCAGAAGTTGCGCCTCGAGGTGCGACGGGTCGAGCGTGCCATTGCCCCGGTACACGGCGGCCGCCCCGGCGACGTGCGCCGCCGAGATCGAGGTGCCACCCGCGGTCGCGCCGGGTGCGGAGCCCGCGCTGTGGGTGGAGACGTTGGTGAAGGCGGTCAGGTCGGGCTTCACCCGCCCGTCGATGGTCGGTCCCCGGCTGCTGTAGCCCTCAACCGGTCCACCGGACTGCTGGTTGGCCGGGGTGATGGCGCCGACGGCGAGCGCCCAGGGCGAACTGGCCGGTTCGGCGATGCTCTGGGCCGGGGTGGTGTAGGACAGCCCGTGTCCGGGGCCGTGCACGGTCAGGTCGTGCCGCATGTCGCGGGACCCGCCGTTCCACTTGACGTAGGCCCAGTAGGTGCCGGCGGTCCCCGCGTCCTGGGTGAAGTGCACCGTCTCGACCGGGCTGAGCCCACCGGCGGTGTTCTTCTGGTTGCGGATCGAGTACCGCCCGCCGAGCGCGGGATCGTTGAGGCCGTTGGGTTTGGCTGGCGAACTCATCACGTACAGGTCGAAGTCCACGGAGGTCCGGGCCAGGCATCCCGCTTGAGCTCCACGGTGACCGTACCCCCAGCTCCCACCGAGAAGCCCTGGCCCTGGGCGTTGCCGTTGAGGTACTGCCACCCGTCCCCATCGGAGCCGAGCAGCCGCCCGCCGAGATGCTTGTCGCCCTCGTTCCCGGCCGCGGTGACCACCAGGATCCCGGCCTGCCGCAACTGCCGCACCACATTCGCCGGCGCCTGCTGACCTTCGGCATCCTCTCCAGTCCCGTCACCGCGCCCTGTCCCGGGGAAGCCCAGGGCGAGAGTCACGATGTGGACGCCCTGCTGCCGGAGCCAGCTCGCGGCGTCGTCGAAGTCCATCGTGTCGACAATGCTTTGCCGATGCTGCAACCTGTTCCAGGATCGCGGCGTGCGTGAGGAGGTCCTGACCGATGAACTCTGGGCTCGACTGGAACCGTTGCTCCCGTTGCGCCCCAGGCGCTTCCGGCACCCGGGGCACAGGTGTACCGATGACCGGGCCGCCTTGGCGGGAATCCTGTACGTGGTGCGCACCGGGATCGGGTGGAACCGGCTGCCCACCGCACTGTTCGGCGCCTCGAGTGCGACGTGTTGGCGGCGGTTGACCGCGTGGCACGAGTCCGGAGTGTGGCAGGAGCTGCACGAATGCCTGCTTGCCGAGCTGCGGGCGGCAGGTCTGCTCGACCTGTCCGCCGCACTGGTGGACTCCGCCCACCCGCGCGCCCTCAAAGGGGGACCACACGGGACCGAGCCCGGTCGACCGGCGCAAGCCTGACTCCAAGCACCACCTGATCACCGACGCCACCGGTGTTCCGCTCGCCGCCACTCTGACCGGCGGCAACCGCAACGATGTCACCCAGCTGATCCCGCTGCTCGACGCCATCCCGCCGATCCGCAGCGTGGTCGGCGAGCCCAGGCGGCGCCCGCGTCAGCTCTACGCTGACCGCGGCTACGACCACGACAAGTACCGCCGCTTGGTCCGTGCACGCGGCGTCACCCCGGTCATCGCCCGCCGCGGCGTCGAACACGGCTCCGGCCTGGGCAAGGTCCGGTGGCCGGTGGAACGCACCTTCGCCTGGATCAAGGGCTGCCGCCGACTCCGCGTCCGTACCGAACGACGGGCCGATGTCCACCAGGCCATCCTCAGCCTGGCCTTGGCGTCACACGCGGTCAGCCGCCGCACCAACTCCTCGGCCGAGGCCCACGGATCCAGTGGCCTCCAACCGCGCACCGCGCCATCCCCGAGGTTCGCGACGATCCGCGCGGTGCGATCAGCCAGTTCGCGGTGGCTGATCGCCTCGGCGGCGTCCGGGTAGGCGAGCTTGTCCGGCGACGCCGCCGCCCTGGTCCGGATGACGTCCGACACCGTGGCATCGGTTGGAGCACCGGCCATGTTCACCAGCAGATCAGTAGAATCGCGGCGGTCACGGCCGCTTCCGGCCAACCTGCCGGGTATTCAGCCGCAGGTTCCCCAATCGCTTCGGATGACGGGGTCCAACCGGTTGCGGTAGTCCAGCACGGTCGTCGCCGCGCACTCCGGGTAGGCCAGCTCGAGATAGCCCTCGTGGCCGCGGCTGTTCATGAAGTTGCCGCGCACCAGCGGGTAACTGCTGAAGTCGGCCATGGTCTGCCCGTCCACCGCGGTCACCAGCGGTTCGGTGTTGCCCTCGGTCAGCGAGTACAGCCGGAACTGGTACTCGCGCCCGTCGGCGGTGGTGAACAGGTTGTTGTCCCTGGCCAAGGTGAAGTTCGGGTTGGCCGCCAGGGTTTTGTCCCGGAACTCGGTGAAGGACATGCCCGCGGCCTCCCTGGCGTGGAAGAACCCGTACTTGCCGTCCATCACCCCGCCCTCCTCGAAGTGCAGGGCCACCCGGACACCGAGCTCGCCGCACTCCCTGGTGTCGAGGTCGAGGAAGAGCCACTTCCCTTGCCGCGCCGGGGTTCCGCAGGCCAACCAGCGCTCCGGCAGTTGCAGCCGGCGACCACAGGCGAACCCGTCGTGCACACAGGTGTTGATCCGGCCGTTGCCCACCGGCGGTCGGCTGTCCACGCCCTCGAAGGCGATCAGGTCCCGGTGCTCCACGTTGGCCTTGGTGGGCATCAGGGTGGTGAACTGCGGGGTGCCGTAGCCGACGTCCTTGCCGATCCGGCGCAGCAGCTCGTCGTGGCCGTAGCCGCTGTTGAGGAACACCCCGCCCGCGGTCACCAGGAACGAGGGCGAGCTGGCGTAGATCTCCACCCCTGGTTTGGCCTCCTCGGTGGCGAAGCGCAGCCGGGGACGGTCACCGTGGTAGAAGAAGTGCTGGCTGGGCGCTCCGGACTTGTCCATCACCCGGTGGAACGCGGTGCGCGGCGGCAGATAGCTGGTCAGCGAGGCGATGGTGCCCTCGATCGCCCACCACTGCGGCATCTGCTCGCCGGTGTTGCCGCTCATGCCGGTCCACAGCAGGAAGAACGCGGTCTGCGGGTCCGAACCGCTGCCGTAGTAGCCCTGGATCTGACTGTCCCGCTTGTCCGGCATCCGCCGGAACGGCCCGGCCCGGCGCAACATGTTGCTGGAGACGGCGAACTTGGTGGTGGTGTAGTCCAGCACGATCTGTGCGGCGGTGCGGATCTTCGGATCCTCGGCGTAGTCGAACAGGTTGAACAGCGCGTTCATCGAGTACCGCTGGTAGATGCGGGAGTTGTACTCCATGAAGTCGTGTTTGACGAACTGCTGGAGGTGCTCGAGCAGGTAGTCGCGCAGCCCGTTGGTGTTGTTGTTCAATTCGGCCTTGCCGGTGGCGGCGAAGAGCAACTGGTTGGTCAGGTAACGCGAGCTTTCGATCAGCAGCTGGTGGTTCTCGGTCTCGGGCACCGACACGGTGATCTCCTCGACCGTGCAGGTGACCCGCCGGTCGTTGAGGTCCGGCGGCCCGTACTTGCTCAGCAGCTTGTCCAGCAGATGGCTGCGTGTCACCGGGTACATCAGGTCGGTGTAGCGGTGCAAGACCAGGCTCAGGCTCTTGAGCGCGGTGTCGTACTCGCCATCCCGGCCGCACGGGAAGCCCATCGTGGTGCCGGTGAGATGTGGCGTGCTGTGCAACAACATCCGGTTGGCCAGCAGCACACTGGGAATCAGGCCGGGGCAGCGGAACCCGCGGCCCTGGCGGCGGGCCAGCTCCAGGTGGGCAAGCAGGCCGGTGCCCTGGTTCTCCCCCAGTTCGGCGCCGATGTCCTTGCCCTCGATCGGCAGCAGCGAGGTGCAAGCGGTGCTGCGCAACACCGCGTCCCGGCGCTGGTCCAGGTGCTGCAACGCCTGGGCCGGTTCGGTGGCCGAGATGTCCTTGAGCGAGATCGGCGCGCGGTCGCGAACCTCGGTCGAGGCCGGGACCGTCCGGCCGGGCGGTCCGCACTCACTCGGGTCTGGGCCGCACCCCTCGATGCTCACGGTGGCCCGGCCGACCCGCGCCGGGACGCTGTACCAGCCGGAATAGCTGGGACGGCTGCGTTTGATCGGTTTCCAGCCGTGCTGTCCGTGCTGCTCGATGTGCACCACGAACTGGTCGTGGCCGTGCGGGTTGGTCGGCCCCCACTCCACGTAGAGCTGCTCGGCCACCGAGGCCACCGCGACCACCAGGTTCGCGCCCTGGTCCGGTGACCAGACCAGCTCACCGCGCTCGAAGACCTGCCTGCGCCCGTTGCGCCCGGCCACCGCGGTCTCCGGCTCGATCGGACAGCCCATCCGGCCCATTTCCGCGCCCATCTCCCGCCAGCGGCGGCCGATCAGCCCGCCGACGTGGATCGGCCGCGGACACGCGGCCGGGGCCGGGCCGTCGGCGTGCGCCGGGATGGTGATCGCGGCGGGCACGGTCGGATCGCCAGGGCAGCTGGTGAAGCACTGGACCCGGAACTCGTAGCGGCCGGGTCCGTGGGTGAGCGGCATGCTGAGCAGGCCGTGCGGGGCCAGCTCGTTGACCAGCACCGACTCGATGGCCAGCTGGCCGGATTCGTGTGTCCAGATCACGGCGAAGGGGTCGCGGGTGATCGGCAGTTCCATCCTGGCGCCGAAGTCCACGGTCACCTCGTTGTCCACGTGGTAGACCGCGATCGGTGTCCTGATGCCGGAGAACACCGAGGTAGTGATCTCGCCACGCTGGAAGATTTGCTTACGGCCGCCGGGCACGTCGTGTTCCGCACCGGTCGGGCAGCCCAGTGGCCCATTCCCAGCGTGCAGCGCCCGCCACTTGCCCCCGATCGGACCACTCGCCTCGACCCCGCAGGTCGCCACCGGTGCCACCGGCGCCGACTTGGCGGGCGGCGCGGCCGCCGCCGCGGGCGGGGCGATCGGGGCCGCCATCCCGACGGCGAGCAGCACTGCGAGAAGCCTCAGCCGGACCACGGTGCCCTCCACTTCTGCTCCACGCCATCGGTGCAGTCCCACAACCGGACCCGCGCGCCCTCGGCGTCCCTGGTCAGACCGGCGCAGCGGCCGTTGAGCCTGCTGCGGATCCGTTCCCCGTCCCGGTACCAGCGCTGGCTCACCGCGCCGGTGCAGCCGGACACCACGATCTCGGCCCCGTTCTGGGTATCCGCGCCGAGCACGTCCAGGCAGAGGCTGGCCCGCAGGTACTGGATGGCCTCGCCCACGGTGTGCCACTTCTGGTTGGTGTCTCCGCTGCAGGTCGACACGCCCAGGGGGTCGCCGTCCCGGCTGCTCGCGCCGAGCACCTGCCAGCACTTGCCGTGCCAGGCACTGCTGAAGTCGAACAACCACACCGGGTCCCACCAGAGTTGGTGTGGCGCGTTGCCGCACACTCCCGCGCTCAGCGCCACCCCACGTCCCCAGCCGGCGCCGTCGATCTCCAGGCACTGCTGGGTCAGCCCGTTGCGCAGCGCCGGTCCCTCCCGCGGACCTTCCTGCGTCCAGCGCTGGCCGTCGCCGCCGTCACAGGCCCGGACGCCAACCCGTTGGTCGCGGACGTCCAGGCACTGGTCGGTCACCAGGTGGCGGATCACCGCGCCGTCGTAGCGCCACTTCTGCCGGGACTCACCCACGCAGTCGGCCATCGCCACGGCCAGCGTGCCGCTGACGACCTCCACGCACCTGTTGTTGAGGGTGGAGCGGAAGTCGCCGTTCCAGGAGCCTGCCATTGCGGGCGTCGGTGTGGCCAGCAGCAGGGCGGTGGTCAGCGTGAACACGGCCAGCAGCGACAGCGATCTGGTCCCGGCACGAGTCGTGGGCACGGGCTCCCCCTCCGTCACCACGACCTTGCCAGGGGGTGTGTCCCGGCGGCCAGGGTCAATTGTCCCGAGGCCAC
Organism: Crossiella sp. NPDC003009; assembly: GCF_053591555.1. Lineage (NCBI taxonomy): Bacteria > Bacillati > Actinomycetota > Actinomycetes > Pseudonocardiales > Pseudonocardiaceae > Crossiella > Crossiella sp. NPDC003009. Next base: position 20,370 of record NZ_JBSFUA010000077.1, on the reverse strand, counting down.
CGGGAAGTCTGAGCCTCTCGACCGGGCCCCGCACGCTGCCGCCGACTCACCGCGCGCCGACTGCTCTCGCTGTCGATTTGGGGTACGCCGGTGGCCCGGCGGGCGGGTCCGGCAGGGTGATGGTTGATTCCCCCTTGCTTCGCCTCAACGCCACGGTCACCCGTACCGCTGTGCGCTCCTGCAGTCTTGACGGTATCCACGGGGACCGGTCCCGACCGGGTGAGGTTCCCCAGGTTGCCCGGAGACTTCCACACCAGTTTTGATCTTGTGAACCGAGGAAGGAAGTCATCTTCCTGCCTCCAAGAAGTACCCGGACGAGCTGCGTGAGCGGGCGGTCCCCTGTGCCGGGAGTCTGACCCCAAGCCGGTGATCCGTCGGCTGGCGGAGCAGTTGGACGTCCACCACGAGCCCTGCGGAACTGGATCCGCCAGGACGAGGCCGCGCGACGACCGGCCGGCCACCACGATGATCGAGGAGAACCGCAGGCTCAAGCGGGAGAACGCCGAACTCAAGCGCGTCAACGAGGTACTGCGGGCAGCCAGTGCCTATTTCGCCTCCGAGATCGCCCCGTCCCGGAGGATGTTATGAGCTTCATCGACGCCCACACGTTCTCGCTCGATCTCCTACTGCGGGTCCTGGGCATCCCACCATCGACCTACCACGACTGGCTAAGCCCGCCAGTCGCGCCCAGCCAGCGAGAACTGGAGGACGCGCAGTTGCTGGACATGATCGTCAAGATCCGCACCACGCACGAGTTGGCCACGCACTCCAATCACGCGACCAAGTGCGCGCAGCGATGCACGGAGACGAATGGGCCGATGCGCCGACACCAGCGCCCGCGACTCGATGATCATCCACGGCGAAAGTCGTTAGCTGCGGCGCTGACATCAAGGAAGATGCAGGTCAGTGGCGTACAATAGGTTGGGGATGTGGTTTCGGACACTCTCTTACCCCACGGATTTCGAAGTCCGTCGTGGGCCTACTTTGGGACGACTTCTTCGCGGCTTGGCGCAAGCGCGTCTCCGTTCCTGGTCACTACTGATGAGCGACGACTTGCCTCGTGCCACTTGGGTTCCAGTCCAGCTCGAGCGTTGATTGACCACGCGGGGCCAACGCACTGACCACCTCCGGTTGCACCGTCCGCCTGAGATGCCAGCCTTGGCCGCCACAGATGATCTCCAGCCCGCACCGACGAAGGTGTGCGGCGGCACTTGACGATGTCGCCACCACAGGCTGGGGGTCTCCGAGCAGGCCTGGTAGTGCCTCGACGAGATGGTCCTCGCGGACATAGACGTTGCCCGCCGCACCGACGGGCAGGGGCGTGCCGCTGGTGTTGTGCTGCTCAACAGCGGCGTCACCAGCAAGACCGAAGTCGCCCGCGTCTGCGGGTACGCCGACCACAGCGTCGTGCCGAAGCGACTCGCGCAGATCCGCCACACCGCCGAGGCGTACTTCGTCGAGAACTGAACTTCTTTGCTCGTTCCGACCCGGCGCACAGTGTCGCCCGTGCGAATGATCATGCCAGTGGTGGAAGGGCGGTCTGGGCGTGCCCGTTCGGCGACTCGACGGCGTTGCGTTGGCCGCCCCGGCGCCAGGCGGACCGAGGCGACTGGCGGTGGTCGGACGTCGGTGAGCTGATGTACCCCGCCACGGTCCAGTCCGGTGATCTCATTGAAGAGCGCGGTCACTGCCATCGGGACGGCGAGGATGCTGGGCCCACCGAAGGTGCTGGATGTCGCGAGTTAGCTGCTAGTGCTGGGCCTTGGTGCGATCTGGTGCACTCGTGGACACAGAGATCGAGATAGCCGTTGCCGAGAGTTCCGCGAAGTATTCACACCTCAGCACACGACCTACCTTGAACAAGCGCCTCACACGTCAATGGGGCACGTCGGATGGACACGCACTGGGTTCACGACCGGCCCATGCCGCTGGGCTCCGCTTTCGGCAAACACGCCCTGCCGTCGCGTCCGCAGTCGATACGGTCGCGTAATGACCAGTGACACCGGTGCCGAAACCGGTCTCCGGCCGGATGAGCGGCAGTGGACGTGGGAGCATCCGATCGGGCCGCGCTGGCTGCTCTGCGGTGAGACCAACCTGGTCGAGGCCCCGTACTCCGACGAGCCGCTGGCCCTGTGCGCGGAGATCGAAGGGCTCTTCGTCGACCTGCCGCCCCAGCCGCGGGAGCGGTTCACCCTCATCGACTGCGCCCCGGAGGGCAAGCTCGCCGAACTCCTCGATCGGGTGCCCGCGGCGGAACTGGGCACCGAACGAGCCCTGCTGGGCAACCTCCACCTGATCGGGCCGCCACCACCGCCGGGCACTCCGCCGTCCTGGTGGGGCGAGGACCTCGGTGACCTGGTCGTGCTGGGGCGACGGCAGAACGCCACGATCCCGGCCACCGTGGACATCGACCTGGACGGGTTCGTGCACGGCTACGGCTACACCGATGACGTGCCGCGTCCGCACGAGGTCGAGGAGTTCCGCCTCCAGGACTGGGACGGGTCGTCCTGCGGCACCTGCCGGGACGTCACGGGCGTTTTCCGCGAGGGGGCCGAACTGCCGGTGCCGCTGGTGCGGCTGATCGGCTGCCGGCCGGAGCCCGCGTTGCTGGCGGCGCTGGCGGCGATCGGGGACAGCTCCGAGGAAGGCCTGCGGCGGCGCTGGATCTGGGCGTGGGTGCGCGTGGTGGCCGACGACGGATCGGTGGGGTGGGTGCTCGGCGCCCAGATCCGCGGCACGGTCGACGCGGCCGAGCCGTCGCGACTGGGTGCCGGGCTGCTCGATGTGACCGTCAGCCGGGACTCCGGAGTGCCGCTGCCGACCAGGGTCCTCGACGTCCTGGAGCACTGGCGCGCCGGACCGCCGGACCGGCCGAACCTGTGGGCCGACTACGACGAGGGCCTGCGGTATGAGTGGATCGACGCGGCGAACGGCCACCACCGGGTCGGCGCGCCGGCCCGGCCCGCGGGCGCGACCTACGAACTCGACGGCAGGTTCGTCACCGACCTCGCGGGGTTCTACTGCGCGCTCGGCGAGGCGATCAACGGCCCGGGCGGGTACTTCGGCGGGAACCTCGACGCGCTGCACGACTGCCTCAGCGACGGCTACGGCGCGTGGACACCGTTCCGGCTGGTGTGGCGCGACTCGGCCGTCGCCCGCGCGCACCTCGTCGCGGGTTACGACCGCCACCGGATGGCGCAGGCGATCACCCTGGAGGACGTCCTGGAACTGTTCGCCGAGCACCACGTCGAGGTCGACCTGTGCTGATCCGGTGTGGCAGGCGCAGGAGCTCCAGCACGCGATCATGGAGTATCTGCCCGGGCTCGCGACGCCGCGGATCGTGTGCGATGTGCCGTATGTCGGGAAGCGGTGGGTGCACCAGGTGTCGGAGTACGACCGGGTGCGCGGAATTTCTTGCTGGACAAAGAACTACCGCACCGGGATCGAGCTTCAGGACGCGGAGGCGCTGGAGCGGCGGTACCCGTACTACGACCCCATCACGAGCCTGCCGGAGACCGGGCGGCAGTGGTGGACCGAGCGCCACAACGACTGAACAACACGACGGTCCGGAGCCCGGAAACCGGGCTCCGGACCGATCAGTCCAGCACCTGCGACGATGCTCCGGCTACCTCGCTTTCCGCGCCGCGTCTTCTCTATCGCGGGCCGGGGTGTGCCGCCACACCAGCAGGGCCAGCAGGACGGTGCCCGCCGCGACCGCGGTCAGCGCGGCGAAGGAGATCAGGTAGCCGGTCGGGCCCGCGAACTGGGCCAGCACGATGACGAGCACGATGGCACCGAGCGCGCCTCCGACGCGCTGCACGATGTTCACCACGGTGGCCGCATCGCCCACTTGCGTCTTGTCGACCGAGGCGTAGGCGGCGGTGGTCGCAGGCATCTGGGTCAGCGCCAAGCCGATCCCCCGAACCACCAGCAGGATCGCGATGACCGGAATCGGCAGCACCTCCGGCAGCAGGAACGGCACGGTGGAGAGCACCAGCAGGATCGCCCCGGTCAAAGCCACCGGGCCTGCCCCGTGGCGGTCGGTGAGCGCGCCGCCGACGTAGAGCGCGATCGCCGAGCCCAGGCCCATGGCCAGCAGCAGCAGGCCGGTGCCCGCGGTGTCCAGGCCGGCCACCAGTTGCAGGTACAGCGGTAGCAGGAGCAGGCCGCCGTACATGTTCGCGCCAGTCAGGCCGGTGGTCGTGGTGGCGGCGGCGAACCTGCTGTTGCGGAGCAGGGCGAGGTCGACCAGCGGATGTTCGGCGCGGCGGGCGGTGAGCAGGAAAGCACCGGCCAGCAGCGCGCCGACCATCATGGCCACGACGTGTGCCGTGCTGACCCCGGTCGCGCCGATCTCGGTGCCGCCGTAGAGGAACAGCGGCAGGCCGAGGCCGAGCAGCAGCAGACCGCGGCGGTCCAGGGTGCGGGTGGTGCTCTGCTCGCCGCCGGGCACCCGGCCGCGGGCGGCGAGCAGGGCGAGCAGGCTGACCGGCACGTTGATCCAGAACAGCCAGCGCCAGGAGGCGGCCTCCAGCAGCAGGCCGCCGACGGCCGGTCCCACCGCCGGTCCGAGGCTGACCACCAGGCCCAGCACACCCATCAGGCGGCCCAGCTGGTCGCGTTCGGCGACCTGGGCGACGATCGCCTGCCCGGCAGGCACCATCAGCCCCGCGGCCAGGCCCTGCAGGACGCGCGCCACGATCAGCGAGGGCGCGTCCCAGGCCGAGGCGCACAGGGCCGAGGCCGCGGTGAACACCGCGAGCGAGACCGCCCAGACCCGGCCCTGTCCGTAGCGCGCGCCGAGCCAGCCGGTGGCGGGCAGGGAGACGGCCAGCGCGATGAGGTAGCCGGTGGCGATCCACTGCACCACCGGCAGGGTGGAGCCGAAGTCCGCGCGCACCGACTCCACGGCCAGGTTCGCCACCGTCGAGTCCAGCATCGCCATGAACGCGCCCGCGCCGGTGATCGCGGAGATCTGCCAGGTGCGGGCCGGGATCGGCGGGGGCGCGGCGCTCGTGCGCTGACTCCTCATGCCTTTAGGATACCGTGGTATCAAATAAGCCGGATGGGTGAGGGACGGACCGGTGCCGAAGATCGTCGACCACGAGCAGCGCAGGGCACTCATCATCGAGGGCCTGGTCCGCTTGGCCGCCCGCACCGGCCTGCACGCGGTGAAGCTGCGGGACGTCGCCGCCGAGGCCGAGGTCTCGCTGCGCCAGGTCCAGTACTACTTCGACTCCAAAGCCCACCTGCTGCTGGCCACCCTGGAGTACCTGGAACGGCGCAGCGACGACCGCCTCGCCGCCCGCCTGGCCGCCCTGCCCAGACCGCCCGCGCTGCGCGCCTACCTGACCGCCTTCCTCGCCGAAGCCCTGCCCACCGACCGGCAGAGCCGCGCCTTCCACCAGGTCTTCACCTCCTTCGCGGTGCTGGCCATGACCGAGCCGGAGTACGCCGCGCAGCCCTTCATCGCCGGCCCCCGGCGGCTGGAGCGCCAGCTGACCGAAGTGCTGCGGGCCGCGCAGCAGCAGGGCGAGCTGGCCGAGCACCTCGATCCCGCGCACGAGGCGACCATGCTGCTGACCATGACCCACGGCCTCGGCACCAACGTGCTCGTCGGCCAGCGCACCCCCAAGGACGCGCACGCCGTGCTCGCTTACCACCTGGACCGGCTGCTGGGCGGATCCGAGGGCGCGACAGCGCATTGAGGACGGATTGCTTTTGGGTCTAGGTGGTTTCGCTTCAGTACAGGAGTCCCACGACCACCCACTGCGAGGGCAGGGCAGACAACGGGTCAGCACTTCGACTCGCACTGGCTGGAGGTCCGCGGCAGCGTGGCGCTGTTCGCGGGCCACCTGCACGGGGACAGCCGATGAAGGTCGGGGTGCGCTACCAGGACGTGGCCGCGCCCTACGGCGGGATCTGGTCCTCGCCGTTCGCCAGGTGGCGCGGCTCGCTGGCCGCACCGGCCAGCCTGGACGTCGGGGTGTGGGTGACCCGCCGGGCGCTGGCCACCCGGCGGCTGCCGGCGGAGGAGCTGCGCGGGCTGGTGCTGGGCTGGACGGTGCCCCAGCCCGCCATCTTCTACGGCGGTCCGGTGGTGGCGGCCCGGCTGGGGCTGCCCTCGGTCACCGGGCCGATGGTAAGCCAGGCCTGCGCGACCTCGGTGGCCGCGCTGCACCAGGCGGCAGGCTCGGTGCTGACCGGCGCGGGCGCTCAGCTGGTCGTGGTCGCCGACCGGACCAGCAGGGGGCCGGTGCTGGACTGGCCGCGCGCCTCGGCCGGGCAGGAGCCGGAGACGGAGAACTGGGTGCTGGACAGCTTCCGCCGCGACCCGCTCACCGGGGTGGGCATGCTGGCCACCGCGGAGGCCCTGGCCGCGAAGGCCGGGTTCACCCGCGCGGACGCCGACCGAGTCGCGGTGCTGCGCGGTGAGCAGTACGCGGCCTCCATGGCCGACAGCCGCGCCTTCCAGCGCCGGTTCCTGGTGGAGGTGGCAGAGGAGGACGGCCGGGTGCTGCTGGCCGCGGATGAGGGGTGCCCAGCACGTAGGTCAGCGTGGCCCGGTGCGTCCGCGCCGAGGGCCAGAACCCCGAGGCGGAGAACCGGGGTAGCACGACCAGGGGCACACCGCCCATGAGGCAGAGCGCGGTCTTCCACTGCGGGTCCACGTAGGAGAACGCCTGCGCGGTGAGCACGACGTCGTCCGCGCGCAGTCCGGCATGCACGGCGATCTGCCAGGCCGTGCGCAACCAGTACTCGTGGGTGAGCATGCAGGCCTTGGGAAAACCGGTGGTGCCCGAGGTGTACTGCAGGTTGGCCAGCGCCCGCACCGGCCACCCGGCAGCACCCGCCGGCGTTCGGGCCAAGGTGCTCTCGGTGTGCACCGGCACCGCGGCCCCGAGGTCGGCGAGCACCGAACGGACCAGGTCCTCGTCGCGGTCGGAGGTCAGCACCGCGGTGCTGCCGGAGTCGGCGAGCACGTGGGCCAGATCGGCGCTGCGGCACCGGATGTCCACCGGCACCGCGACCGCGCCCGCCCGCAGCACGGCCAGCCACAGCAGCGGCCAGCAGGCGAGGTTCGCCGCCATGATCGCCACCCGGTCCCCTGGCCCGAACCCGGCCGCGCGCAGCCCCTCGGCCAGCTCCAGGGTTCGCTGCCCGGCTTCGCCGAAGCTGACGCTCCGGTCGGGGCAGCGCAGGAACTCGCGATCACCGTGCCGCCGCGCGGCATCGGCCAGCAGGGAGCTCAGGTCGGTCCACGGCGGACCACCGGGTGCGTCCTCGGTGTCGAACAGGACCGCCGAACTCGTCCTGATCCGGTTCATCCGGCCTCCTCGGAGCAGTAGATCCCCCTTGTGTCCCAACGCAAACTCCGCGCCCTCAACCCGAGCGCCAGCCAACCTCAAGGCTCGAGAATGGCTTGAGAACGACCAATGATCCTGCTCGACATGACCTCTCACCAGGAAGCGCCCACCGCCGTCAGTCCCGCGCTGTACCAGGAGATCCAGCAGTTCTACGCAAGCCACGTCCGCACCGTCGACGAGGGCAGGCCGGATGCCTGGGCCGCCGACTTCACCGAGGACGCGGTGTTCGGCACCAACGGCCGGCCGGAACCTCTGGTCGGACGGGAGACCATCCGCCGCAACGCGCAGGAGGCCGCGCAGCGGCTGCGCGCCGAAGGCATCGCCCGCAGGCACTGGTTGGGCATGCTGGAGGCCTACCAGCAGTCAGACGGCTCAGTGCTCGCCCGGACCTACACGCAGATCATCCGAACCCCGCCCGGCGGCCCGAGCCAGCTGGAGCTCGCCTGCCTGTGCGAGGACGTGCTGGTGCGCGAGGGCGGCAGGTTGCTGGTGCACCGGCGTCAGGTCAACCGAGACGACATGCCCTCGTAGGGTCGCGGCCCGGGTGCGAGTCAGGATCTCGCGGCACGACGCCGCCTGCCCGCCAATGACAGAATGGCCGGACATTGTTCGACGATGGAAGGACCAGCGTGGGCGGGCAGATGCAGATTGGTGAGGTGGCCGAGCGGACCGGTCTCTCCCTGCGCACGATCCGCTACTACGAAGAGGTCGGCCTGGTCATCCCCAGCGAGCGCAGCCAGGGCGGCTTCCGTCTGTACACCGAACCCGACGTCGACCGGCTGCGCGTCATCATGCGCATGAAGCCCCTGGGCTTCCAGTTGGAGGAGATGCGGGAACTGCTCGGCCTCCTGGACTCCCTCACCGACCCGGACAGCCCAGAGCGTGCCAGCTACCTGGAGCGCCTCGCCGAGTTCTGGTCCGCCGCCGAGGAACGCTGCAGGCAACTGCGAAAGCAGCTCACCATCGCGGAGGACTTCGCCGCCACCTTGCGGTCCCACCTGCCAAGGCCCTGACCACTTCCCCTCGCGGCCCCTTGCCGCGACGACCTCGGCAGTGCCCACGATCACATGAGCCGCCCGTATCCCTACCCTAACGTTAAGGTAGGGTTTCCCTGGTCGCACCGGAGAAGCTGCGACTGGTCGCCGATGCCGCCACCGCGGTCCACCGGGGCCTTGCGAGGCGACGCGTGACGACGTCCGCGTGAGCCGCTCAGACCCGCACATCCCGCGAACACCACCAGAGTGCTCGCACACACCCCGAGGTGACGCTTGTCCTCCCACGAGGCGGCCGTACGGCCCTCCCTGCTGTCCCGGATCCGCACAACTTGGTTCGCCAACCCCCGCGCCGATCTGCTCTCCGGCTTGGTCGTGGCACTGGCCCTGATCCCGGAGGCGCTGTCCTTCTCCATCATCGCCGGCGTCGACCCCAAGGTCGGCCTCTACGCGTCGTTCACGATCGCCATCATCATCGCCTTCTCCGGCGGCCGCCCCGGCATGATCTCGGCGGCCACCGGCGCGATGGCGCTGGTGGTAGTGCCGCTGGTGCGTGACCACGGCGTCGAGTACCTGTTCGCGGCCACCGTCCTGACCGGCGTCTTCCAGGTCCTGTTCGGCCTCATCGGCGTGCACAAGCTGATGCGCTTCGTGCCCCGCACCGTGATGGTGGGCTTCGTCAACGCCTTGGCCCTCCTGCTGTTCACCGCCCAGATCCCGCACATCACCACGGGCGGGCTGCCGGTCATCGGCCTGGCCGTGCTCGGCCTGGGCATCATCTACCTGCTCCCCCGGCTCACCAAGGCGATCCCCGCTCCCCTGGTGGCCATCGTGGTGATCACCTCGCTCACGGTGTTCCTGCACATCTCCGTGCCCACCGTGGGCGACATGGGCCAACTGCCCGAAGCCCTGCCGGCATTCGGCCTGCCGATGGTGCCCTTCACCCTGGAAACGCTGACGATCATCGCGCCGTACGCCCTGACACTGGCCGTGGTCGGTCTGGTCGAGTCGCTGCTGACCGCGCAACTGCTCGACGACCTCACCGACACCCCGTCCAGGAAAGGCATGGAGGTCCGGGGACAAGGCGTTGCCAACGTCGCCACCGGCTTCCTCGGCGGCATGGCCGGTTGCGCGATGATCGGCCAGTCCATCATCAACATCAAGTCAGGCGGCCGCAGCCGGCTGTCCACTTTGGCCGCGGGTGTCTTCCTGCTGATCCTCGTCTTCGCCCTCGGCCCGGTCGTCTCGCTGATCCCGATGGCCGCCCTCGTCGCGGTCATGATCTTCGTCTCGGTCTCCACCTTCGACTGGACCAGCATCAAACCCAGCGCACTGCGCCGATCCCCGAAGAGCGAGACCACCGTGATGGTGGTGACGGTCGGCACCGTGGTGGCCACCCACAACCTGGCCCTGGGGGTCGTGGCGGGCGCGCTGCTCGCGGCGATCTTCTTCGCCCGCCGGGTCGCCCACGTCGTCGAGGTCTCCAGCGTGCTCGACCCGGAAGGCAACGTCCGCGTCTACGCGGTGACCGGCGAGCTGTTCTTCGCCTCCAGCAACGAGCTCATGCACGCCTTCGACTACACCGACACCCAAACCCGCACGGTCGTCATCGACCTCTCCGGCGCCCACGTGTGGGACACCTCCGCGGTGGCCACCCTGGACGCGGTCAGCGCCAAGTTCGCCGCACGCGGCATCGAGGCGGAGATCGTCGGCCTCAACCCGCACAGCGAGCAGCTGCACCGCAAACTCACCGGACAACTGGCAAGTTCGCACTGAGCAGCCACCGGGACCACGGGGGCAAGGTGACCATTGTCTTGTCCCTTCTCCGGCTCCAGCCGACCGAGTGGCACCGCCACCCTGCGAGCCGACAAGGGCGGCCGAGTCGCGCACCGGGGCGCGACCATCGTCTCCGGGCCGTCTTGAGCCTTGGCCCACCGAGAGTGACCTCGCCTTGCTGCATGCTGGGCAGGAGCGCGCCAGCGTCCGGCGAGGCCACGGAGCTCGTTCAGCGTCGTGCATGGCATCGCCTCAGGGGAGACGGCCGACCGATGTGTGTAGCAAACCGATGATGAAACGGCCGGTGCCGCTGTATCGCGCCTGTTCAGCAAGTGTCGTCCCCGCACACGCGGGGCTGGTCCGTAGCTGCGCGGAGCGCAGCCCCAGCGGGAGCTGTCGTCCCCGCACAAGCGGGGGTGGTCCCAGCGCCATGTGACCGCGCAGGCCCAGCGACAGGTCGTCCCCGCGCGTGCGAGGGTGGTCCGTGCGCCAGTTCGCCGGTGAGACGCGGTGGTCTGTCGTCCCCGCGCGAGCGGGGATAGTCCGGCGCAGTGGTACTCGGGTCAGACTGAGGATGGACACGTTCACCAGGCGCTACCCGACGTACCTTGCTGGCGAAGTACACCCGACCGGGGCCACCTAACGCGGCCCGCAGGTTCAGCGCCGCGGGTAGGGTTTCCGGTGTGATCTCACCGAATCAGGGAGATTTCACCGGCCTGGGGGTTCAACTCCGGCCTCGGACACAGAAATGTCGCGTCCCTGCACAAGGCAGGTGTTCATGCGAACCATGATGGTCGCCTGACCTGCAAATAGTCCGCCGAGGCCATCTTCGTTAGTGGCCAGGCGCCGGTGAACGCGAGCCTGGCGCCGTTCATTTCACGTCTTCAGGTCAGCTTGATCGCTGTTCGACGGCTTCGTCCTTCGACAGGTCGATCTCGATGTAGCTGACCGAGTTGCGGATGGCCGCGTAGCAGTCCCCCACCGAGCGGGCGGTCTCACCAGACGCGGGCGAGTAGGCGCCGGACCGTCCCCGCATCCACGCTGCTGCCATCGGCCCGGGTGATCCCAGCGGCCCGTTCAGCCAGCTCCTCCACAGTAACTCGGGAGAGCAGCTCGTGCGTGGCGGCGCGGTTGACGATCCTGGCCGATCGCATGGCCTCGCGCAGCCGATCGGCGTGGTGCCGGCCAGGTCGTTGTGCCCGGAACAGCGGAATCGTTGCGTCCCATACCTCAGGCACGAACAGAAGTGCCAGATCGTCGGTGGGATCCACGGGCGGGCTCGGCGGCCGGACACCAAGCCTGGCGAAGTCGCGGTCGAGGTCCGCGCGGCGTTGTTCGGCCCGTTGCAGGCGCTCAAGCGAAGTCGGGCGGTTGTTGTTATTGCGCTGGTAGGCCTGGATGGCCCAGTCGGAGTTCCGGTGTTGGCGTGGGCGCGGGTCGGCGTGGCCGTCGCCGTAGAACTCCAACAGCCGAGTCAACCACTCCTGCAGGGAGACCGCGGGCATCGGCGGCGCGGGCGCTTGTCGGCTGTTGGCCTGGCAGTCTGGGTCGGCCTGGCGCCAAGCGCGCATCCGCTGGTTGAGGTAGCCCAGCAGCGGGCCTGCGGGCTGGATCCGGCCGTCACCGGTCGACCACGGCAGAACCTTCTTGCCATCCGGATCGAAGTCCAGCGCGCGGACGAACGCGGCGTTGCACCAACCCGCCTTGTAGAACGGGGTGAAGAAGTTGGTCAGCTCACGGAGGTGATCGCGGTGCCACAAGGCCACGCTGAGCAGGGTCAGCACGGCGCAGTTCACCTGCGCACCGGTCTCCGCGGCGACCATGCCCGGCCACGACCGCGTCTGGGCGATCCACCACGGTGCTGGGCCACGATTGCCAAGGCGTGAGTAGGCACGCATGAGCTCGGCGGTGATGGGTGAGGCCGACGTGCCGGGCTCGTTGTCATGCTCCACGTGCGCTCCTGGCGAGGATGTTCTCCATGGTCGCGGTGCTGGTTTGGGGGGCTGTGGGTCTCACCGCGCGTGACATGTCGATCTTGAATGACCTGCCGTTTCGCAGTTGTCCCACGGCCATGCCACCCAAGATCAGTCTCAGACCGGTGTCATTTCCTCGGCCCCTACGCCCTGCTGTGTTGTGTCGGGTGTGCCCGAGCTGTGAAGTCTTCAGTCTGGCTGGCGAGGCGTGGGCCGAGTCGGCGACACTACTCGACCGGCTCAGCGCACCATTGTCCGCATCAGGTCTACGGTGTGCTCCCATGACCAACAGCGATCCCCCATGGGAGCCACCCCTGGCCGGTAGCGAGGTCGAGCACCTCATGGGTGCGCTCAACCGGCTGCGCACGACCTTTCGATGGAAGGCCGACAACCTCGACGCGGCCGGGCTCCGGACCCGCATCGGCGCCTCCTCGCTGACCCTCGGCGGCCTGCTCAAACACCTCGCCGCTGCGGAGGACTACATGTTCACCACCAAACTGAGCGGGGAGCCGATAGGCCCACCATGGGACGCCATCGGCTGGGACGGCAGCAACGACTGGGAGTACACCTTCACCTCCGCCGTCAACGACACCCCCGAGCAGCTCTACGCGCTGTGGGACGGCGCTGTCGAACGATCCCGGGCTCGTCTCGGCGCGGCCTTGGCCGACGGCGGACTCGACCAACTCGTTCACCAGTCCTGGCCCGACGGAGGCCATGCCAGCCTGCGCCGACTCGTCTGCGACCTGATCGAGGAGTACGGCCGGCACACCGGACACGCCGATCTGCTCCGCGAAGCCGTGGACGGTCTGGTCGGTGAGGACCCTCCGTGCGGATGGCACCCCAAGAGCGGTCCAACTGGCCAGAGCAGCCGACCGTAGCGCTGCCGACACCAGTCTCAGTGACCTTGGCGGATCCGCCAACGGTCCGCCACCGCTACTGAGAATCCGGGAGCTTCCTCCGTGAGAGGCGATGGCGTCGATCTCATCCAGGGTCGGCTGGAGCAGGTGAAGGCCGGGGCTTCGGCGCCGTGGGCCAGCAGGCGGGCGGCGATGTGGAGGCGGCAGAGGTAGGCAAGGTCGTGTTCGGTCAGGCGCGGGTGGGTGTGGCGGGCCAGGTGCCGGGCTGGCGGTGAAGAACAGCTTCGAGCGGGCGTTGGCCAAGATCGCGGCGTGCGGGTCCTTACTGAGCTGGTCGAGGCTCCGCCCGTCAGCAGGCGGGTCTGGATGGTGATGTGCGGGTGGCGCAGGCGGAGGCGGCGGTAGTAGTTGCACCCGGTGCAGGGGGCGAAGGCGGCGGCGATGGCGTGCCCCCGGCCGCGCAGCGCCGCGCGGACGGCCGCGGCCTACTGCGGCGTGGGGTGGCCGACGGTGGGGGTGAGCAGGTGCCGCAGGCTACCGATCATGGCGGGGCACCGGCCGGTGCGGAGCCGGGTGGCACGGCGGCGGGCGCGGGCCAGGCGGAGCCCGGTGACCGGGCGGGCCAGGATCCGCACCCGGACGGCGTCCTGCGGCCCCAGGCCGGTGGCGGCGCTGAGCAAGGCGCGCAGAGGGTCGGTGGCGAACTTTGTGCGCAGGGGCAGCACCTCCGCACGGGCGAGCCGGAGTTCTCCGCCCACGGCCGCCGCCTGGTCGTGGTGGCAAGGCGGTGGTGCGGGTGTGCGCACCGGGCCACGCGGCTTCGACTGCTCGCTCGACGAGGCCGAGCGGCACGGTGCCGGGTACCCACAGCTGGATCTGCACGCCCTCGACGGTGAAGGTGTACTCGAAGCTCAGGTGCGGCTGCCCGTGCAGCAAGCGCTTCCAGGCGGGGCCGAGCAGGCCGATCAGGTTGGCCCACCACGTGATCCCACCGTCCGGTTCGAAAACGGGTGGAACCAGCACGGTGATCAGCCGCGCTTTCGCAGCCCTGCGGGCCTGCCCGCGGCGGCGCCAGCGTCTCCGCGCCCAGGCGGTGGCCGCGAGCGCGAGGGCGAGCGCTGGTCCGGCCAGCGGGCTCCCCGGAAGCAGCGCGGCGGACCTCACGCACCACTCGCGGGCGGGAAATCTCACGTAGATTTCGTGTTCAAGTGCCTATGGGCCGCACGATCGCACGATCGCGTGGCCCTTTCTCCGTTTCACTCATCGGGACCACCTCAACGGGGGTGGCCCGTGGCTGAGTCGACCATCCGGCCGGTCCGGCTCCCCAGCGAGCCCCAGCCGGTCCCGCCCACTCCGCTCCCCGGCCGGGGCCTACCGCTGGGCGAACTGGCCGCATGCCTCCGGCGGTTCGGCTTGCCTACACCAGGGCGGCTTGAAATGGCCCCACCTAGCGGTTTGGTGTGGCAATGGTCTATCAAAGGAGAGTCCGGGCACTGGGAAGGAAGTCGTGGTGGCGAGCCATCGCGCTGTCAGGGTCAGGATTCGAGCATGGCCTGGATGTCCAGCTGGATGGTGATCTTGTCGCCAACGACGATCTTCTGACCTTCGCCGGCACCGGCGCCAACGCCGTAGTCCGATCGCCGGATCGTCGTGGTTGCCGAGATCCCGATCCGTTGCTCGCCCTGCAATCCGGTCTCGTCGAGGCCGAGGAACTCGACTTCCATGGTGACGTCGCGCGTGATGCTCCGGATCGTCAGCTTTCCAAGCAGTTCGAGCAACCCGTCGTGCACGGTGAGGCCGGTGCTCTCGAAGGTCATATCGGGATGACGGTCGACGTCGAAGAAGTTGACCGAGCGTAGATCGTCGTCGCGCATGCGGTTTGCGGTGTTCACCGAACTCATGGAGATCGTCGCGGTGGCGGAGCAGTCGGCCGGCTCTTCGGTGGTCGTCACGTGACCGGTGAATTGCTCGAAGGTTCCGCGGACCTTGCCCATCAGATGGCGAACCGAGAACCCGATGGAACTATGCGCCGGATCGATGGTCCAGGTGCCCACGGGAACCCTGACGTCGAGAGCGTCGATTGTCAGCAATGCGACAGTCATGGCTGTTTCCCTTCGCGATGGACTATGCGGTAACGCAGATGTGTGGCGTTGCGGCCTTCGAGCTGGCGGACGAGCTCCAGTTCGATGTGACCGAGTCCGGCCGGCTCGAACAGCCGCCGTCCGCCACCCAGCAGTACGGGGACAAGGTGCAGTTCAAGTTCGTCGAGCTGGCCGGCTGCCAGCAACGCCTGCGCCGCACTCGCGCCGTGGACCAGCACGGCTCGATCTCCCGCTGCTTCCCGGGCCTCGGTGGCACACGCGTTGACGTCGGTGTAGTACTTCACGCTGCCCGGCGGCTCGTCGGCTGGGTCGATGTTGTGGGTGAGCACGTGGACCGGCACTCCGTCGTGGTGGTCGCCTTGCCATCGACCGGCCAGCTCGTACGTGCGGCGTCCGGATATCACGGCGCCGGTCGCCATGAGCTCGGCGTACACCTGCCCGTTGATCCCCTCGGACATCCGGTCGTCGAGCCAGTTGAACAGCCGCCCTCCGTTGCGGCCGAGTTCCTGGCCCGGCCGGTCGTCCGGTCCGGCGATGTACCCGTCGACCGACATAGACATGTAAAGCCGCAGTGGCGTCCTACTCATCCTCATTCCCCTTCCTCTGGCCAGTCCGCGGCGGTGATGCCGTCGGCGTGGCCCGCCGGCCACTGGACGAGTTCGATCCGTCGACCGTCCGGGTCGGCGATGAACGTCGTCTTCAGGCCGTCATCGCTTTCCTGCCCGGGGGCGACCGGTTTGATCCCGTGGCCGGCCAGCACACCGAGCGTGTCGGCCATCGACTCGACCTGCACGACGAAGTGACTCACATCGGTGCCACGGTCGACCGGGTTGCCGTCGTGCACCAGCTCGACGGTGACGAACTCATCGTCGGGGAGCTTGAGCATGGTCAGATGCCCGATCGACGTCTCGGGCACGCAACCGACGACCTCGTAGCCGACAGCCGTGTAGAACGCCAGCGACCGCGCAAGATCGGTCACCCGCAATCCGACGTGCAACGTTCTCATCCCAGTACCTCCCATTGCGTGCGTCGATCATGCTGCGACCTGAGGTCTCGCGACCATCCCCACATTTCTGGGGGTTCGGCTAGGTTGAGGCATGGCCACCACCCAGCCAGTGCACGACCAGCTCCGCGACACCATCTCGCGGCTGGTCCACCGCGGGCTTGGGGTCGAGGACTACTGGCGCGCGGTGAGCGATGCGCTGGATGGCGCGGTGCCGTCAGAGGGCTCCTGCCTGATGACGATGGACCCGGCCACCATGCTGCCGACCGCGGAGTTCGTCGAGAACGGGATGCCCGCGGACGCGATCAGCCGGCTCGTCGAGATCGAGTTACGCCAACCCGACTACACCAAGTGGGTCGACATGGCGCGCGCAGGCAGAACCGCAGCGAGCCTCAGCGACGTCACGGCGGGCGACCTCGACCTCAGCCGGCGTCACCGGGAGGTCCGACGCCCCGGGGGTTACTCCGACGAACTCCGAGTCGTCCTGTCCAGCAGCACCGGCACGTGGGGCGCGCTCACCGTGTTCCGGGAGAAGGACCGCCCCTACTTCTCGCCCTCCGAGGTACAGCTGGTCACATCGCTGACCAGTTTGATCTCGGACGGACTGCGCCGGTCCCTGCTACTGGACGACGCCTGCGCCGACCGCTACGACACCGGAATGCTCGTCCTGGACCCCGATGACGGCGTGGACCTCGCCAATCAGGTGGCCGAGAAATGGATCGACGAACTTGGCATCGGCACAAGAGCAGGCACAACGCTCCCACTGGTGATCCGTGCGGTCGCCAGGCAGGCCCGTGCCGTCGGCGGCTGGGCGGAGGGGCAAGTGGGCGGAGCGAGCACCACACCAGCCAGAGCGCGCGTGCGCACCAAGGCAGGGCGTTGGGTGATAGTTCGGGCATCACTGCTGGGCGAGGGCACGACGGCGCCGGTCGCGGTCCTGCTCGAAGCAGCTCGCCCGGCGGAGATGGCGCCACTGCTGGCCGACGTGTACGGCCTCACCCCCCAGGAACGACGGGTCACCGAATGTGTCGCACAAGGCCTGCCGACCAGACAGATCGCCAACCAGCTTCGGATGTCGGCCTACACCGTCCAGGACCATCTGAAGTCGATCTTCTCCAAGACTGGCACCGGCTCCCGCGGCGACCTCGTCGCCCGCCTGTTCTTCGATCAGCGCGCCATGCGACTCACAGCTCCGCCGGTTACTTCAGACGAGCTGCGCGGCCTCTCGGCAACGGCCAGTCCCTAACGTCTTCTCATGCCGTGAAACGGTGTTCTGGGCTTCGGCACCGCAGCAATGACGCGTAACCGCACTGGGGTCCGACGCGCCAAGGGGCCACTTCAAGCCGCCCGTGGTGGGGCCACCGCGCATCGTGGAAGCCGCCAGGGATACACGACCCTGCAACGGGCGCCGGTTTCCCTGGCGCGGGACGCCGACCGTCCTCACTGGACGGTCGATACGGAGATCAGGTCAATGTGCACGTCCTCCTGCGAAGTCCTAGTGCTCGCTTACGCACCCCGCGGGGCTTCGGCAGTGCCAGTGCTTCCCTGCTGCGAGATCCTGGACATGCCAGGCCCGGTGGGGCGTCTCACCAGAGTCAGGTTGGTCGCGAACGCGGTCGCTTGAAGGTCCTCCAGCCGACCACGCCTCCTGCGCTGCGCGCACAAGGGGAAAGGAGTGTGAAACGGGCCCGTCTCCGATCGCCGTGCCACTGCGGCTCCATCCGCAAGCCCCAGGAGCGTGATGGCACCCCGCAAGCCCGAGCGGGGGTGGACCCGCGTGCCGGATCGCCGCCAATTTCGCTGGCCTGATGCGGAACAATGACCACCGATGTCCGTACAGCTCGCATTCGGCCTGACCGCCGGAGCTGGGTCGCGCTGCTGGCTGCCCGCCTCCGGCGGCCGGAGCACGCCCAGACCCGCCGAGGACCGGGCCGGCGCGCACCCGCCCGGCGCTGCCGTCGCCGTCGGGCCGACCGAGGCAAGCCCCGAGGCGGTCCGGGAAGCGTGCGCGCGGCTGGTCCTGTTGGCGGGCAAGGAGATCGAGGCGGCCGCGGCAGGCGTTGACCTCGGTGGCGGCTTCATCTCGGCGCGGCTGGCCGGGGCGCACAGCGACCGGCGGGACGCGGTGCTGGCCGCTCTGCGGGTCCTCGGCGCCGAGGGCGCGCACCGGCTGGGCGACCGGAGCGCGAGCCTGGTGGCGTTGTTCGGGCCCTCGGCGACCAAGCGGGTCGGCGCGGCCGCGCACGCCGCGGTCGCTGAGGGGCGCTGGGCGGCGCTGGGGCTGGCCTCCGCGGCCTCGGACCTGCTCGGCCCGGAGCAGCTGGAGCAGCTGCTGGACCTGCGCGCGCCGGAGGGGATCGACCCGTTCCCGCGTGGCGCGGCCTCCACGCTGGCCGGGCACCTGGCCAGGGTGCTGGCGGGCTATCCCCGGCCACGGCGGTTCCAGCTGATCGTCAGCCTGTGGCAGCAGGTGTGCGCCCGGTTGGCCGAGCGACAGCGCCTGGCCCGTCTGGCTTTGACGCAGACCAAGGCTGATCGGATCGACAAGCTCCGCGAACGCCACCAGGAGCACTTCGACGAGGGGATGCTGGCAACGCTGGCCTGGGGGCTCGGGGGCCGCCGCCCGACGCTGGCTGCCGCGGCTCGCTGGCCAGCGCCCAAGGAGTGGCCCGCCCACGAACTCCGCCGATTGTTGCACGATGCCATCGCGGCGACCGCGCTGCTGAGGTTCGCCAGGACCGTCTCCGACGAAGGCCTCGCGCTCGCCGCGGCGAAGCACCGCGGCGAGCTGCTCGCGGCCGACGCCTGCCTCACCGAGCGGGAGCGGTCCGAGGCCGCCCGCCGCCGCGAGGGCGCCTACAGCCATCCGGCGCGGCCGGGGTGCTACGTCCACCAGCTGATCCAGCCGTCGCGGCCGGGGCGGGCGATCACCGAGCGGACCGAGGCCGCGGTGCGGACCCGGGTCGCCATGGCCCGCAACTACGGCGTGGTCATCTTCGACGCGGTGACCGAGCAGCTCCGCCAGCTGGCTTGGCGGCCCCTGCACAACTGCTGGGATACCTGTCGGCCGTGGCGGACCGACCGGTTGCACCAGTGGCGCGCCGCGGCGGGGTTCACCCGGCCGCCGGGCGGCTGGGAGCAGCCGCCGCTGGCCGACGCGCACGCCGACGGCCCCGCAGCGCCGCTGGCGCGGCGGCTGGCCGCTGATCCCGGCGCGGATCCGGCCTTGGTCGAAGCGCCGCACGACCTGTTGTGGTTCGCTGACCTCGCCGACGCGCTGGCGCCCTTCCACGGCAACGAGTCCGCCACGGTCCGCATCTCGCGGCCGGTGCCCGAGTTGGACTACCGGAGGCCACCCCCCGATCAGGAGGGGCCGCGCGCCGACTCCGTGCCGCTGGCCGCCGCCGAGGTGGCCCAGCTGGTCGCCTTCGGCGCGGCACCGCCGCCCCGCTCCCGGAGCTGGGCGGCGCTGGCCGAGGGCGTCAGCGCGGCCGCGGTGGTCGCCGAGGCCAGCGTGGGCGCCTTTCCCATCCCCGCCGAAGTGTCCACTGTGGACAAACAGGTCATCCCTGGCGCCGGGCTGGTCGTGGAGGTGGGCCGCGAGCCGGGACAGCTGGCCGCCTGGTCCGGCTACATGGGCAACTGCATCGGCGAGTCCTGGTACGCCGAGCAGGCCCGGCGCGGCCAGTGCGTGCTGATGGCGTTGCGGGACCCGGCTGATGGCCGCATCGTGGCCAACCTGGACATCCGGCGGCACACCGGCGGCTGGCACGTCGACGAGCTGCGCGCGCGGTTCAACGACGACCTCGTCCCGGCACTGGTGGCGCAGGTCAAACGCTGGGTGACCGGCCTCCCGGTGCCCGTGTCCCCTACGGCTGAGCCCCTGGTGCCGGCGCCGCCCGTGCGCGTAAGGGGCGGTGGTGCCCGGCGTTCCGCGGCGGCCCGCCTTCCCGCTGAGCTCTTCCGCGCGCTGACCGCCGAGGTGGAGCGGGAGCTGGCCACGGCGCCGGTCGCCTCGGCCCGGGGAGTCTATGCCGCGCTGGCCCGCGGGATCGGCAAGCCCGGGCAGCCCACCGACTTCGAACCCGAGGCGGCGGTGATCGCGCTGAAACGCCTCGGCCCGGCCGAGCACGTCGAGCTGCTCCGCGCCGCACTGGAGGCCGGGCTCGGCGCGGCCGCGCTGTGGCAGGCCACCCGGGTCCGGCCGCTGGCCGCCGCGGTGCACCGGCTCGACCCGGCGCTGCGCGAGTACGACCGCGTCGCCACGCTCACCGGCGCGGACCCGCTGCCGCGCTCGCTG
>NZ_JBSFUA010000076.1:0-27628 GCF_053591555.1 Crossiella sp. NPDC003009 | reverse complement strand
CGGTGGGGCGGTGGCGGTGGGGCGGTGGCGGTGGGGCGGGTCGGCGCGCGTGCTCGGCTGGCCCGGCTCATGCCCGCCCGCCCGGCACTCAGCCGATCCGGCGCGCGCCCTCCCCGCCTCTCCCGGACCGCGTCAGCCCTTGTCCATCCCGCCCGCGAGCACCGGCCGGATCTCCACCGACCCGCCCGCGACCGCCCCCGGGTGCGTGCTGGCGATCTTCACCGCCTCGTCCAGGTCCGCGCACTCGATCAGCGCGAACCCGGCGATCTGCTCCTTGGTCTCGGCGAACGGGCCGTCGGAGAGCAGCACCTCGCCCTGGCCGCCCAGGCGGACGGTGGTGGCGTCGGTGCTCGGGTGCAGGATCGCGCCGCCGGTGACGACGCCCCGTTCGGCCAGGTCCTGGCCCCAGTTGCCGCAGCCTTCGCTGGGGCCGCTGTCGGCACGGGTCTCGTCCTGGCAGATCAACAGCAGGTACTGCATGGGTGTTGTCCCTTCTCGCGAACCTCGACTACGCCCCCACGACGAACGGCCCGCCCGGAAATCGACCGGCCCGGCGACGAGATGTTCCTCTACGTTACGGCCGTGTCCGACGACCTCACCCTGCGCTGCGCCCGGGACCCGCGCGTGTCGATCACCTTCGCCGACCGCGAGCTCCGGCCGGACCCCCAGGACAGCGTGCTCACCTTCGCCGTCACCGTCGAGGCTCCCGGCCTGCGGGCGCGGGCCGGGAGCGTCACGCACTACGCGGACGGGATGGCGGTGGCCCGGTTCGTGGAGCGCCTGGACCTGCTCGGCTGGGACGGCGAGCTGTCCTGGACGAGTACGGACCGCGACATATCCGTCTGCGCGTTATATGACGGCCGCGGATATATGCGGCTGACCTGGTCGCTGTCGCCCTGGCGGAAGTCCGAGCAGGGCGAGTGGACCGCGTCGGTGACCCTCTGGCTGGAGGGCGGCTCCCGGGACCGGTTCGTGGCCGATCTGCTCGCCTTCCTCAGCCAGGGGGACCACCGGGGCGAGAGCTAGCTCTTCGGATACAGGTACTGCTCGGCCGGGATCACCGTGCCGCGCGCCCAGGCGTCGAAGAAGGCGCGCAGGTCCTTGCCGCTTACCTGCTGGGCCAGCGCCTCGAACTCGGGCCAGCTCGCGGTGCCGCCGTTGTGCTCGCGGACCCAGCGCTTGAGCAGTCCGAAGAAGGCCTGGTCGCCGACGGTGCGCCGGAGCGCGTGCATCATCGCCGAGCCCTTGTCGTAGAGCGCGTGGTGCAGCTCCTTGCCGGGACCCGGGTCGTACAGCCGGGTGTTCCAGAACTCCGGCTTGTGCCGGTTGTCCTCGATCACGCCCCGGTAGAAGCCCTTGTCCAGGTCGGCTCCGTTGTGCTCCTCCCACAGCTGGTTGGCGTACTGGGCAACGCACTCGTTGAGGCAGCCGTTGCGCCAGTCGGCGATGGTGACCGCGTTGCCGAACCACTGGTGGGTCAGCTCGTGCGCCATCGAGACGTCCCACATGCCGCCGACGTAGGTGGGGCGGCTCTGCGTCTCCAGCGCGTGCAGGTCGCCGCCGGTGGTGTTGACGATGATGCCGCCGGTGCTGCTGAACGGGTACGGGCCGTACAGCGAGCTGAAGTAGTCCAGCATGGGCTGCATCAGCGCCTCGGACTCCGGCGCCGGGGTGGTGCCGCTGCCCCAGGCGTAGATCGCGGGCGTGCCGTCCTTCAGCGTGCTGGTGCGCAGGGTGAACCGGTCCACCGCGACCGTGCTCAGGTAGGTGGCCATCGGCTGGTCCTCGTGCCAGCGGAAGGTGCTGCGGCCGCCGGCCTTGGTGGTCTGGCCGGGTTTGCCGTTGCCGACCGCGGTCCAGCCCTCCGGCACGGTGGCGGTCAGCGAGAAGGTGGCCTTGTCCGAGGGGTGGTCGTTGGCCGGGTACCAGCTGGCGGCCGAGTGCGGTTCGCCCGCGGCGCTGAAGCCGCCGCCGGCGATCGGGTTCCAGCCCTCGGTGCCGTGCTTGCCCGCGTAGCGCACCCGCACCGTGAACTTGTGGCCCTTGCGGATGCGCTGCTTCGGCGTAATCACCAGCTCATGCTCGTCCTCGCGCCGGTTCGCCGCGCGTACACCGTCCACTGTGGTCTCACTGACGGTGAACCCGTTGAGGTCGAGGTGGAACAGGTCCAGGTCTCGCTGGGCGACGGCGGTGACCGTGGTGTCGCCGGTCAGCTCGGCCGGCTTGGCCGGGTCGTAGTCGATCTTCACGTCGTAGTGCTCGACCTGGTAGCCGGAGTTGCCGTCCTTGGGGTAGTACGGGTCGCCGACCCCGGCCGGGTCCTTGGCCAGGCCCCACACCGCGCTGATGATGGCGTTGGTGCTCATGGTCTCCACCGCCGGGTCCAGGTTGGCCAGGGTGTCGCAGGCCTTGTGGTAGCACTCGTCCAGCGGGGTCATGAAGCCGCCGGTGGCCACGCCCTTGTCGTGGAAGGCGGTGTGGTCGGAACCGCCGCCCGCGCCGACCTCCAGCACCGGCAGGTTCCGGTCCTTGAAGTACCGCTGGAACAGCGCGGTGGCCGGGGTGCCGGCGTCGATCACGATCATGGTGCTCGGCTTCGGCGTGGCGGTCATGTCGAAGTTCAGGTAGAAGTCGATCTTGTCCAGTTCGGCTGCGGACAGCGTGCCGACGTGGTGCTTGGACCCGATCAGGCCTTCTTCCTCCGCACCCCACCAGGCGAAGCGGAGGTGCCGGTCGGTGGCGAGCTTCTTCTTGGCCACGGTGAGCGCGGTGGTGAGCAGGGCGGCCGAGCCGGAGCCGTTGTCGTTGAGGCCGGGGCCCTCGGGCACGCTATCCAGGTGCGCGCCGAGGAATGCGGTGCGCCGCTCGTCGCCGCCGGGCCAGTCGGCGATCAGGTTGAAGCCGTCCTTGTCCTCGTGCCGGAACTTCTCCACCCTGGTGCGGAATCCGGCCAGGTCCAGCCGCGCCTTGACGTAGTCCAGGGACTGCCGGAACCCGAGGGTGCCGTGCGCGCGGTTGCCGCCGTTGACATCGGCGATGTGCTGGAACGCTTGCAGGTGCGGCAGCACGTCGGCGTAGGTGACGGTGGGCACGCCGGTGGCGCCGGGCTGGGCGAGCGCGGGCGTGCCGCTGAGCAGGACGGCGGCGCCCAGCAGCACCGGGAGCAGCCGTCGGAGTCGGGTTCGCATGCTCGGCGAGCGTAGGCAGCGATTGTCAGGGACCTGTTGTGCCGCGGTCAGGACGCGGTGCTACCTCGGCAGGCGCAGGGTGAAGGTGGACCCGGCGCCGAGCTCGCTGGTGGCGGTGACCTCGCCGCCGTGCGCGCGGGCGAGCTGGCGCACGATGGCCAGTCCCAGCCCACTGCCACCGGAGGACCTGCTGCGGGACTTCTCCGCGCGCCAGAACCGGTCGAACACCTGCGGCAGGTCGTCCTGGCTGATCCCGGAGCCGGTGTCGGCGACCTCGAACACCACCGCCTCCGCCTCCGCCCGCGCGGTCACGGTGACCCGGCCGCCTTCGGGGGTGTGCCGGACCGCGTTGGCCACCAGGTTGCCCAGCGCCTGCCGCAGCCGCACCGGATCCGCCCACAGCTCAGGGTCACCGTCCACTGTGGACTCCAGCTGGACACCGGCGGCCTCGGCGGCGGCGCGGTGCGCGGCGACCAGCGCACCCAGCAGGTCGGCCACCCGCAGCTGTTCGGGGTGCACGCGCAGCTTCCCGGCATCGGCCATGGCCAGGTCCTGCAGGTCGTCGATGATGCGCTGCAGCTGCCGGGACTCGGCCAGCAGGAAGGAGATCAGCGCCGCATCGGGCTCCGTCACGCCGTCCTCGGCGGCCTCCAGCCAGCCGCGGATGTTGGACAGCGGGGTGCGCAGCTCGTGCGCGATGTCGCCGACCATGGCCTTGCGCAGCTCCTCCACCCGGGCCCGGCTCTCCGCCATCTCGTTGAAGGCCGCGGCCAGCCTGGCGATCTCGTCCCGGCCGGTGACCCGCACCCGCGCGGCGGCGTCGCCCTCCTTCATCCGCTGGGCCGCGCTGGTGAGCGCGCGCAGCGGCCGGACCAGGCGCAGCCCGGCGAGCACGGTGACCGCGACGGTGAACAGCAGCACCAGCGCGGCCACCCAGGCGATCCGGGCCTGGTTGGCCGGGGACAGGTCGAGCGCGGTGGCCGGGGCGCCGCTGGAGGTGGTGAGGTAGAGCAGCGCGGGCGGGGCGACGAACGGGTCCAACTGCTCCTTGCGGGCGGCGGCGAGGCAGCCGTTGAGGACCTCCTCGGGGGCGGCCACGGCCGGGCGGGTGGCGTACCAGCTGAGGTCCAGGCGCAGGGTGAGCGGGCCGATGCCGCGCCGGCCGAGGCAGTCGTTGAACAGGCCGGTGAGCTGGTTCAGCGCGGCCAGCTCGGTGGGGCCGGGTTTGCCCAGGTCGAGCTGGGAGCAGCCGGTCACGCTCGGCGGGTTGACCGTGTCGATGGTGGTGCGTCCGTTGGGTTTGGTGACCAGCTCGGCCGAGCCGGCGCGCTGCCGCACGCAGGCCAGCGCGGCCTCCGCGGCCCGGCGCACCGCGTCCCGTTCGGCCGGGGTCAGCGCGAACGGGCCGACCGCGCGCGGGTCGATCCGGTCGCCGGGCGCGCCTGGCGCGAGCGCGCGGTCCACGGCGAGCGGGTCGAGCACGGCGGAGGCCTTGGCGGGCAACGTTCTTCCGGGGTCGGTGTCGGCGAGGAGTTTGCCGTCCTGGGTGGTGAGCGCGATCCGGCGGCCGGTGCTCGCGGCCAGCTCGCGCACCAGGGTGTCCACTGTGGACCAGTTGGGGTGGGTGGCGGCGAAGCCCAGCAGCTGGTCGTAGATCTTGGCGTCGTCGGTCAGCGCCCGGCCCTGTTCCTGCTGGATGGCCACGGTGGTGGTGCGGGCGGCCAGCCAGGCGGTGGCGCCGACCGCGCACACCGCGATCAGGACGGAGGCGGCCAGCAGCCGCGCGAGCAGGCTAGTGCGCACCGCGGCGCTCGGTGTCGTCGGAGAGCTTGTAGCCCACGCCGTAGACGGTGACCAGCCGGACGGGTTTGCGCGGGTCGGGTTCGAGCTTGCGGCGCAGGTTCATCACGTGCACGTCGATGGTGCGGCTGGTGATGTAGCGGTCGAACCCGTGCAGGCGTTCCAGCAGCTGTTCCCTGGTGAAGACGCGTTCCGGTTGCGCGGCAAGGGCTTCCAGCAGCCGGAACTCCCCCGGCGTGCACTCGATCAGCTCGCCATCGCGGCGCACCTCGTGCCGCCGGGGGTCGATCTCGACCGCGCCGACCTTCAGCACCGGTTCGGCTTCCGGCCTGCCGGTCCGGCTACGGCGCAACAGGGTGCGCACCCTGGCCATCAGCTCGCGCGGGCTGAAGGGCTTGGTCATGTAGTCGTCCGCGCCGAGGTCAAGGCCGAGCAGCAGGTCGTCCTCGGTGGAGCGGGCGGTGAGCATCAGCACCGGCAGGTCGGACTCCGCGCGCAGGATCCGGCACACGTCCAGGCCGTCCAGCCGCGGCAGCATCACGTCGAGCACCAGCAGGTCGGGCCGCTGCCGCCGGACCTCGGCCAGCGCGGCGCGCCCGTCGCCGACCACCACGACCGAGTGCCGCTCGCGTTCCAGGTAGCGGCGAACCAGCTCGGCC
This sequence comes from Crossiella sp. NPDC003009, assembly GCF_053591555.1. NCBI lineage: Bacteria > Bacillati > Actinomycetota > Actinomycetes > Pseudonocardiales > Pseudonocardiaceae > Crossiella > Crossiella sp. NPDC003009. The sequence goes on along the minus strand of NZ_JBSFUA010000076.1, from coordinate 21,981 downwards.
TGGTGCTCGTCGTCCTCGGCGAGCACGATGTGTGCGCACATACCGGCGAGCCTAAGCTCTGCCTGCCCCCACTTCCGGGTGAGACCACCGGATCACGAACGGATCCTGACAGGTTCCTGACATTCCCCGGCGATGGCCTCAGCCTAGGCGGGCTGGATCAGGTCGAACTTGTTGCCGTACAGGTCCTCGAACACCGCGACCGTGCCGTAGGCCTCGTGCCGCGGCTCCTCCAGGAACTTCACCCCGGCCGCGGTCATCCTGGCGTGGTCGCGGGCGAAGTCCTCGGTGTTGAGGAAGGCGCACACCCGCTGCCCGGTCTGCGTCCCGATCCGGCCCAGCTCCACCGGATCGGCGGCCAGCGCGAGCAGGATCCCGGTGGGGCCCGCGCCCTCCGGCCGCACCACGACCCAGCGCGCGCCGGTGGGCAGCGCGACGTCCTCGGCGAGCTGGAAACCCAGTGCCCCGGTGTAGAAGTGGATCGCCTCGTCGTAGTCGCGCACCAGCACGGTGACCAGACCCAGATGCGGCATGCCGGCAGTCTGTCACAGTCCGGGGGGCTGCCTCGTCCTGTGGGCATGCGACCGATTCTCACCCGCCTCGCCCTGGCCCTGTCCGCGCTCGGCAACGCCGTCGTCGGCCTGTGGGCCCTGCTGTGGCCGACCGCCTTCTACACCGACTTCCCCGGTTTCCGCACCGGCTGGGTGGCCGCCGACGGCCCGTTCAACCTGCACCTGCTGCACGACTTCGGCGGCCTCAACCTGGCACTGGCCATCACCGCCCTCGGCGCGCTGCACATGGGCAGCCCGGCCGCCGCGCGCTGGGCCGGAGTGGCGATCCTGGCGTTCAACCTGCCGCACGCGCTGTTCCACACCCTGCACCTGCACCCGTTCCCCGACCTCACCGACCAGGTGCTGATCATGGCCACCACCTGGGGCGCGGCCGCGCTGGGCCTGGTGGCGCTGCTGGCGCCTGCCCGGAGTACCACCTGACCGGATGGGTTTCGCCGCGCGCGCACCGGGAACGCCAGGTGCTACAGCGAATCCGCGGAGGCGAGCATGAAGGCTGTGACCTGGCACGGGAAGCGCGACATCCGCGTGGACACCGTGGCCGACCCGGCGCTCACCGAGCCCGACGACGTGATCGTGCGGATCACCTCCACCGGGATCTGCGGCTCGGACCTGCACCTGTACGAGGTGATGGGCCCGTTCCTGGACCCCGGCGACGTGATCGGGCACGAGCCGATGGGCATCGTGCAGGAAGTCGGCCCGCAGGTGACCGCGGTCCAGCCGGGCGACCGGGTCGTGGTGCCGTTCAACGTCTCCTGCGGCACCTGCTTCATGTGCGGGCAGGGCCTGCACTCCCAGTGCGAGACCACCCAGGTCCGCGAGCAGGGCTCGGGCGCGGCACTGTTCGGCTACACCAAGCTCTACGGCCAGGTGCCCGGCGGCCAGGCGGAGTACCTGCGGGTGCCCTTCGGCAACCAGCTGCCGATCAAGGTGCCGCAGGGCCCGCCGGACGACCGGTTCGTCTACCTCTCCGACGTGCTGCCCACCGCGTGGCAGGCGGTGGAGTACGCGGCGATCCCGCCGGGCGGCAGCGTCGCGGTGCTCGGGCTCGGGCCGATCGGCGACATGGCCACCCGGATCGCCAAACACCGTGGCGCGGAACGGGTCTTCGGCCTGGACCTGGTGCCGGAACGGCTGGAACGGGCCAGCCGCAACGGGATCGAGGCCATCGACGTGCGCTCGGCCGACCTGCTGGAGCAGATCCGCGACCGCACCGACGGCCGCGGCCCGGACGCGGTGATCGACGCGGTCGGCATGGAGGCGCACGGTTCCCCGGTCGGCAAGGTCGCCCAGCAGCTCACCGGTCTGCTGCCGGACGCGCTGGCCGCGAAGCTGATGCGCACCGCGGGCGTGGACCGGTTGCACGCGCTGCACCTGGCCATCGAGCTGGTGCGGCGCGGCGGCACCATCTCGGTCTCCGGCGTCTACGGCGGCATGGCCGACCCGCTGCCGATGCTCACCCTGTTCGACAAGCAGATCCAGCTGCGCATGGGCCAGGCCAACGTGCACCGCTGGGTGAAGGACATCCTGCCACTGCTGGGCGATGACGACCCGCTGGGCACCGAGTCCTTCGCCACCCACCGGGTCCCGCTGGCCGACGCGCCGCGCGCGTACGAGATGTTCCAGAAGAAACAGGACGGCGCGATCAAGATCCTGCTGACGCCCTAGAGCGTGTCCTCACAGTCCCGTCTGCGGGAGTCGTGATCGGTTCGGCCGCTGGCGGTGCGGGCGGGACGGCCTCATACCGGGCGATTCGGGCGTTCCGGCCGTGCCGCCAGCGGCCGAACCGGCGCGGCTAGCGCGGGCGGGACTGTGCGGACACGCCCTAGTCCCAGTTCAGTCTGCCGCGCAGCCACTCGACGGCCGTGACGCCCTGCGCGCCCTGGAAAGCGCGCAGGGTAGGCAGACCCGGCGGATCCGGTTGCAGCGCACCGCGGACGAAATACCCGGCAAGCCCGGCCAGCACCGCGTTCACCGCGTCCGGATCCGCCGTCGCCGCAACGGGATGGGCCAGGAACACCGGGTCGAGCTCCGGTCCGCCCTGCATGCGCACGCTGGGCAGCAACGCGAGCAGGTCGATCCAGGCCGCGCCCCGGCAGGCATGCGGCCAGTCGACCACCACCACCCGGTCCTCGGTCAGCAGCAGGTTGTCCGCGCGCAGGTCCCCGTGCAGCAGCGTGTTCCCGGCCGCCGCCTCGGGCCAGTGCGACTCCAGCTCGGCCAGCCGGTCCAGGTTCCGCCGCGTCCACGGGTCCAGTCGGTCGTCGGGTTCGGCGGCCAGCCTGCGCCAGCCGGTGAAGGTGCGCGCGAACTTCTCCTGCGCGGCCGGTACCGCCAGGGGGCAGGGGGTGAGCGCGTCGGCCAGTTCAGCCACCGCGGCCAGCACCCGGTCCAGCTCCTCGGCCAGCCAGGGGACCGAGGGTTGTCTGCCGTCGACGTCGGCGAACAGCAGCAGGGTCCAACCGTCCTGGTCAAAACTGGCCAGCAGCTCCGGCACCGGGGCCATTGTGGACAGTCCACTGGAGACGACCGCCTCGGCCCGGTGCATCGGCGCGGAGAACTTGTTGGTGTGCCAGTCCACCGCCTTCACGAACACCCGCCGCCCGTCGGCCAGCCGCAGCCGCGCCGCCACCCCAGGCGAGAACCCGCCGGTCTGGCTGACCGCCTCGGCCACCGGCGCGCCGAGGAAGTGCTCGACCGCGGCGCGCAGCGGGGCGGTCACCTCGGACCAGGGTCGGCGGCGACCGGTGGCGGCGGGGGCTGGCTGGCTCATGCCTCCATGGTGCCGGTACCGCCAAACAGGTTTCTTTCCGCCATTCCGGCCCGCGCTCGCGGCGCAGCAGCGATGATCAGGCGGTGACAGCGGGCTGGCAGCGGATCAAGGACGAGGCTCGGGTGCTGCGCGGCGAGGGCAGGCACGCCCGGCTGCGCAGGTTGATCCGCCAGGAGCTGCGGCAACACCCCGAGGACCCCGAGCTGCACGTCCAGCTCGGCCGGACCGCCATGTACATCGGCAAGCTGGAGGACGCCGAAGGGCACTTCCGGCGGGCCGCCGAGCTGGCCCCGGACTCCCCGCGCCCGCACGGCTGGCTGGCCGCGGTGCTGCACTGGCGCAACCGCTACGACGAGGCACTGGCCGGGCTGGCCACCGCCCGCGCCCGCTGGCCGGAGGACGCCGAGCTGCGCACCGCCCAGGCCCGGCTGCACTTCGGGCTCGGCGACTACCGAGCCGTGCTCGCGCTGACCGAACCGGTCGACCCCGCCGCGCCCGGCGGCGAAAACTGCCTGGAATGGCGGCTGACCGCACTGCGCGCCCTGCACCGGCACCCGGAGGCCGAAGCGCTGGCCAGGGACCACCTCGCCCAGCAGCCCGCCGCGCTGGACATCCACGAGGAGCTGGTGCTCAGCCTGCGCGGTCAGGGCCGCCACGCCGAGGCGGTCACCTGCTCCAGCGCACTGCTGGCGGCGCACCCGCGCTGGATCACCGTGCTGCTCAACCACGCCGAGACCCTCGCCGCGGCCGGTCAGCGCCAAGCCGCGGCCGACCTGCTCGCCGAGCGGGTGCGCGAGCGACCCGGTCAGCACGCGCTGCGCCAAGGTCTCGGCAGGGCCCTCGACCGCCTGGAGCAGCACGACCTGGCCGCCGAGCAGTTCGCCATCTCGGTCCGGCTCAACCCAGAGCAGCCCACAGGCTGGTGGCGGTGGGCCGACTCGCTGCGACAGGCCGACCGGCTGCCCGAGGCCCGCGCGGTGCTGGAGCGCGCGTTGCGCCTGCATCCGGCCGAGGTGGACATCCGCACCGAGTACGCCGTGCTGGTGCAGGCCGAACAGGACGCGGCGGCCGCGCTGCCGATCGCCGAAGCGGCCCTCGGCCTGGACCCGGCCGAGGTGTGGGCGTCACAGCTGGTGGCCACGCTGCGCAGGCAGTGCGGGCAGTTGGCGGAGGCCGAGGCGCTGCTGCGCGAGCTGGTCGCGGCCTGGCCCGAGGACTCCGGCTGCGTGCGCGCGCTGGGCTGGCACCTGCAGGCGGTCGACCGCGAGGAGGAGGCGGTCGCGCTCTACCGCGCCACGCTGGACCAGACACCGTCCAATGTGGACATCGGCATCAAGCTCGGAGTGACGCTGCGCGGCCTGGACCGGGCGGGGGAGGCGGTCGCGGTGCTGCGCGCCTGCTTGACCCACCGGCCACAGCACGCCGAGCTGTGGCACCAGCTGGGCAGGTCACTGGAACCGCACGGCGACCACGAGGCCGCGGCACAGGCCCATCGCACCGCCACCGAGCTCGCGCCGTGCCAGGCCGACGCCTGGCACGCCCGGATCAGCCACCTGCTCGCCCGCGGCCGCCACACTGAGGCGGAACCGCTGCTGGCCACCGCGCTCACGCACTGCCCGGACGCCCCGCAGCTGCACCGCAAACGCATCTCCCTGCTCCAGGACACCGCCGCCGACGAGGTCACCGAGGCGGCCCTGCGCGCGGCCATCGAGCGCTTCCCCGACTCGCCGGAGTTCACCCTGGACCTGGTACGGCACCTCAATTCGGGTGGCCGCCAGCAGGACGCGCTGTCCGAAGTGGACAGTCTACTGGCCGGAGACCCGCTGAACGAGGACCTGCTGTATTGGCGGATCCAGCTGCTGTTCCAGCTGTACCGGCGCGGCGAGGGCAGGGCGGCCGCGGTGGCCGCGCACCAGGCCCTGCCGGAGTCCGCTCTGCTGAGCTTCCTGCACGCCTGGAGCCTGATCGAGATCGACCAGGAGGCCGCAGCCGAGCCCGCGCTGGCCGACGCGCACGCCGCGCGCCCCGATGACCAGGTGATTCTGTACGGACTGGTCATCTGCCTGCGCAGGCTGGGCCGCTGCGCGGAGACCGAACCCCTGCTGCGTGCCGCGCTGGCCACCGCGCCTGGCGAGATCGACCTGCACACCGAGCTCGCCCGGACGCTGGAGCGGTTGTTCCGCTTCGACGAGGCGATCCTGGCCTGTGACCAGGCCCTGGCCCTGGACCCCGAGCACAACGAGGCCTTTGGCGGCGCGATCCGGTTGCGCTACCAGGCGGGCCGGGCCGCCGAGGCGGACCGGATGGTCTCCGACGCGGTCAGCCGCAGGCCGTGGGACGCCGGGCTGTGGCAGGAGATCGCCACCGCCCGCTTGGCCGCGCGCAGGCTCGACGAGGCGGTGGAAGCGGCCAGGAACGCGGTCGAGCGGACCCCTGGCGACTCCACGCTGTGGCTGCTGCTGGTGGAGGCGCTGTCCGAGTCCGGCCGCCCGGCCGAGGCCGCCCAGGCCGCCGCCGACGGCATCCGGCTGCACCCGCGCAACGCCCGGCTGCGCGACCGGCAGGCGAAGGCGGTGCGCGCGCAGGGCCGGGAGGCCGAGGCGGAAACCCTGCTGCGCACGGCCTTCGCCGAACTGCCGGAGGTGACCTCGGTCGGCATCGACCTGGTCGGCCACCTGCGCAGGCACCACCGGCACGACGAGGCGCTGGCCCTGCTGGACAGCTTGTCCGCCAAGGACCCCGGCCACCACTGGCTGCACTGGCTGCGGGTCTCGACGCTGCTCACCGCCTGCCGGTACCCGCAGGCCCGCGCCGCGGTGGACGCCGCGCTGGAGCGGTTCCCGTGGTCCACCGAGCTGCGCGTGCAGCACGCCCGGCTGCTGGTGCGGGAGGGGCGGATCGAGGCGGCGCTGGCCGAGTACACCGAGATCAACCACACCGACCCGGCCAACGAACAGGCGCTGTTCGGGCGGCTGAACTGCCTGGAGTGGCTGGGCCGCACCGAGGAGGTCACCCGCGTGCTGCGCGCGGGAGCACGGGCGCACCCGGACTGGGAGACGCTGCGGCTGGACGTGGTGCGGCTGGAACAGCGCCTCGGCCGGATCGAGGAAGCCTTCGCCGAACTGGACCTCATCGCCGCGCAGCTGCCGCCCAGCAGCGAGATCACCCAGACCCGCGCCCGGTTGCTGTTCGACCGCAAGCGGTTCACCGAGGCCACCGAGGCGGTCGAGGAAGGGCTCCGGCGGTTTCCCCAGGACCCCGACCTGATGCTGTTGCAGGGCAACATCCTGGACGGCCAGACCCGCTACCCCGAGGCGCTGGCCTGCTTCGACCGGCTGCTCACGCTGGACCCGCTGTTCGCCGGCGCGATCACCGCCAAGTCCGCCACCCTGCGCTCCCTCGGCCGGTTCCGCGAGGCCAGGGAACTGGTGGAGACCGCGCTCGCGGCCCGGCCCAAACAACCCGAGCTGCTCGCCGAACGCGGCTGGGTGCACCGCGACCAGGGCCGCACCAGTCTGGCGCGCAAGGACTTCAGCCTGCTACTGGAGCTGGCCGAGGACCCGGAGGACCGGGCCGAGGCGCTGCGCGGACTCGGCTGGGTGGCCTTCGCCGACGGCGACTTCCCCACCGCCGAGACCCACTTCCGCGCCGCCGCCGCGCTGGCCCCCGAGGACACCGCGGTCAAGGGCGGCCTGGCCTGGACCCTGGTGCGCGGCGGCGAACTGGAACACGAGGAAGAAGCCGAACGGCTCTGCCTGGACATCCTGGCCCGCGACCCGGTCAACCTGCTCGCGCACACCTGCGCCGGCGTGCTCTACGCCCGCCAGTGCGACTATCCGCTCGCTGAGCACCACCTGCGGCGCACGGTGGAGCTGGACCCGTTCAACGGCAGCTACGTCGACCTCGGGGCACTGCTGGCCCAGCTGGAACGCTTCGCCGAGGCCGAGGAACTCTTCGAAAAGGCGTTGGCACGCAACTTCTACGACGCGCAGGCGCACATCGAGCTGGGCAGCCTGCTGCTGCAACGCGACCAGGACGGCACCGAACCCGGCGCGGACGCCCGTGCCGCCGCCCAGCACTTCCGGCAGGCGCTGCTGTGCGAACCACGCAGCGGATCCGCCGCCATCGGCCTCGCCCTCGCACTCGCCCGCTCCCCCGGTGACCTGGTCGCCGCCGAACGCGTGCTGCGTGAGGCACTCGATCGCACCGACTGCGACCACCCGGCCTGGCGGTTGCAGCTGACCCTGGCCCGGCTGCTCGTCGAACGCGGCGACGCCACCCAGCGCCGAGAGTTCCACCTGGAGGCGCTCGCCCTGGCCCAGCAGGCGATCAGCGCGGCGAGCGCGGAAGCCGAACCGTACTTCGTGGCCGGAGTGGCCGCGTTCAAGATCGGCGAAGGCAGCCCCGAGGTGCAGGCCCGTCCGGCACACCGCCGCCGCGCGGTCCGGTTCCTGCGCCGCTGCCTGGAACGCGACCCCGGCCACGTGGAAGCGCGGCGGCTGGTGGAGCTGGCCACGCACAGCCTCGTGGTGGCCCGGCGCAGCCTGCTCGGCAGCGCCGCGCTGGTGCTGGTGGCGACCAGCCTGCTGGTCGCGCTGTGGGCCGGGTTCTTCTTCACCACCAAGGTGAACACGGTCGTGCTGGCCACCCTCACCCCGGTGCTCATCGGCCTGGTCGCACTCGGTTTCCTGCTGCCGCTGCTGGTGAAGCTCAAGCTGCCCGGCGGGGTGGAGGCGGATCTGGCGGCCAGCATGAACCAGCTCTCCGCCGGACCCACCGGCGAGCTGAGCTACGGACCCGGCCGCCTGGTCGGGCACCGGGCCGAAGGCCGGCCGGACCGCTCGCTCAACTCCGGGCCACGTGGCGAGCTGCCCCGCCTGGGCTGAGCAACGCCAAGCCCGCCAGCACGATCGCCACCGCCACCGTCGCGGGCACGTGCGGCATGAACGGGCCCGAGGTGTGCACCAGGTCGGGCACCGCGTGCGCCAGCGCCAGGATCACGGCCAGCCAGCTGCCCCCCAGCAACAGCCACGGCCGGTCCCTGGCCACCACCAGCGCGGCCAGCACCACCGCGGCGGCCAGCACCCAGATGAACGGAGCCCAGAGCTCCTGCGGCAGCATCAGCAGGACCTGTGCCTGCGCCACCGACGCCACCGCGGCCACCAGCACCGCGAGCCCCCAGTTCCGCGGCCGCCCCGGCATCGCCAGCGGCGCCCGCCGCCAGGCGAGCACCGCCGCGAGCAGCGTGCAGACCAAGAGCACCCGGCCGGCCCAGGCCAGCCCGAGCGGGTTGTTGACCACCTGGAGCACCAGTGGCACCCCGGCCAGCGCCACCGCCAGCGGCGCGGCGTACCGGCGGCCCCGCAGCAGCCCGTGCAGCACCGCCAGCCATCCGGCCGCGAACACCAGGTCGCTGGCGATCCGGCCCGCGATCTCCTCACCCAGGCTGAACGACAGCGGCAGCCCGTCGAGCACCGGCGGCGTCCACACCTGCCCCAGGAACAGCGCCGCGCCCACCGACCCCATCAGCAGCGCCACCAGCGCCATCCCGGCCTGAACCAGCACCAGCATGCCCACCAGCGCCGCCGCGGCCGGACCGGTCACCGGCGTGACCACCCGCAGCCGCACCGCCAGCGCGAGCACCGAGAGCCGCTCCCGCAGCGGCAGCACCCCGCGCTCGTCCACCGTGTCCAGCAGCGTCACCACCAGGTCCTCGCCGTGCGCGGCCCGGTAGTCCGCCGGCAGCACCCGCACCAGCCTGCGGCAGCTCTCCTCGGCCGGCTCCCCGATGTTCACGTCAGCCTCCCCGTGGCCCGGAACAACCGCCGCCGCACCAACCGCTGCTTGGCCAGCTTCGCCCCCTCGGCCATCCGCTCCGCCGCGGTGCGCACCGCGTCGGCCCCCTCGTCGGTGAGCCGGTAGTAGCGCCGCAACCGGGAGTTCTCCACCTCTTCCCGGTCCAGCGCCACCAGCCCCTGCCGCGCCAGCCGGTCCAGCAGCCCGTACAGCGTCCCCGCCGCCAGCTGGACCCGATCGTCGGAGAGCGCCTTGACCTCCTGGATCAGCCCATACCCGTGCCGAGGCTCATCCGCCAACGCGGTCAACACCAGAAACGCCTGCTCAGAGAGACTCTCCATGTCCCTGAATATACAGCGCGCCGATATATACGCAACCAGCTGACACCCGATGGAGTGGTCAGCTGAAGGGGATCCAGGACTGGTCGGCCAGGGAGTTGAGGTCCTGGCGTTTCACGCCGGAGGCGGACAGGGTCCACAGCGAGCCAGCGGCGACCAGACAGCGGCGGACCGAGGCGTCCGAGCCCGCCGAGCGGTCCTGCGGGTGCGCCACCTGGCCCACCTCGGCCACGGTCCCGCCGCTGAGCCGCAGCACCAGCGCGCCACCGGCCGGGGGCAGCGCGCGGTCGCCGCGCGGAGCCGCCCAGCCCCGGCTCACCGGCAGCACCAGCAGGCCGCTCTGCTCCCAGTACAGGAAGGCGTGCGGGTCGAACTCGGCCTCGGAGAACGCGCCCGGCAGGTGGTGCTGGGCGATCCGGCGCGGGTTGGCCCGGTCGGCCACGTCGAACAGCGACACCTGGGTGCCCAGCGTCCGGCCCTGGTCGCTGGCCTCCTGGCCGACCCCGATCAGCCTGCCGTCGCCCGCGCGATGCAGGTAGGCCGAGTAGCCGGTGATCTTGAGCTCGCCTGCCGCGCGCGGGCGGCGCGGATCGCTGAGGTCCAGGGTGTACAGCGGGTCGGTCTGCCGGAAGGTGACCACGTAGCCGGTGTCGCCGAAGAAGCGCACCGCGTAGATCCGCTCCCCCTTGCCCAGCCCGTCCACCTTGCCGATCTCGGCGAGCTTGTCGCCCTGCCTGGCCAGCACGGTGACCGCGCTCTGCGAGTCCGGCACCTGGCGCGGCTGCGCGCCACCGCGGGTCAGCGTGGTGGCGATCCGCAGGTTCCCGTTGTGCTCCGACAGCGAGTACTGGTTGAGCAGCGCGCCCGGCACCTGCCCGGAGGCCAGGTACTTCGGCGGCGCCGAGCCGTCCACGCTGAACTGGTGCACCTGGGTGCGCGGCTCCGGCTGCGGCGCGACCTCCGCGCCCCCGCGCAGCGGCACCGCGCGCGGCCACTGGTCGTCGGCGACGTAGAGGCTCTTCTCGTTGCCGTACACGGTGTTCCCGTCCGCGGCCACGGTCACCGGATCGCCCTTGCCCAGCGGCTTGTCCAGCGGCAGGGTCAGCACGGTGAGCATGGACCCGCCGCTGAACTTGCCCGGGTGGCTCACCTTCGCGCAGTCCACCAGCTGCCCCGAGGTCTCACCGTCCGAAGTGGACAGCCGGTAGCGCGGCAGCCAGTCGCCGATCGCGGAGTCCCGCACGATGTCCTGGTTGCGCCGCAACGCCTGCTCGGCGGAGAGCTTGCCGTCCGGGTAGGCGAAGGGCAGCCGCGGCATCGAGCGCACCACCACCCTGGCCACCCCGCCGACCTGCCGGGCGTCCACATAGGACCCGTCGACGTCCAGGCTGCCCATGATCTTCGGCGCGCCGGAGAGGTCCACCAGCACCAGCTTGGCCGAGCCGGTCGGCCAGTCCTCCCTGGGCGCCACCCTGGGCTGGGCCAGGCTCACCCCGGAGGTCATCACCAGCGCGCGGTCGCCGTGGGTAAGCAGCTGGGTGGCAGGCCCGTCCGGCAGCTCCAGCGTGCCGGTGACCTTGGCACTGGCCACGTCGATCACCCGCAGCTTGCCGCCGACGATGGAGACCAGGCGTTTCCCGTCGTTCTTCACCAGGTCCGGCTCGTCCGCGCCTGCCTCGTGCCGGTTGGTGGTGGAGAAGCCCTGGTCAGCGGACTTCTGACCCGAGCTCCGATCCTCGACCGCGCCCGGGGAGCTCAGCTCCGCCCCGGTCCGCGCGTCGATGCCCGGCCTGCCCTGCTGGGCGAAGCCGTAGGCGCTGACCACCGGGGCCGCCGCCTCCCGGAACCCGGTCAGCGCGGCCGGGCAGGAGTCGTAGGCGACCAGCCGGACCTGCGCGTCGGACATCAAGGGCGGCGAGGTCTGGGCCAGTGGACCGGATGCGGAGACCGCACCACCGGCCAGCACCCCGGCCACCACCGTCGTCACGCCAGCGCGCACCCAGCCCGTTCTCGCTCCGCCCAGCTGTCTCATGTCCTCTGGACGGAGGACACCCCGGTTCGCGTTGCCTGGCGGCGCGAGAAAACCAGGTACAACCCGGCCGGCACGGCCAGCCCGAGCAGCCAGGCGATGTCCGCCCCGCCCAGCAGCGGGGCCAGGAAACCGGTGAACACGCCCGGCACGTTGGCGAACGGGATCTGCACCAGCACCCCGGCCGCGTATGCCATCAGCGCCGGTATACCCCACCGGCCGTATATACCGTCCGGGTCGTAGATCGCGGCCAGGTCGTAGCGCTCCCGGCGCACCGCGTAGAAGTCGATGAGGTTGATCGCGCTCCACGGGGTGAGGAAGTAGAGCAGGAACTCCAGGAACAGCACGAAGTTCTTCAGGAACTCGCCGCGGCCGAGGATGGCCAGCACCGCGCCGAGCACCGCGATCGCGGCCACGTAACCGATCCGGACCGCGGGTGAGAGCGCCGCGCGCCGGGTGAAGGCGGTGAAGGTGGTGGCCACCGACATGTAGCCGCCGTAGATGTTGAGCACGTTCACGGTGAACTTGCCCAGCGCGATGGACAGCAGCAGCGGCACCACCAGCCCGGCGTGCCCGAGCCCGACCAGGTAGGCGACCTCCTTGCCCTTGAACGCGTTGCCGGCCACCGCGTAGGCCAGCGCGCCGAAGGACATCGCCCACACCGCGCCGAGCACGGTGCCGCCGTAGGTCCACCAGAACGTGGCCCGCACCGAGGTCGCCGAGGGCAGGTAGCGGGAGGTGTCGGCGACATAGGGCCCGAAGGTCAGCTGCCAGGAGGCGGTGAGCGAGAGGGCCAGCAGGAACTTGCCGAACTCCAGCCGGGGCGCGGCCAGCACCGCGCCGAGGTCCTGGGCGCCGACCAGCCGGATGGACAGGTACACGAACACCACCACCGACAGCGCGGAGGCCAGCCAGCCGAACCGGTGGATCAGCCGGTAGCCGATCACCGCGAACACCCCGGACAGCGCGGCGTAGAGCACGATGCTGACGTCGATCGGCAGCCCGCTGATACCCGAGATCGCTTGTCCGCCAAGGACGTTGCCGCTGGCGAAGAAGCCGAGGTACATGATCACCACGAGCACCAGCGGGAGCACCGCGCCGTAGACGCCGAACTGCGCCCTGCTCTGGATCATCTGCGGCACCCCGAGCTTGGGGCCCTGCGCCGCGTGCAGCGCCATCGGCACCCCGCCGAGGATGTTGCCCAGCGCGATCGCGACCAGCCCCCACAGCGGGTGCAGTCCGCTGAGCAGGGTGAGCGCGCCGGTGACGGCGGCGGTGACCTGCATGTTGGCCGCGAACCACAGCGTGAACAGGCTGCGCGGCCTGCCGTGCCGCTCCGCCTCGGGCACCGGGTCGATGGACCGCCCCTCGATCGCGGCCGCGGCGCGCACGCTCTCCGTCATCAACACCTCCGAGGTCTGGACCGGCTCAGAGCCTATGCTCGAACCCGTGCCCCGACCCATCGCCACCAACACCCAGGTGGACCGCGACGCCCTGCTGGAGTTCCTCCGCCCGCGCCACCACGGCGTGCTGATCACCACCAGGACCGGCGGCGGCCCGCAGGCCAGCCCGGTCTCCTGCGGGGTGGACACCGAGGGCCGGATCGTGGTCTCGACCTATCCGGACCGGGCCAAGGCCCGCAACGCCCGTCGCGACCCGCGCGGCAGCATCGTGGTGCTCTCCGATGACTGGAACGGCCCGTGGGTGCAGGTCGACGGCACCCTGGAGGTCATCGACCCGCCGGAGTCGGTGGAGCCGCTGGTGGAGTACTTCCGCTGCATCTCCGGCGAGCACCCGAACTGGGATGAGTACCGCGAGGCGATGCGCGAGCAGGGCAAGTCGCTCGTGCGGCTCACGCCGGAGCGCTGGGGCCCGGTGGCCACCGGGGGTTTCCCGGCGCACCTGGCCTGAGCCTCAGTCCTGCCAGGGCACCAGCTCGACGCCGTCCTTGCCGTGGTTGTGCACCGGCAGCCGCACGCTCATCCGGCGGCCCGCCCGACCGTGCTCTCCCTGACCTCCAGGCTGAACCCGGCCTGGAACTCCCGTGGCGGCACGTCCGCGCCGTTGATCCGCTCCAGCAGCATGCGCACCGCGACCGTGGCGATCTGCGCCTTGTCCGGGCGGATGGTGGTCAGCGTCGGCGTGCTGAACCGGCCGTCCTCGATGTCGTCCACGCCGACCAGCGCCACGTCCTCCGGCACCCGCAGTCCCCTGGCCAGCAGCGTGCGCAGCGCGCCGAGGGCGAGCAGGTCGTTGAAGCAGAACACCGCGTCCGGCGGTTCGGCGCGGTCCAGCAGCGCGGCCATCGCCTGCGCGCCGTCGGGGCGGTGGTAGCGCGGCACCGGCATGACCAGGTCCGGCTCCAGGGGCAGTCCCGCCGTGCCCAGCGCCTGGGCGTAGCCGGCCAGGCGCAGGTTGGAGGTGTCCTGGCCGATCACCGCCCTGGCCCCGATGGCGCCGATCCGGCGGCGGCCCAGGCCGATCAGGTGCTCGGTGGCGGCGCGCGCGGCGGCCACGTTGTCGATCACCACGTGGTCGGCGGCGCCCGGCCCGATCCGCTCGCCCAGCAGGACCACCGGCAGCTCCGCGCCCAGCCGGGCCAGGTCCTCGCCGTCGAGTGCGAGCGGGCTCAGGATCAGGCCGTCCACGGTGCGCGAGCGCAGGCCGGAGGCGATCAGCAGCTCCCGCTCCCGCCGTCCCTCGGTCTGTTCGATCAGCACCGCCCAGGACTGGGCCTCCGCGCTGCTGATGACCGATCTGGCCAGTTCGCTGAAGTAGGGTATGTCCAGTTCGGGCAAGGCGAGTGCGATGATGCCGGAGCGGCCGTAGCGCAGGTGCCGTGCGGTCAGGTTCGGCTGGTAGCCCAGCTCGGTGATGGCCTGCCGCACCTTGGCCCTGGTCTGCTCGCTGACGTGGGCGTAGTCGTTGACGACGTTGGACACCGTCTTCACCGACACGCCGGCGAGCGCGGCGACGTCTTTGAGGCTCACGCCCATGGCTGAGTACTTTACATCGTTGTAAAACAGCCGGGACGCGGGATCGTCACAATTCACGCCTGTTCGGGTCACGTCCCCCGGACGCATCTTTACATCGTTGTTTACAACGCTGTAGAAACCAGGGCGCGGCCGAGGGGGATTGGTCGTGCTGGGGGTTCTGGAGGCACCGTGTGGAGACGCAGTCGGGGGGCCGGCCCGCCGGGCAGCAGGGCGGACGGGTTTCTCGGCCGACGGCGGTTCCTCCAGGGGACCGCTGCGCTCGCGCTGGGGCTGGGGACCGCCGGCGCGGGCGCATGCGGTCCACCCCCGCCAGGAGCCGGGGCGCCGCTGAAGTTCTGGAACCTGTTCAACGGCGGTGACGGCGCCCGGATGGTGGAGCTGGTCGAGGCGTTCCGCCAGGCCCGGCCGGGCACACCGGTGCAGGCCACCACGCTGGCCTGGGGCACGCCGTACTACACGAAGCTGGCCATGGCCGCCGCGGGCGGTCGCGCCCCCGATGTCGCGGTGCTGCACCTGTCCCGGCTGGCCGGGTACGCCCCGGCTGGCTTGCTGGACCCGTTCGAGCCCGACCTGCTGGCCGAGTTCGGGCTCACCGCCGCGGACTTCCCGGCCACGGCGTGGGCACGCGCCCAGCACCAGGGCCGGGTCTACGCGCTGCCGCTGGACACCCACCCGCTGGTGCTGTTCTACAACACCGAGATCTGCGGCCGGGCCGGCCTGCTCGGCCCGGACGGACGGCTCAGGTCGATGCGCGGCGAGGAACAGGTGCTGGAGGCCTTCCGCCGGGCGAAGCAGGCCGGGGCGAAGCAGGGGCTGGTGATGGCGGTGTCCGCGGACATCAACCCGTGGCGGCTGTTCTGGACGCTGTACCGCCAGCAGGGCGGTGAGTTGTTCGACCCGTCGGCGACCAGGCTGGTGCTGGACGAGGCCAAGGCGCTGCGCGCGCTGCGGTTCCTGCGCGCGCTGACCGTGGAGTCCGGGGTGGCCCGCGGCGATGTGAGCAACAACGCCGCGGTGGCCATGTTCGGCAGCGGTCAGGCCGGGTTCTTCTGGAACGGTGAGTGGGAGCTGCCCACCTTCGTCGAACAGGACACTCCGTTCGACGTCATACCCTTCCCGGCGATATATGACACGGCCGGAGTGCACGGCGACTCGCACGCGCTGGTGCTGCCGCACCGCGACGACCGCGACCCGGTCCGCACCAGGGTCGCCCTGGACTTCGCCCGCTTCCTGCTCCAGAACAGCCTGACCTGGGCCAAGGGCGGCCACATCCCCGCCTACCGCCCGGTGGCCGGGAGCACGGCCTACGCCGAGCTGGGCCCGGCGGCCCGGTACGCCTCGGCCGCGGCCGACCTGGAGCTGGACCCGCCGTGCTGGTTCGGCGGGGCCGCCTCGGACCTGCAGAACCAGGCGGGCGCGGTGTTCAGCCAGATGTGCGCGGGCGGGCTGAGCCCGGAGGCGGCACTCGGGGAGTTCAGCTCGGCCATGCGGACGCTGCTGGCCACGCCGAGGCCGCAGCTGTGAGCGCGCACCGGCCGGGAGCCGCCGGGCGCCGGAGCCGCTCCCCCGTGCGCGGCCGCCAGTGGTCCGGTTTCTGGTTCGTGGCCCCGTTCCTGCTGCTGTACCTGGCGTTCCTGGTGGCGCCGCTGCTGCTCGGGCTGAGGATGAGCTTCACCAACCAGAGCATCACCGGCGCGGGCTCGGACGCCTGGGTCGGCCTTGCCAACTACACCGAGCTGTTCGGCGATCCGGCGGTGTGGCGGTCGCTGTGGAACACCCTGGTCTTCACTCTGCTCAGCACCCCGCCGCTGGTGGCCATCGGCCTCGGCCTCGCCCTGCTGACGCACCGCAAGCTGCCCGCTGCCTGGCTGTTCCGGCTGGCCTTCTTCGCCCCGTACGTGCTGCCGGTCTCGGTGGTGGTGCTGATCTGGACCTGGCTCTACCAACCGGGTTTCGGCCTGATCAACGACACCCTGGTGTGGCTGGGCCTTGGCGAGGTGGGCTGGCTCAGCGACAACGGCGTGCTGATGGTGTCCATTGTGGTCACCACGGTCTGGTGGACGGTGGGCTTCAACTACCTGCTCTACCTGGCCGGGCTGCAGGAGGTCCCGCGCGAGCTGCACGAGGCGGCCGCGCTGGACGGGGCGGGCGGCTGGGCGCGGCTGCGCTCGATCACGCTGCCGCTGTTGCGCCGCACGCACGTGCTGGTGCTGGTGCTGCAGGTGCTGGCCTCGCTCAAGGTCTTCGACCAGGTCTACCTGCTCACCGGCGGCACCAACCCGGAGGTGCGCAGTATCGTGCAGTACATCTACGAGAGCGGGTTCACCAAGTTCCGGGTGGGCTACGCCTCGGCGATCTCCTACCTGTTCTTCGCGCTGATCGTGCTGCTGGCCGTCGTGCAGTTCCGGATCCTGCGGGCCAGGCAGGAGCGGATCTCGTGAGCGCCTTCGACCGGGAGCGCCCGGCCGCGCGCACCGCCCGGTTCTCGGTGGCGCTGGTGCTGGCGCTGATGTGGTTGCTGCCCTTGGGCTGGGCGCTGTCCACCGCGCTGCGCCCGGAGGCCGACACCACCAAGATCCCGGTACGCTGGCTGCCGGAACACCCGACGCTGGAAGCTTTCGGGCGGGTGCTGACCGAGACCGGGCTGCTCGGCTGGTTCGCCAACAGCCTGGTGGTCGGCGTGCTGGTGACCCTGCTGACCGTGCTGCTGGCCAGCATGGCCGCCTACGGCTTCGCCCGCACCGAGTTCCGCGGCCGCCGGGTGCTGCTGTGGGTGGTGCTGGCCGGGATCGTGGTGCCGCCGCAGGTGCTGGTCGTGCCGCTGTTCAGCCAGATGGCCGGGCTCGGCCTGGTGGACACCTACTGGGGCCTGATCCTGCCGCAGATCGTGTTGCCCGCCATGGTGTACGTGCTGAAGACGTTCTTCGACGGCGTGCCAAGGGAGGTGGCGGAGGCGGCCCTGGTGGACGGCGCGAGCCGGTGGCGGATCTACTGGAGCATCATGCTGCCGCTGGCCCGTCCGGCGCTGGCCGCTGTCGCCGTCTTCACCTTCGTCACCACCTGGAACAACTTCCTGTGGCCGTTCATCGTGGCCACCGACCCGGAGATGATGACCATCCCGGTCGGCCTGGCCTCGGTGCAGAGCAGCTACGGTCTGCGCTACGCCCAGGTGATGGCCTCCAGCCTGCTCGGCGGGCTGCCGCTGCTGCTGTTCTTCCTGGTGTTTCAGCGGCAGGTGGTGCGGGGAATCACCAGCGCGGGGATCAAGGGCTGAGGGAGGTCCGGCGTGCACCCGATCAACAGCCGCGTCATCCTGCGACCGAGGGATCCTCGGCGCAGCACCGAGTTCTACCGGGACACCCTCGGACTGGCGATCGCGCGGGAGTTCCCCGGCGGCACAGTGTTCTTCCTCGGCCAGGGCTACCTCGAGGTCTCCGGGCACGGCGGCGAGGGCGGTGGCGGTGGCTTCGCGCTGTGGTTGCAGGTGCGCGACCTCGCGGCCACGCACCGGGAGCTGGCCGGGCGCGGGGTGGAGATCACCCGCGAGCCGAAGTGCGAGCCGTGGGGCCTGCACGAGATGTGGATCAGCGATCCGGACGGGGTGCGGATCGTGCTGGTGGAGGTGCCGGAAGAACACCCGATCCGCAAAGACACCCGGAAATGAGAAAAGCGATTCGCGGGCACACGAAATAGCCCGGACGCCCGAATAGCGAGCGCGGGTGAATTGCGGGCGCGGCGGCCCGCGAGGAGGTCAGGCAGCGGGAGAGCGGCGACAGGCCATGGTCGTCACACGTCGCAGGTCGACGTGGATACGGGACACCAGGGTGGTCACGGTAGCGAGGCTAGCAGCGCCCCGGGGTGACCGGCGGAAAGCGCCCACCATGTGAGAGGAATTCCCCCAGCCGGTCGAAAAACATTGTTCCGCACCTTGACCGGACGTCGTCGCGGTCAGCACGATTCGGTATTCGCTCAATTCCCCCGGGAGTGCCGCCATGTCGTTGACCGATGTTTTCGAGGCCACGCGCAGCGCGGTCGCCGAGGATCCGTACCACGCCGGGGCGGTCTTCGACGCGCACTGCGCGGTGGTCGCCGGCACGGACACCAGGGTGCGGGTGCGCATCCGCGGCCACGAGCAGACCGCGGACGAGTGCGTGGCCCGCGGCGGCGCGGACGCTGGCCCGAACCCGGTGGAGTACGCGCTGGCCTCGCTGGGTTCCTGCCAGGTCCTCACCTACCAGTTCTGGGCCGCGCGACTGGGCATCCGGCTCAGCTCGGTGTCGGTGGAGGTGACCGGGGAGCTGGACCGGCGCGGGTTCTTCGGGCTCACCGAGCACACCAGGCCCGGGTTCACCGGCATCACGGTGCGGGTCCGGCTGGACGGGCCGGAGGCCAGGGAGCGCTATGAGCTGCTGCGCCAGGAGGTCGACCGGCACTCCCCGGTGCTGGACCTGTTCCGCGCGGAGACCCCGGTGGGCACCGAGCTGCGCTGAGCGCGGAAAATGCGGGGCATGGAACTGACCAAGCTGGACGCCGACGAGCTGCCCGCCCCCCTGGCCGATCTGCGCAAGGCCTACGAGGAGCTGAAGGCGCAGAACCTGAAGCTGGACCTCACCAGGGGCAAGCCCGCCGCCGAGCAGCTCGACCTGGCCAACGAGCTGCTCACCTTGCCGGGCAAGGACATCTTCAAGGCCGGGGGCACCGACACCCGCAACTACGGTGGTCTGCTGGGTCTGCCGGAGCTGCGCGAGATCTTCAGCGGCCCGCTGGGCGTGCCGGTGCCGCAGCTGCTGGCGCTGGGCAACTCCAGCCTGGCGGTGATGCACGAGGCCATCGTGTTCTCGCTGCTCAAGGGCCCGGTCGACGGTGAGCCGTGGGTGGGCCAGCAGGTCAAGTTCCTCTGCCCGGTGCCGGGTTACGACCGGCACTTCTCGCTGCTGGCGCAGTTCGGCATCGAGGCGGTGCCGGTGCCGATGACCGAGCACGGCCCCGACATGGACGTGGTCGAGCAGCTGGTCGCGCAGGACGCCTCGATCAAGGGCATCTGGTGCGTGCCCAAGTACGCCAACCCCACCGGCGCGGTCTACGCCGAGGACACCGTGCGCCGCCTGGCCTCGATGCCGGCCGCGGCCAAGGACTTCCGGCTGTTCTGGGACAACGCCTACGCGCTGCACCACCTCACCGAGGAGTCCATCGAGATCGCCAACGTGCTGGAGCTGGCGACCGAGGCCGGGAACCCCAACCGCCCCTTCATCTTCGCCTCCTCCTCGAAGATCACCTTCGCCGGCGCGGGCGTGGCCTTCTTCGGCGGCTCGCCGGAGAACGTGGCCTGGCTGACCAAGAACCAGAGCTTCGGCACCATCGGCCCGGACAAGGTCAACCAGCTGCGGCACGTGGCCTTCCTCAAGGACACCGACGGCCTGCTGGCGCACATGGTCAAGCAGCGCGAGGTGATCGCGCCGAAGTTCGACATGGTGCTGCACATGCTGGAGAAGCGCCTCGGCGGCACCGGGGTGGCGGCCTGGAGCAAGCCCAAGGGCGGCTACTTCATCAGCCTGGATGTGCTCGACGGCACCGCCAAGCGCGTGGTGCAGCTGGCCAAGGAGGCCGGCATCGTGCTGACCCCGGCCGGCGCCACCTTCCCCGGCGGCAACGACCCGCGCGACCGCAACATCCGGCTGGCGCCGACCTTCCCGGAGATCCGCGAGGTCGCGCTGGCCATGGAGGGTGTGGTCACCTGCGTGCTGCTGGCCGCGGTGGAGAAGCTCAGCGGCAACTGATCCCCTGGCTCCCGCCCCGGTCGCGTCCGGCGCACCGGGGCGGGCCGGATTAGCCTTGGCCGCATGCGCGTCGTCATCGCCGGAGGCCACGGCCAGATCGCTCTCAAGCTCGAAGCCCTGCTCGCCGCCAGGGGGGACAGCGTGGCCGGGCTCATCCGCAACCCCGAGCACGCCGCGGACCTGCGCGCCATCGGGGCCGAACCGGTGGAGCTGGACCTGGAGGCGGCCACCGTCGAGCAGGTGGTGGCCTGCCTGGCCGGGGCGGACGCGGTGGTCTTCGCCGCGGGCGCGGGCGGCAAGAAGTCGGCCGACGGCAGTGACCGCAAGCAGAACGTGGACCTCGGCGCGGCCGCACTGCTGGCCGAGGCGGCCGAGTTGGCCGGGGTGCGCCGGTATTTGATGATCTCCTCCTACGGCGCGGACACCGACCCCCAGGGCGACTACCCGGCGAGCTTCGCCGACTACCTGCGGGCCAAGGGCGCGGCAGACGAAGACCTGCGCCGCCGGGACCTGGACTGGACCGTCCTGCGCCCGGTCACCCTGACCAACGAGGAGCCGACCGGCCTGGTCACCCTGGCGGCGAAGGTCGAGCCCACCCAGGTCACCAGGGCCGATGTGGCCGCGGTGCTGCTCGCCCTGCTGGACACCCCCGCCACCGCCGGTCTGACCGTCGAGCTCACCGCGGGCGACACCCCGGTCCGAGAGGCGGTCGCCGAGATCGCCGGATAGCCCGCGCTCCGGCATGACTTAGCTCGCAGTCCCCCGGGTTCGCGTCATGAACCCGGGGGAACGGGGTCACCCACTCAGGCGGACCCTGCCCCCGTTCGGAGGACGAGCAATGTCGGAGACACCCCCAGGAGCCGAGGTGCCCAGCGACGCTGAGCTGATCACCATGGTGAGGGCCGGTGTCACCGACGGTTACGGCGAGCTGTACCGGCGGCACGTCGGCTCCGCGACCGCCTTCGCCCGCCAGCTGGCCAGCGCCGCCAGCGAGGTGGACGACCTGGTCGCCGAGGCGTTCACCAAGGTCCTGGACGCGCTGCGGGCGGGCAAGGGCCCGGAGCTGGCGTTCCGCTCGTACCTGCTGACCACCCTGCGCAACATCGCCTACGAACGGCACCGGCGGGCCAAGCCGGTCACCCTCAGCGACGACCTGGGCGAGGTCCCGGACCAGGTGGAGACCCAGGCCAGCGTGTTCGAGGACATCGAGCGCTCCCTGGCCGCCAAGGCCTTCCAGCGGCTGCCGGAACGCTGGCAGGCGGTGCTCTGGTACACCGAGATCGAAGGCCACAACCCCGCCGAGGTCGCGCCCCTGCTCGGCCTCAACCCCAACGGCGTCTCCGCACTGGCCTACCGCGCCCGCGAGGGCCTGCGCCAGGCCTACCTGCAGGTGCACCTGGCGGATACGGACAACGGCCGCTGCCGCGCCACGGTCGAGCGGCTGGGCGCGTGGACGCGGAGCCGGTTGTCCAAGCGCGAGGCGGCGCAGGTGGAGGCACACCTGGACAGCTGCGAGCAGTGCCGGGCACTGGCGGCGGAACTGGTGGACCTCAACGGCGCGCTGCGGGCGGCGGCGGGGCCATTGGTGCTGGGTGCCGGGGCGGCGGGATATCTGGCGGCCGCGGCGAGCGACGGCGGGCTCGGCGGGGCGTCCATGATCTCGTCGGCGCAGGCGGTGTTCCGCGAGGTGGGCAGCGGCCGCCCGG
>NZ_JBSFUA010000075.1:14164-29992 GCF_053591555.1 Crossiella sp. NPDC003009 | reverse complement strand
GGCACCGCCGCCCGCCGCGCCGCCAGCGGCCCCGCCAGTCGCCGCACCCGGTCACGCCGCGGCCGCCGCCCCGCACGCGCCCGCGGGCGCGGGTGCCGCCGCCGGTGGCGCGGCCGGGGTCGCCCCGGTGCCGGTGCACGGCGGCCGGGGCGGTGTCGGCATGGACGCCGGGTTCGGCCCGAACAAGGACTGGCGCGGGGTCCGCCCCGGCGCCGGGTACCTGGAGATGGCGCCGGGGGTCGCGCCGGTGGTCGAGCCGGACCGCCCGGTGGCGCCGGCCAAGCTGTCGCTGCCCGCCCGCAAGGACGACGAGCTGGCGCTGTTCCTGGTGCACCTGTTCCCGCTGGGGCACATGCCGAGGCCGACCAACCGCCCGGCCCGCCAGCTGCCCCGCCCGCGCGCCGAGCTGGACTACGCGGCCGGGCTGCGCTTCGCCCCGCACGACCACCCCCGTTCCGAGCTGATCACCGGCTACCCGGTGGCCCCGGTCCCGCGCACCCCCGGCCTGGCCCCCGACCACCCGGCCGTGCTCGCCCTGGTCCCGGACTACGACCCGCTGGGCGGCCAGCACGAACGCGAGTGGGACCGCCGGTTCCTGGCCCGCCCGGCCACGCCGGAGCGCGCCGCCGAGTACGCCTGGCCGCCGGCCGAGCTGTGCCCGGAGGGCGGGGTCGACCCGGACGGCGCGGAGCCGATCGTGCTCTCCGTGGGCTCGATGCTGGACCGCTTCGGCCCCAGGGACGGCCGGGTGTTCGCGGTGGACGGCACCCCGTTCGCCGAACGCGGCCTGCCACCGGAGCTGATCGGCCACGGCTACCACCGGTTCCGGGTGGCCCGCGAGCTGCCGGTGTGGCGCACGGTGGCCGCGCCGTGGTTCGGTCAGGCGGGCGGCGGCATCCGGTTCCGCACCACGCACGCCGCCGCCGAGCTTGTTGCCCTGGGTTTCCTGGTCGAAGTGGGAGAGGACACGAACGCGTGAACGCGGAGTCGATCGGTGAGTGGCTGCGCGCGCTGGGGGTGCCGCCGCAGGTGGTGTCCATCGGCGCGGAGGCCGACAACGCGTGGTGCCTGCTGCGCGACGAGGTCGCCGACGAGGAGGGCCAGTTCGGCTGGGAGGTCTTCTGGCGCGAACAGGGCAACCGGTACGACTGGGCCAGGTTCTCCAACGAACAGGTGGCGTGTTTCTACCTGTTCGGGCGGCTGACCTGGGCGCAGGTCAGCCGCGGCGCGCTCGGGGTCATGCAGCAGGTGCCGCCGGTGGCGTGAGCCCCGGCGGCCCCGCCGCAAGCCGTCAGTGCGCGAGCTGGTCCAAGGCGAGCTGGTGCAGCAGCCCGTTGCTGGTCAGCACGTTGCCGCCGGTGTAGTCCGGCTTGCCGGACAGGTCGGTGAACCGGCCACCGGCCTCCTCCACCAGCACCTGCGCCGCGGCCACGTCCCACGGGTTCACGATGGCCTCCGCGGCCAGGTCGATCACGCCCTCGGCGACCAGGCAGTGCTGCCAGAAGTCGCCGAAGGCCCGGTTCTCCCAGCAGGCGTCGGCCAGCCGCAGGTAGGCCTCCCTGGAGTGGTGCTCGACCCAGGAACCCAGGTGGGTGGTGGACAGGTAGGCGTCGGCCAGCTCGCGCACGCCGGAGACGGCCAGCCGCTGCGGTTCGCCGCCGGTGGGCGCGGCCCAGGCCCCGGCGTCGCGGGCGGCCCACCAGCGGCGGTGCAGGGCGGGGGCGCTGATCACGCCGACCACCGGGCGGCCGTCCTCAACCAGGGCGATCAGGGTGGCGTAGGCGGGCACGCCGCGCAGGAAGTTCTTGGTGCCGTCGATCGGGTCGAGCACCCAGACCCGCCCGGCGCCGGTGTCCGTGCCGCCGCGCTCCTCCCCGGCGACCTCGTCCGCCGGGCGTTCGGCGGTGAGCACGGCCCGGATGGCGTCCTCGACGGCCAGGTCGGCGTCGGTGACCGGGGTCCGGTCGGGTTTGCGTTCCACCGCCAGGTCACGGGCGCGGAAGCGGTCCAGGGTGATCGAGTCGGCGGTGTCGGCCAGGCGCAGCGCGAGATCAAGATCCGCGGAATACGTGGTCACGCCGATGAGCCTAGGCTGGTGCCGTGAGTGTGGTGCTGCTGGCTGAGGACGACCCCGCCATCGCCGAACCGTTGTCCCGCGCCTTACAGCGCGAGGGCTACTCGGTGCACGTGGTCGCCGACGGCGTCAGCGCGCTGGAGGCGGCCAGCAACGGCGAGGTCGACCTGTTGGTGCTGGACCTGGGCCTGCCCCGGCTGGACGGCCTTGAGGTCTGCCGCAGGCTGCGCGCGAACGGGCGGGGCATCCCGGTGCTCATGCTCACCGCCCGCGCCGACGAGGTCGACTTCGTGGTGGGCCTGGACGCCGGCGCCGACGACTACGTGGCCAAGCCGTTCCGGCTGGCCGAGCTGATGGCCCGGATCAGGGCGCTGCTGCGCAGGCGCTCGCCGGGCACGCTGGAGGCCAGCGGGGTGCGGCTGGACCTGGCCGCGCGCCGGGTGCTGGTCGACGGCCACGAGGTGACCCTGGCGAACAAGGAGTTCGAGCTGCTGCGGGTGCTGATGCAGCGCGCGGGCCAGGTGGTGAGCAGGGACGACATCCTGGAAGAGGTCTGGAACGACCCCGAGTTGCGCGGCAGCAAGACCCTGGACATGCACATCTCCTGGCTGCGCCGCAAGATCGGGGACACCCAGGGCGGCAACACCGAGCGCCGGATCGCCACCGTGCGTGGCGTCGGGTTCCGGTTCAACAGCGACTAGGCGGGAGGGATGCCGGTGCGCCGTCGAATCCTGCAGTCCACCCTGCTCGCGGTGGCGGTGACGGGTGTCGCCCTTGGCCTCCCGCTGGGCTACACCGCCATAACGGTGGTACACGACGTCACCCACCGGGACCTGGCCAACCGGGCCCGGCAGGTCGCCGCGCAGCTGGACAACCAGCTCGCCGACCACCAGCAGATCGACCTGGCCGCGGTCGAGGTGCTGCGCCCGGAAGGCGGCCAGATCAGGATCACCGGCCTGGCCTCCGGCGACCGGGAGCTGGGCGCGAGCCCCGGCCCGGACGAGATGAGCGAAACCGTGCCGATGGCCCAGCACGGCAAGGTGACGGTCGCCGCCAGCGCCGCCCCCAAGCGCACCGACCAGCTGGAGGTCGCCGGGGTGGTCACCCTGCTGGTGGTCCTCTCGGTGGGCATCGGAGCCACGGTCGCCACGGTCACCGCCCGCCGCCTGGCCGAACCCCTCCGCCACGTCGCCGACCGGGCCGCGCGCCTGGGCGCCGGCGACTTCCGCCCCGACCCCCGCCGCTACCGCATCAACGAGCTGGACAAGCTCGCCGAGGCCCTGGACACCTCAGCCTCGGCACTGGCCCAGCTCCTGCAACGCGAACGAGAGCTCATCGGGGACGTCTCCCACCAGCTCCGCAGCCGCCTTACCGCCATGCAGCTCCGCCTGGAGTCCCTGGCCATGCACGCCGACGGCGCCACGGCCGAAGACGCCAACGCCGCCCTGGAACAGGCAGAACGCCTCTCCACCGTGCTGGACGAACTCCTCGCCGCCGCCCACGCCGCCCGAGCCGTGGACGCCGAACCGGTAGACCTGGCCGCCCAACTCCCGATCATGGTCCAGGAATGGCGAGCCAGCCTCAGACAACACGGCCGAGCCCTCCGCCTGCGCGCCCCCGCAGGCCTGCTCGCCAGAGCCACCCCCTCCCGCCTACGCGAAACCCTGGGCGTCCTGCTGGACAACGCCCTGCGCCACGGCGGCGGAACGGTGCACGTCTCCGCCCGCAGCGGCGACGCGATGGTCGTGGTCGAGGTCACCGACGGCGGAACTGGGGTGCCGGAGGACCTGGCCGCGCACATCTTCGAGCGGGGCGTGTCCGGCGGCGGGTCGACCGGGGTCGGACTGGCACTGGCGCGGGCGCTGGTGGAGGCCGACGGCGGGCGGCTGGAGCTGTCGGTGCCGAGAACGGCGACGTTCAGCATCTTCCTGCCGGTACCGAGAGCGGATGATGTGCCAGACCTGCGTTGGCCAACCGAGGCGAGTCCACGCTAGGCGAGGGTTGAGCTTTTGCCTTTGCTTTTGATCGCAAACGGAGCGGCCGGTCTGGGTGGTTCTGCTTCGACGGCCTGGAAAAAACACACCAGCCCTGTCAAGCGCCCCACCCGCGCCGCCCACCGCCGCCAAGGGCTGGTACCGGGGCGCTTGACAGGGCTGGTTTGGTTTTGGAAGGTCGTCGAAGCAGAACCACCCAGACCCCGCGGAACCACCCACGCTGCATCCGGCGCGCCAACACAAACTCGCACTGGTCTGCAACTCATCTCGCCGCCTTTGATCTTCCCCCCTGCTTTGATGGTCTGCCCGTCCGGCGAGGACATTCTTTTCGCTTTTAAAAAACCAAAAGAAGTGTCCTCGCCGGACGGGCAGACCCCCGGAGGAGTGGGGCAAGTCAAAAGCGCGGACGAGCAGGTTGCGGGGTTGAGCAGGCTGCCGGGGCCGATTCCAGCGTGCTCGAGTCCCTCTCGTCTTCTCCGCACGACCTTCCGACAGCAAACCACATCTCGTCGAGCGGCCCCCGTCACGTTGTGAGGCCTTGGCGGCGGTTTGTGTTGCAGGGGCCGCTCGACGAGATGCGGTCAGCAGTCTCCAGGCCGTACGGAGAAGACGAGAGGCCCTCTTCGTGGGTTTTCACCCCAGGCCCGAACCTCGCCGCTGGCTAGGAGTGCCCTAAGTGTTCTTCGTCCTCATCGCTTCGCTTCGGCGCGGGGCGGTGGGGCTTTCCGTTTTCCTGCCCGTTCGCCACGATTTCGTCGTTCACGATCGGAGCCTGGACGACAACCGTTCCGTAAGTCTTGTTCGGTCGCACGCCCTCCTCCGGGAAGACGAACTTCCGGAACGCCCACCACCGGAACAGCATTCCGATCAGCACTCCGCCGACCTGTCCGATGAAGAAGTCGCCGAGTTCCTGGGAGAGCAGGCTGACGTCCGGGTACCGCAGGTCCAGCACGTACCGGGAGAACGCCAGCGGGGCGGTGTAGATACCCACCGCGATGCCGCTGACCAGGAAGTACAGCGCCGCCTCGTGCTGTTTCTCCCGGCCGCCGCGGGTGCGGAAGGACCACTCCCGGTTCAGCACGTAGGAGACGATGGTCGCCACCAGCACCGCGATGCCCTTGGCGATCAGGGGCTTGGTGTCCAGCACGGTCAGCTTGAGGCCGTAGAAGACGGCGTTGTCGATGATGAAGGTGGTTCCGCCGACGAAGGCGAACTTCAACAGCTCACGGTGCTTCAACAGGACCCGCCGCAAGCCCTGCGGCAGCATTCCGAGCACGGTCTCCACTACGGCCACCCCGGCAGTCTACGGATCCCGTTCACCCGTCTGGCCTCAGCGCAGCGGAACGGACCGCTCCTCCGTGGTGGCCAGGCGCTTCTCCGGCCGGGCTGCGCTGACCGTCTTGATGATGGTGTGCACCTCGGGCTTGGTGACGACCTTGGGCGCGGGGAAGACGAACTTCCGGAAGGCCCAGAAGCGGAACACCATGGCCAGCAGGGTGCCCACGATCAGGCCGCTGACGAAGTCCGCGATCTCCTGCGCGGCCCAGCTGATGTGCGGTTCGGACAGGAACAGCACGTATCGGGAGACCAGCATCGGGGCCGAACTGAGGGCCACGCCGACGCCGCTGATCAGGAAGTACAGCGCGGCCTCGTGGTGGCGTTCCCGGCCGCCGCGGGTGCGGAAGGACCACTCCCGGTTGAGCACGTAGCCGACCACGGTGGCCACGATCACGCCGATCGCCCTCGCGGTCACCGGCTTGGTGTCCAGGATGGTCCACTTCAGGCTGTACATCACCACCGTGTCGACCAGGAAGGTGGCGCTGCCGACCACCGCGAACCGGAACATCTCCCGGTTCCGCCGAATCAACTCGCGGTAGCGCGGGGGCAACTTGGCGAACACGGCTTCGGCTGCGAACACTCCGGCGAGTGTAGAGATCGACGATCACACCCCCCGATCGGCCCGTGGCTTGTTCACCAACTGTCGGCCGGGTATGCCGGGTTTGTCAGCGACACTCCCGGTGGACACGCCGGGTCAGCACTCCGGCAGCAGCCAGGACAGCCACGGCGGCAACGTCGGCTTGCACGTCGGCGGCGGCGGTGCGGAGGTCGTGGTGCGGGCCGGGGTGGTCGGTTTGGGCGGCTCGACCGGTTTGGTCGCCGGGGGTGCGGCCGGTGGTGGCTGGGTGGTCGGGCGGTCCGAGTGGCTCGGCTCGCGGCCGCCGGTGGTTGGGGCGGGCTTGCGGCTGGTGGTGGTCGGCTTGGCCGGGGTCGTGGTGGTCGGGGTCGTGGTGGTCGGCGGCCGCGTGGTTGTGGTGGTGGCCGGTGGCGTGCTGGGGTCCTGCGGGCGGTCCGGGTCGATCGGGCGGCCACCGGGGTGGTCGCGGATGTGGATCGGCACCGTGATCGCCGCCTTGGCCTCACCGAGGGTGCCGCTGACCTGGGCCTGGTCCTTGATCACGCCGAGGGAGGTCAGCCAGGTGCGGAACACCACCCGCTGACCCGGCTTGAGCCTGCCGGTGCAGGTCACCACGTTGCCCCTGCCCTGGCAGTGCTTGGTCCAGGCGAAGGCCACGGTGCGCTCGGGCAGCGCGATGGTCACCGTCAGCGGGGCCTCCCTGGTGCCCCGGTTGGTCGCGGTGACGTCCATCCGGATCGGCCACCACCAGCCGTGGTTCCAGGTCTCCGCGCGCAGCTCCAGCTCGTCGTTCTGCTTGACCTGCACGGTCACCTCGGACAGCGACAGGTTGATGCTGGTGCCTGAGTTCACGCTGCCGGTGATCCGTCCCGGCTGCACGTCCGGCCCCGCGGTGAGCCGGAACCCGAAGGTCACCGACTCGCCGGGCGCCAGGCCCCGCCCGGTCACACACGAGATCCGGCCGGGACCGCTCTGGCAGCTGATCCCGATCGGCTGCGCCGCCTGGGCCAGCACCCCGGTGCGGGCGAACCGCTGACCGGCGCCGGGCACCTCGGCCAGCACCCCCGGCGGCAGGTTCAGCGCCGCGGTGACCGGCTCGGACACCCCGGTGCCGCTGTTGCGCACGGTCACCGGCAGGTCCACCGCCGGGCCACCCGGGGTGAGCTGGACCGGCGCGCTGGGCGCGGAGGCGGACAGCGTCGGGGTCGGCGTGGGCGGCGGTGGCTGGGCCGGGGGCGGCGTCGGGGGCGGGGTCGTGGTCGTTGGTGGGGGAGGGGTCGGCTGGCTGCTCGGGGGCGGCGGCTGCGGTGACGGGGGCGGTGGCTGGGAGGGCGTGGGCTGCGGCGGTGGCGGCTGCGGGGGCTGGGTGGGCGCGACCGTCGTGGTGACCGGCGGGGGCGCGGCGACCGAGGGGTTCTGCGGGGACTCGCCGGCGCTCAGCGCGACCGCGACCGCGGCGACCACGGCCGCCGCCGAGGCCCCGGTGGCCACGAACTGCCTCGGCACCGAGCTGGCCGCACCGGCCGCGCCACCGGCGCCACCGGCCGCGGCGCCCGCGGTGACCGCCAGCGCGGTCGCGCCTGCCGCCTTGGCCGCGCTGGCCGAGAGCGCCAGGTAGGCGGTGACCGCACCGCCGAGCACCAGCGGGGCGACGAAGACCCGCATGGCCCCGTTCACGTCGTGCAGCTCCGCGGCCAGCGCCCGGCAGCTCACGCAGGCGTCCAGGTGCGCCTCGACCTGCGCGGTCTCCCGCTTGGACAGCCCGTCGCGGGTCCACGCGCCGAGCCGGTCCACGGTGGCCCGGCACTGCTCCTCGGCCACCGAGTCCAGGTGCACCTGGAGGTAGGCCTGGCGCAGGCCCTCGCGCGCCCGGTAGGCCAGCGCGGAGACGCCGTTGGCGGTCAGGCCCAGGATCGGCGCGATCTCCGCCGGGGACTGCTGCTCGACCTCGGTGTGCCACAGCACGGCCTGCCAGCGCTCCGGCAGCCGGGCGAAGGCCTTGGCCGCCAAGGTCTTCTCCAGCCCGGCGACCGCGGTGTCGGTGAACGGCACCCCGGCGTCGAAGGCGGCCACGTCGTCGGAGACCTGGACCTTCTTCTCCCGGCGGGACCGGTCGTAGGCGTTGTGCCGCAGCGCGGTCAGCAGGTAGGCGCGGAAGGCCGCGTCCGGGCCCTTGCCCGCCCGCAGCGTGTCCAGGACCTTGGCGAAGGCGTCCGAGACCAGGTCATCGGCCTCGGCTGGCGAGCGGGACATCTGGCGGGCCAGGTTGTAGGCGGCGGCCACATGCCGCTCGTACAACAGGGCGTAGGCGTCCATCGACCCCGAGCGCACCGAGTCGATGAGCTCGGCGTCACTGGGACCCTGTACCTCGTCCTGAACCGTTGCCACGCCTGCTCCATGTCGCTCACCTGGTGTGCTCGCTCAGTGTGACGGAACGGTTTGTTCTTCGTCACCTCGAACGGCGTCACGAACTGGTGGCTGGCGCGTCACCGCATCGGAGCAAGAACAGGGCCTTTCGAGAAGGAGACCGATCGAGCGTGAGTGTGCGTGAGGTGGCGCCCCGGCCCAGCCGCGGTGGCAGCGACGCGGACCTGCGTGCACTGCGCTCGCGGTGGCGGACCGCGAGCCTGGCCGCTGGCTGGCCCTTCCCCGCCGACTGGGCGCTGCCCGAGGTGGACGCGGTCTGCCGGGCCGTGGTCGAGCACGGTGACGTGGCATCCGCCCTGATCAGACTGGGTCACCGCCGGGCAGAGGCGGGCGCCAGCCTGGCCGAGACCCTGCAGGACCTGGCCGCCCTGCACGCGGTGCTGGAGACCCCGTCCGGCCAGGACGGCATCGTCTCCGCCGACCCGGACGCGGTGCCGGCCCGGTTGTTGCGGGTGGTCGCGCTCGGCTGGGCCGAGGAGATGGCGGGCCGGGTCACCACGGCCGAGGCCACCGACGGCCTCACCGGCCTGGCCACCCCCTCCTACCTGCGCACACGCCTCCGCGAGGTCTACCACGAGGCGACCGCGGCAGGGGTGCGGACCGAGGAGCGGCACGTGCTGGCCATGGTCGCGGTGGACCTGAGCCAGGCCACCGGCTGGTCCCGGGTGGTGGCCATGGTGCTGGTCGCCGACGTGTTACGCCTGGTGTTCAACCGGGGCGAGACCCTGGCTGTTGTGGGTCCCTCAGTCGGTGCAGTGCTCACTCCACGTGATCAAAGATTACCTTTGAGACTGGCCACCGCCCGCTGGTTGGTGGAGCAACGGTTGGCCGCCGACCCAGATCTGGAGGGCACGGTGTCGCTGCGGGTGTGGCTGGAGGCGCTGCCGCCGACCCATCAGGCCGCCTGCGACCTCGTCAACCACCTCGGTCGCGGCTGACCTGCCCGGCTGCACTAGGCTGACCTGCCCGTGGACCCCCGAACCGGCACCCCAGTAGTTGGCATGGTCGGCGGCGGACAGCTCGCGCGGATGACCCACCAGGCGGCGATCGCCCTCGGTCAGTCGTTGCGGGTGCTCGCCGTCTCCGAAGCCGATCCCGCCGCACTCGTCGCGCGGGACGTGCAGATCGGCACGCACACCGATCTTGAAGCCCTGCGCAGCTTCGCCAAGGGCTGCGAGGTGCTGACCTTCGACCACGAGCACGTGCCTGCCGAGCACCTGCACGCGCTGGTCGCCGAGGACGTCACCGTGCACCCCGGCCCGGACGCGCTGATCTACGCCCAGGACAAGCTCAAGATGCGGCTCAAGCTGCGCGAGCTGGACCTCCCGGTGCCGCCGTTCACCGAGGTCTTCGAGGTCTCCGACGTGCTGCGCTTCGGCGCCGAGCACGGCTGGCCCTGCGTGCTCAAGGCCATCCGCGGCGGCTACGACGGGCGCGGGGTGTGGATGCTCAACACCCCGCAGAGCGCCGAGCGGGTGGTCACCGAGCTGCTGGCCGCGCGCACCCCGCTGATGGTCGAGCAGTGCGTGCCGATGCGCCGCGAGCTGGCCGCGCTGATCGCCCGCTCGCCGTTCGGGCAGGGCGCGGCCTGGCCGGTGGTGCAGACCGTGCAGTCCGAGGGCATCTGCGTCGAGGTGCTCGCCCCCGCCCCCGACCTGGCGCCGGAGCTGGCCCAGCGGATCCAGGAGCTGGCGCTGCGGATCGCCGCCGAGCTGGGCGTGGTCGGCGTGCTCGCGGTGGAGCTGTTCGAGACCGCGGACGGCGTGCTGGTCAACGAGCTGGCCATGCGCCCGCACAACTCCGGCCACTGGACCATGGACGGGGCTGGCACCTCCCAGTTCGAGCAGCACGTGCGCGCGGTGCTGGACTACCCGCTGGGCCTGACCGACCTGAAGGCCCCCGCGGTGGTGATGGCCAACGTGCTGGGCGCGCCCGCCCCGCCGTCGATGGGCGTCGACGAGCGGATCCACCACCTGTTCGCCCGGTTCCCGGAGGCGCGGGTGCACCTGTACGGCAAGGCGGAGCGGCCCGGCCGCAAGGTCGGGCACGTGAACGTGCTCGGCCAGGACATGGCCGAGACACGCAGGCGGGCCACCCTGGCCGCGCACTGGCTCTCGCACGCCGAGTGGACCGACGGATACGACGTGCACGGAGGGAACTGACGTGGCACCGCAGGTTGGCGTGATCATGGGGAGCGACTCGGACTGGCCGGTCATGCAGGCCGCCGCCGAGGCGCTCACCGAGTTCGAGGTGCCGCACGAGGTCAGCGTCGTCTCGGCGCACCGCACCCCGCAGCGCATGCTCGACTACGCCCGCGACGCCGCGGGCCGCGGCCTCAAGGTGATCATCGCGGGCGCGGGCGGCGCGGCGCACCTGCCCGGCATGGTCGCCTCGGCCACCGCGCTGCCGGTGATCGGCGTGCCGGTGCCGCTGAAGTACCTGGACGGCATGGACTCGCTGCTGTCCATCGTGCAGATGCCCGCCGGTATCCCGGTGGCGACCGTGTCGGTGGCCGGCGCGCGCAACGCGGGCCTGCTCGCGGTGCGCATCCTGGCCGCGCACGACGAGGCGCTGCGCGCGCGGGTGGAGAAGTTCCAGGCCGACCTGGAGGCCATGGTCCTGGACAAGGACGCCAAGCTCCAGGAACGCATTCAGGGTTGATAGGTGGCGAACTCCGTCAGCAGGGCCTCCTGCTGGCGGAGCGCCGCCGAGGCCGCGTCCCCGCGTGCCACCGCGACCGCCGTGGCCAGCGCCTGCACCAGGCTGGTCAGCGCGGTCACCGAGCGCAGCAGGCCGGCCCCCGCCATGTCGGCCAGGAACACCGCGTCGGCCAGCCCCGCCAGCGGTGAGGCGGCGGTGTCGGTGAAGGCCACCGTGGTCGCGCCGACCTCCTTGGCGTGCCGGACCGCGCGCACCGTGTCGGCGGCGTAGCGGTGCAGCGAGACCGCGATGAAGACGTCCCGCCGGTCCAGCCGCCGCAGCTTGTCGGTGAGCGTGCCGGGGCCGGGGGTGACCAGCGTGACGTCCTCGCACACCAGGTCCAGCTGGTAGCCGAGCAGATAGGCCACCGCGTGCGACTTGCGCAGCCCCATCACGTGCACCCGCCGCGCCCGCGCGATCGAGCCGACCGCCAGCCGCCAGGCCGCCGGATCGACCTGGGCGAAGGTGCGCGCCAGGTTCTGCCGGTCCAGCTCGGCGGCCCGCTCCAGCACGCTGTCCCCGCGCAGCGCGTCGAACCGCCGGACCAGCTGCGCCTGCCCGGCCAGGTGCGCCCGGCACAGCTTCACCAGCGCCGGATAGCCGGAAAGCCCGCACCGCTGCGCGAACCGCACCACGGTCCCCTCGGTGGTGCCCACCGCCTTGGCCAGCTCGGCCGCGGTCTGGAACGCCACGCCCTCCGGATCGGTGAGCACCCGCTCGGCCAGCGCGCGCTGCGCGGGGCTCAACTCGGCGACGCGCAACAGCTCGGTCAGTTCAGCGAAGGTCTCCATGGCCCTTTCCGGTCAGCTCCGCGACGGCCGTGCCCAGCCGCGCCAGTGGTTCGGCGATCCAGGGCAGCGCGGCCGGATCGGTGCTGCGCAAGGCGGTCCAGCGCTGCTCGTCGGTGTCGCCGTAGAGCAGGCTGGTGGCCAGCCGGAACCGCAGCCCGCGCGGATCATCCCCGAAGGCCGACCCCGGCAGGACGCCGATCCGGTAGCGCTCCAGTAGAAGTTCGGCCAGTTCGGTGGCACCACTGGCTTTGCTCCTGGCGGCCGCCAGATCCGGGTACAGGTAGAAGCCCCCGCCCGGCGCCGGACAGCTCGCCCCCGCCGCGACCACCATCTCGTAAGCCGCCCGCACCACCGCCCGGTGCAATCCCAGCCCCGCCGCGACAAAGGCGCGCACCGGTTCCGGCTCGCTCAGCACATAGGCCGCCGCCACCTGCACCGGCGTGCTCGGATTGGACCAGATCTCACTGGCCACCCCGACCAGCCGCGCGGTCAGCTCCGCACTCGGCGTCCGGCAGACCCCGAGCCGCCAGCCGCCAAGCGCGGTCGCCTTGCTGAGCCCGGTGGTCACCACGGTCCGCGCCGGAATGATCTCCGCCGGGCTGAGCACCGAGCCCGGTTCGTGCGCCAGGTCCCGGTAGATCTCATCGGAGATCACCATCAGCCCGTGCTCGGCCGCGATCTCGCACACCGCCCGCACCGCGTCCGGCCCGGCCAGCGCCCCGGTCGGGTTGTCCGGCAGCGTCAGCACCAGCACGCCCGGCCGCAGCCCCCGTGCCCGCGCCGCCACCAGCGCCGGTCCCAGCAACGCCGGATCCGGCACCCCGCCCGAGCCCCCCGGCGCCGGCACCCACACGACTTCCTTGCCCAGCAACGAAGCCTGCGCCGCGTAGCTCACCCAGCTCGGCTTCGGCAGCACCACGTCGCCGGGCAGCACGGACAGCAGCGCGTGCAGCAGCGGCTTGCTGCCCGGTCCCGCCACGACCTGTTCCGGTGCGGTGGGCAGGCCGCGCCGCTGGAAGTACCCGGCCGCGGCGGCGCGCAGTTCCGGGATGCCGGCGGTGGGGCCGTAGGAGTTGCGCCCGGCGGCCGCGGCGAGCGCGGCGGCGATCTCCGGCGCGACCGGCAGCCCGGCCTCGCCGAAGGCCAGGTGGGTCACCGGGACCCCGCCGGCGCGCAGGGCCTGGATACGTTCGTTGGTGGCGAGCGTCGCGGACTGGGGCAGCATGACCGACACGCTACAAAGACAACTGAGTGATCAGCAGATGCTGCAATTTCTCTTGCAACCGAGTGTGCGAGGGCACAGGGCGCGGTGGGTGAACGGGGGTTAACATGCTCGACAGCGACGCTGCTACTCGGAGGTAACTTACCGTGGACTCGAGCTTCGGCACCTACCAGCTGGCCGAGGAGCATGACGCGCTCCGCGAAGCGGTGCGGGCATTGGCGGACAAGGAGATCGCGCCGTACGCGGCCGAGGTGGACGAGAACGAGCGCTACCCGGTCGAGGCGCACGACGCCCTGGTCAAGGCCGGTTTCGCCGCCGTGCACGTGCCGGAGGCCTACGAGGGCCAGGGCGCCGACTCGGTCGCCACCTGCATCGTCATCGAAGAGGTCGCCCGCGCCTGCGCCTCCTCCTCGCTGATCCCCGCGGTGAACAAGCTCGGCACCATGCCGATCCTGCTCTCCGCATCCGAGGAGCTGAAGCAGCAGGTCATGCCCAGCATCGCCTCGGGTGAGGCCGGCGCCAGCTACGCGCTGAGCGAGCGGGAAGCGGGCTCGGACGCCGCCTCCATGCGCACCCGCGCTCGCCTGGAGGGCGACAGCTGGGTGCTCAACGGCACCAAGTGCTGGATCACCAACGCGGCCAAGTCCACCTGGTTCACCGTGATGGCGGTGACCGACCCGGACAAGGGCGCCAACGGCATCTCCGCCTTCGTGGTGCACAAGGACGACCCCGGCTTCGAGGTCGGCCCGAAGGAGCGCAAGCTCGGCATCAAGGGCTCGCCCACCAACGAGATCTACTTCACCGACTGCGTCATTCCCGCGGACCGGATCATCGGCGAGCCCGGCACCGGCTTCAAGACCGCCCTGCGCACCCTGGACCACACCCGCCCCACCATCGGCGCCCAGGCCGTGGGCATCGCCCAGGGCGCGCTGGACGCGGCACTGGGGTATGTCAAGGAGCGCAAGCAGTTCGGCAAGGCAATCAGCGACTTCCAGGGCGTGCAGTTCATGCTCGCCGACATGGCGATGAAGGTCGAAGCGGCCCGCCACATGGTCTACGTCGCCGCCGCCCGCGCCGAACGCGGCGAACCCAACCTGGGCTTCATCTCCGCCGCCGCCAAGTGCTTCGCCAGCGACGTCGCCATGGAGGTCACCACCGACGCGGTGCAGCTCTTCGGCGGCGCGGGCTACACCAGGGACTTCCCGGTGGAGCGGATGATGCGCGACGCCAAGATCACCCAGATCTACGAGGGCACCAACCAGATCCAGCGGGTGGTCATGTCCCGGGCGCTGCTCAAGGGCTGAGCGGTCGGCCGGTCTGGGTGACTCCGTAGCGCGCGGCGAGTTCGGCCAGCCAGGTCAGGTACCAGTCGCGGAAGTCGGCCTCGGGCGCGATGCCCTGGTCGCAGCCCAGCAGGTCCTGCCAGACCTGGCCGCTCGCCGGGCCGGTGACCACCAGGCGGTGGTAGTAGCCGCAGCCGCACTCGGCGATCTCCATCGTGCCGTCGAACCAGCGAGCCGGGTCGTCGTCATCGGGGCCGGGCCGCCACTGCCTGGTGTGCGGGAAGGGCGCGGCCAGGTCGGCATCCTGACTGTCGGCCTCGCCCAGTGGGTAGAGGCCGTAGTCGGGGCCCGCGCCGCCGTTGCCGACCTGGAGCAGGAAGTCGCGGTAGTCGGCGGGCAGGGCGATGCCGTGCCGGCGCTCGAAGGCGGTCACCTCGGCCGCGGACAGCACCCGGTTGAGCCGGTACCGGTGCTCCTCGCTGCCGAACTCGGCGAACTTCCGGTCGCGGGCGGCCACCGCGGCCAGCGTGGCGCGGATGGCCCCGGCGTTCCAGTCGGTCATCCGTGCACCCTGACCAGTCCGTGCTCGTAGGCGATGATCACCAGCTGGGCGCGGTCGCGCGCGTGCAGCTTGGCCAGCAGGCGGCCGACGTAGGTCTTCACCGTGGCCAGGCTCAGGCGCAGCTCGGCCGCGATCTCGTCGTTGGACAGGCCCCGGCCGACCAGGGTGAGGACCTCGCGCTCCCGGTCGGTGACGCCGGTGAGGGGACGCGGCTCGAGCCGGGGGTGGGCGGGACCGGGCCGGCGGGTGAACTCCTCGATCAGGCGGCGGGTGACGGTGGGGGCGAGCAGGGACTCGCCCGCGGCGATGACGTTGATGGCCTGCAATAGGTCGCCGGGCGGGGTGTCCTTGAGCAGGAAGCCGGAGGCGCCGGCGCGCAGGGCGGCGAAGACGGCCGAGTCGTCGTCGAACATGGTGAGGACCAGCACCCGGACCTCCGGCGCCTCGGTGCGCAGCCTGTTGGTGGCCTCGATGCCGTCCAGGACCGGCATGCGGACGTCCATCAGCACCACGTCCGGCCGCAGTTCGACCGCGAGCCGGACCGCCTCCGCGCCGTTGGCGGCCTCGGCGACCACGGACAGGCCGGGGGCGGTTTCCAGCAGCACCCGGAAGCTGCCGCGGAGCAGAGCCTGGTCGTCGGCGACCAGGACGCGGATGTCGGTCATGGGCGGGGCCAGCGGTGCGGTCGGGTGGCTCGCGGGCGGCGGTCGCTGGCTGGAGCTGGCGGGCGAGGTTGCGGCGTGCGGTGGGGTTGGGCGGCGTGTGGGCGGCGGTCGCTGGCTGGAGCTGGCGGGCGAGGTTGCGGCGTGCGGTGGGGTTGGGCGGCGTGTGGGCGGCGGTCGCTGGCTGGAGCTGGCGGG
>NZ_JBSFUA010000075.1:0-14067 GCF_053591555.1 Crossiella sp. NPDC003009 | reverse complement strand
GGGCGAGGTTGCGGCGTGCGGTGGGGTTGGGTGGCGTGCGGGCGGGGGCCGCTGCCACGGGCGTGCCGGTGGGGCCGGCTCATGCGGGCCGCCGGTGGGGAAGGTGGCGCGGGTGGGTCATGAAGGTCGCTTTCGGGGCAGGGTGGCGTGCAGGTGGAAGCCGCCGTCCGGGGCCGGGCCCGCGTGGAAGTCGCCTTCGTACAGGGCCACTCGTTCCCGGATGCCGGTGAGGCCGTGGCCGCCGGGGCGGGGGTCGCCGCCGGGGCCATTGTCGGTCACCTCGATCGTCACCGCCTCGTCGGTGCCGGTCACCCGCACCTGGCAGGTCGCGGGGGCCGCGTGGCGGATCACGTTGGTGACCGCTTCCTGGACGATGCGCAGCACGGTGAGCCGCAACGCTTCCGGCAGGTCGTCCAGCCGGACGGTGGCCTCGATCTGGACGCCGGCCTCGCGGGCGCCGGCGAACAGCTCGTCCAGGTCCGGGGGCCGGAGGTCGTCGGTGCGCAGGACGCTGAGCAGGCGGCGGGTTTCGGCCAGGGCCTCCTTACTGGTGGTCTCGATGACGCGCAGGGCGGCTCTGGTCTCCTCCGGTCTGGTCTCGGCGACGAAGTTGGCCACCGCGGCCTTGACCGCGATCAGGCCCATGCCGTGGGCCACCACGTCGTGCAGTTCGCGGGCGATGCGTAATCGCTCGTCCAGGCGGATCTGCCGGGCCTGCTGGGCCGCCAGGTCGGCCGCCTGGGTCCGGCGCTCGCGGATCAGCTCGCCGGTGAGCCAGCCCAGCAGCGCGAACACCGCCGCGACCGGGGCGAAGGCCCAGCCTGCCGGTAACCACAGGGCGCCGACGGCGGCCGCGGTCAGGCACAGGGCCAGCGCTGTGGCCGACTCGCGGCGCGGGTGGAGCGTGGTGGCCGTGTAGAGGACCAGGGCGACCGTGACGAACGGGTCCCACAGCGTGCCGCTGAGGGCGACCGCTACCGCGAGCGCGAGCATGGTTCGCGGCCAGAGCCTGCGCAGGGCCACCGCCGTGCCTGCCAGCAGTGCGGCCGCGGTGGCCAGCACCATGGTCGGCACCTCGTTCGACTGGGCCAGCCAGAGGTTTCCGGCCACCGCGAAGTTCGCGATGGCCAGCAGCAGTCCGGCGAGGACGTCCAGGTGGACCAGGTGTCGGCGTGGGGTGGGCACGGGAGTGACGCTAGCCCGGTTGCGGCGAGTTGGGATCAGACCAGGGTGGATCAGACCCAGGTAGGACTCGGGGGTGCAGAGTGTCCATTGTGGTCCGATGTGCCGGGGCGGGGCAGGCGGCAGGGTGGGAACCATGACCGCGCAACCTTTTCCCGGCCGTTGGCTCGGCGGCGCCAGCCTGATCCTCGGACCGCTGCTGCTGCTCGCCGCCGTGTTCACCCGGCACGGCACCTACTTCTTCTTCCCGGCCCAGCTGGCCGGTTACGCCGCCGATCCGGTGCGGATGACCGTGTCCTACAGCCTGTTCGCGGTGGGCATGGTGCTGCTGTTGCCCGCCGTGCTCCTGCTGGCCGCGCGGGCAGGCGGGATGTGGGCCGGACTGGGCGCGAGCCTGGTGCTGCTCGGCCTGTGCGCTCGGATCTTCCACGCGGGGGTGGACTACCTGGCCTTCCGGCTGGTCGACGGGCAGGGCGCGGAGGCGGCCGCCGCGGTTGTCGGCGCCGCGTACCCGGTGCCGCACGTGTTCACCTTCGCCTCGTTCGCGGTGGTGCTGGGCTGGCCGGTGCTCGCGGTCGGGGTCTATCGCGCCGGGGTGCTCGGACCGGTGCGGGCGGTCGCGCTGGCGGCGATGACCGCGTTACCGGTGGGAGTGCTCAAGGGGGCCACCATCTCCTCGATGGTCGCGGTGGTGGCGCTGTCCGTCGCGCTGGTCCCGCTCGGGGTGAGCGTGCTGCGCACCGGGCCGTGGCCGAGCCGTCGGCAGTTGCTCGGGTTCGCCGGGGGCGCGGTCGCGATGGTGGGGCTCGGCCTGCTCTCCTTGCACGGCTGACCGCTGGAATTCACCGCTGAGTTTCATCGCGCATCCGTTGTGGCAATCGAGGTGTTCATTGCCACACAATGATTTCCTGAACGTGGGATGACCTGACGGACACTCCCTCCTTTCGTAGGGGGTTTCCTGTCTGTTTCCTGTTGGAAAGCGCGTTCCGATGGTCTGGTTCCAAGTTGAATCAGTAGCTTCTTCTGTACTGGGGAACTCCGGCGCTGACGGCGGCGCCGGATCTGGAAGGAGTCAAGTCAATGCAGCCACTTCGGGATCTCACCCTGTTACTGGGGCGGGTCGTCGTCGGCGTGGTCTTCATCTACCACGGCTGGCAGAAGATCGTCACCAAGGGGATCGATGGTGTGGCCGCCGGGTTCGGGGACATGGGCATCCCGCTGCCCATGGTGTCCGCGTGGTTCACCGCGCTGGTCGAACTGGTCGGTGGCGCGGCCTTCATCATCGGTATCGGTCTGCCGCTGGTCGGCGTGCTGTTCGCGGTCGTGATGGCAGGCGCTGGGTTCTTTGTGCACTTCAGCAAGGGCTTTGG
Organism: Crossiella sp. NPDC003009; assembly: GCF_053591555.1. NCBI lineage: Bacteria > Bacillati > Actinomycetota > Actinomycetes > Pseudonocardiales > Pseudonocardiaceae > Crossiella > Crossiella sp. NPDC003009. Next base: position 11,515 of record NZ_JBSFUA010000075.1, on the reverse strand, counting down.
CCTGCCCGGTGGTTACGAGTACGTGCTGACCCTGCTGGCGGCGGGTCTGGCGCTCGGCTTCAACGGCGGCCGGTACTCCCTGGACGCGGTCTTCGGGATCGGTCAACCCAAGCGCGAACGAGCGACCGTCGACGCCTGATTGCTTGCGCAACCGAAACCCGCTGACGCATCCGCGTTCACTCGCTCGTGTGACGGGGAACTCCGGTAGCCGGAACTCCCCTCTTCGAGCGAAGGAGCCTGACGATGGTGCGCTCAGCGGGTTTCGCGTTGCTGCTCGGCCGCATCGCGGTCGGCCTGGTGTTCATCCTCAACGGCTGGCACAAGCTGATGGTCGCCGGGATGGACACGACCGTGGCCAACTTCAGCAAGGCCGGGTACCCGGTGCCGGAGTTCATGGCCTGGTTCACCGCGCTGGTCGAGCTGATCGGCGGCGCGCTGTTCATCCTGGGTGTGGCGCTGCCGCTGATCGGCGTGCTGCTGGCGATCGTCTCGATGCTCGGCATCCTGTTCGTCACGGCCAAGAACGGGTTCTGGATCCACAACGGTGGCTATGAGTACCAGCTGGTGCTGATCGGCACCTCGCTGGCGCTGGGCTTCGCCGGCGGCGAGGTCGGCGTCGGCAGCTACTACCGCCGGCGCCGCCATCCCGTTGCCGCCTAACGAAGTTCGCGGGTGATCCGCTCGGTGTCCTTGCGGGCGGCGAGCTTGCTCTCGTCCAGGTGCACGCACTGGACCAGCGAGCCGCCGCCCGCCAGCACCGCGAGCAGCCCGTCCACCACGCCCGCGCTGGTGTTCCAGTCCATAGTGGACAGAACGCGGTCCTCGGGGCCAAAACCCAGTTCGGCCGCGCGCTTGGCCGCCAGGTCCAGCAGTTCGTCCACAGTGGACTCACCGAGGGCAGGCGTGTCGCCGGGCACCTCGTCGTAGGGCAGGAAGTCGTCCCCGTGCACGCGGGCCTCGGAGATGTAGTCCAGCACCCCGGGCGGGGTGTCGCCGAGGCCCCGGCCCATCGGGTCCAGCGAGGCCGCCGCGACCGTGCGCGCGCCGGGCGCGTCCCCGCCGGGACCGGTGAAGCAGACCTCGGTGCCAGCCGGGTCGAACCGCACGCTCGCCCCGCACCACCAGGAGCCCAGCAGCACCCCGACGGCCTGCCAGTGCGTCGGCAGCAGCACCCCGACCGGGGTGCCCGCCTCGACGTCCAGCTCGTCGCGCAGCCAGTTCGCGGTCTTGCTGGCCCAGTTGGCCATGGTGGCCCTGGACAGCTCGATCCGGACGCCGGTCGCGTCGTCGTAGTAGGTGATCAGCGGCCGCGCCGGGTCGGCACGCAGCAGCGGGCGGAACAGCTTCTCGGTGATGCTCATGGCGCCAATCCCTCAGTACACGCAGCGGACACCGTTGGCGGTGATCGGCTCGTCCGCCTCCACCGGCTGCCGCCGGGCGGGCTCGCCGACCGCTCCATCCAAACGCACCTGCCCCGGCCCGCCCAACCGTGCAGGTGGCGAGCTCGACGGCGGCGGCTCCGGCTTGGTCAGCCCGGCCACGAACGAGCGGACCTGCTCCCGGTCCACGGTGACGATGCTCTGGCCGCGGTCGTTGCGGGCGCCGACGCCGGTGACCGGGATGGTGCGGAACTCCACGTTGCCGCCTGCCAGGCCCTGCATCTGCTGGGCGAAGCGCAGCGGGTCCCAGCCCGCGTCCATCACGATCGACTTCTTCGCCGCCTCCATCAGCGCGCCCAGCTTGGCCGGGTTGGTCAGCGTGCCGGAGGAGAGGATCTTGTTCACCACCGAGGCCATGAACACCTGCTGGCGCACGATGCGGTCCAGGTCGCTGCGCGGCAACCCGTTGCGCTGCCGGACGAAGGCCAGCGCGTCGCCGCCGGAGATGGTCTGCGGACCGGCCCGGAAGCTGGCCCCGGAGTCCGGGTCGCTGGTGGAGCGGCGCAGGCACACGTCCACCCCGCCGACCGCCTCGGTGAGCAGGTAGAAGCCGTACAGGTTGACCTCGGCGTAGTGGTCGATGCGCAGCCCGGTCAGCTCCTGCACGGACTGCGCCAGCGCCAGCCGCCCGCCCTGGTGCGACTCCTTGTCCAGCCGCGCGTGGTCGCGCACGCCCTCGGCCTTGAGCTGGTCGACCCGCCGGTTCTTGCCCCTGCTGTAGGCGGAGTTGATCTTCTCCTCGCCGATGCCGGGCACCATGGTGTAGGTGTCGCGCGGGATGGAGATGGCGGTGGCCTTGCGGCCGTCGTCGGGCACCCGCAGCACGATGATGGTGTCGGTGTTCACCCCGCCGTCGTTGGCCTCGGTGCGCAGCTTCTTCAACAGCCCGGCGGGCAATGGATTGCCCTCGGCGTCGGTGCGGCTGTCGCTGCCCACCAGCAGGATGTCAGTGGCCCCGTCCTTGGCCTCCGGCGCGTTCGGCGCCTGGCCGAGCTCGGTGATCAGGTCGGTGGTGGTGACGTTGTCCTCGATCCGCGACACCGTCGCCCAGCTGATCCCGGTCGCGGTCAGCACCGCCACCGAGAGCAGCGCGGCGACGGTGCGCGCCGAGACCAGTCCCGCGGTCTTCCACCGGCTGCGGCGCCGGGGCGTGGCGAGCGGCTCGGCGCCGTCCAGCGGCACCCACTTCGGTTGCGGCCCAACGGTTGCCGCGGCCAGACCGGTCTCGTCGCGGTCGCGCGGGTCGTCATCGGCCGGGGTGTCGTCGCGCGCTTCGGCGGCCCGCTTGGCCACTTCGGCGTCCTCGCGTGCGTCGGTGGCGTGCCCGGCGACTTCGGTGTCCTCGCTCGCGTTGGCGGCCTGCCCGGTCGCCGCGGCCTTCTCCGTCGTCTCCGCGTTGTCCGTCGTGTCGGCAGCCCGCCCGGCTGCCGGCGCGACGTCGTCCTGCTCCTCGTGCTCGGCGGCCCGCCTGGCCGCCGTGGTGTCCGCTTCGGTTTCCCTGTCCCCGGCCGACGCTCGCGCGCCGTCCTGGTTCGGACGTGGTCCTTGCTCCTCCACGTCCCCGCCTCCCTGTTGAACGTGCTGATTTCCCCCGTCACCAGCCTAGTTCACGCAGGTGACACCCTCGGCCGTGATCGGCTCATTGCCCGGTGCGGCGGCTGGGCCGACCGAGTCCACCCCATCGAGTGACACGGGGCCGGCGGCGGCCAGGCCGTTCCTGCCGGGGCCCTTGTAGTCCTTGCCGAGGTAGACCTCCACGGTGCCGGCGACCACCTTCGCGTTCTCCTCCGCAGGCACCCCGCCCAGGGCCGCGGCGACCTTGTCCCCGTTGGCCTTCTCGCCCTTGGCGTAGCGCACCACGGTCTTCGCCCTGGCCGGGGCGTTGTCGCTCTTGCCCTTGGGGAAACCCTTGGCCGCCAACGCGTCCTGCACCTTGGTGGCCAGGCCGATGGTGGTCGTGGTGTTGAACACGTCCACCTTGGCGGCGGCCGGGTCAGCACTGCTGCCGCCGCTGCTGGTGGGGGTGGTGCTGGGCGGCGCGGCCGGGCCGCCGGTGATCAGCTGCTTGGCGAACTCCTTGACCTTCGCCGGGTTGACGCTGAACACGTCCTGCCCGTCCGGGCTCTTGATCGAGTCGCCGACCGGCATGGTCTCGAAGCTGATCCGGCCGCCCGCCATGCCCTGCATCTGCTGGGCGAAGGCGATCACGTCCCAGTGCTGGTCCAGCACGATCGACTTCTTCAGCGCCTCGATCAGGTTGGTCAGCTTGGTGCTGTCGGTCAGCGTGCCGCCGGAGAGGATCTTCTTCGCCAGCCCGGCCATGAACACCTGCTGGCGCACCACCCGGTCCAGGTCGCTGCGCGGCAGGCCGTAGCGCTGGCGGACGAAGGCCAGCGCGTCGCCGCCGGAGATGGTCTGCGGGCCCGCCTTGAAGTTCGCGCCGGACTTCTCCTCCTTGGTGGCCTTGTTCAGGCACACGTCCACGCCGCCGACGGCCTTGGTGATCTCGTAGAAGCCGAGCAGGTTCACCTCGGCGTAGTGGTCGATGTCCACCCCCGACAGGTTCTCCAGGGTCTTGATCAGCAACTTGGAGCCCGCGGTGTTGGCCTCACGTTCCTGCTCCGGCTTGGGCTTGCCGGAGTTGCGCAGCTGTTTGAGCGCGGCGTTGCGGCCGAAGGCGTAGGCGGAGTTGACCTTGTTCTTGCCGTGGCCGGGCACCTCGACGTAGGAGTCGCGCGGGAAGGACATCGCGCTGGCCTTGCTGCCGTCGTTGGGGATGCGGATCAGGATCAGCGAGTCGGTGAGGTGGCCCTCGTTGTCGCCCGCGCGCAGCTCCTGGAGTATCTGCTTGGGCAGCGGGTTGCCCTGCGCGTCCACCCGGGAGTCGTTGCCCACCAGCAGGATGTCGGTGGCGCCGTCGGCCGCGGTGCCGGTCCTCTTCTCGATCACGTCGTTCTTGGTGAGCCCGTCCTGCAGGTCGCCGAGCTTGCCGTAGGCGAACCCGGCGACCAGCAGCACGGTGGCCGAGGTGATCGCGACCACGGTCTTGGCCGCGCGCAGCGCCTGCCGCTTGCCCTGCTCCTGGGCGGAGAGCTTCGGGGCCGCCTTGGCGGAGTCAGCCGGGCGGGGTCTGGCCTGTTCCCGCGGTGCCGGACGGCCGCCTCCCTGACGTGCCGCGCCCGGTTCCGGGGCTGGACGTCTCCGGTCGCCCTGGCTGGCAGGCGGCGCGGGGCGGCGGGGGCGGCCATAAGGGTCGCCGGGCCGCTGGGGCCGGTCGTCCAACTCCGTTCTCCTCCCGGTTGAATCGCACCAGATTATCGGTGGTGCGGCGCCCCGTTCGCCGGTCGCCGACATAACGTGGACGCATCAGACAGTTTCCTGGTTGCTACTCGTGACAGACTGCGACCGGATTGGCGCCAGATCGCGCGGCAGGGTTTTGGGGAGGATACGGATGAAGGTTCTGGTCACAGGCGGTGCCGGGTTCATCGGCTCCCATTACGTGCGCCAGCTGCTCGGCGGCGCGTACCCGGCGTTCGCCGAGGCGGAGGTGACCGTGCTGGACAAGCTGACCTACGCGGGCACCAGGACCAACCTCGCGCCGGTCGAGGACGACCCCCGGCTGACCTTCGTCGAAGGTGACATCTGCGACCCCGAGCTGGTGCGCAAGCTCATGTCCGGCCAGGACGTGGTGGTGCACTTCGCGGCCGAGTCGCACGTCGACCGGTCCATCCTGGGCGCGGCCGACTTCGTGCTGACCAACGTGCTGGGCACGCAGACCCTGCTGCAGGGCGCGCTGGAGGCCAGCGTCGGCCGGTTCGTGCACGTCAGCACGGACGAGGTGTACGGCTCCATCGAGACCGGCTCCTGGACCGAGGAGCACATCCTGGAGCCCAACTCGCCGTACTCGGCCTCCAAGGCCAGCTCGGACCTGCTGGCCCGCTCCTACTTCCGCACGCACGGCCTGCCGGTCTGCGTCACCAGGTGCTCGAACAACTACGGTCCGTACCAGTTCCCGGAGAAGGTCATCCCGCTGTTCGTGACCAATCTCATCGACGGCAAGAAGGTGCCGCTCTACGGCGACGGTCTGAACGTGCGCGACTGGCTGCACGTGGACGACCACTGCCGCGGCATCCAGCTGGTCGCCGAGGGCGGGCGCGCGGGTGAGATCTACAACATCGGCGGCGGCACCGAGCTGACCAACAAGGAGCTGACCGGCCTGCTGCTGGAGGCCACCGGCACCGACTGGGACAGTGTGACTCCGGTCACCGACCGCAAGGGCCACGACCGCCGCTACTCGGTGGACATCACCAAGATCAGCACCGAGCTGGGCTACGCGCCGAAGGTGCCCTTCGCCGACGGCCTGGCCCAGACCGTGGCCTGGTACCGGGACAACCGCGCCTGGTGGGAGCCGCTCAAGCAGCGCGCCGAACTGGCCAAGGGCTGAGCCGGTGCCTGGACTCGGACTGCTCGTCACCGGCGGCCGCGGCCAGCTCGGTCACGACCTGGCCAGGCTTGCGTCCACAAAGGACAGTTGGCTGGTGCATGCGCCCGGTTCGGCCGAGCTGGACGTCAGCGAGCCGGACGCGGTCGAGGACGCGGTGCACGGGATCGCTTGCGGGGCAAGGGACACCGGGCTGCGGCCGGTGGTCATCAGTGCGGGCGCCTACACCGCGGTGGATGCCGCGGAGACCGATGAGGACCGCGCGCTGGCGATCAACGGCACCGGTCCCGGCCTGCTCGCCAAGGCTTGCGCGGCAAGGGATGTGCCGCTGATCCACCTCTCCACCGACTACGTCTTCCCCGGCGACAGCACCCGGCCGTACGAGCCCAGCGACGCCACCGGCCCCCGGTCGGCCTACGGGCGGACCAAGCTGGCCGGGGAGCGGGCGGTGCTGGAGTCCGGCGCCCAGGGCTGGGTGGTGCGCACCCAGTGGGTCTACGGCGAGACCGGCAAGAACTTCGTGCGCACCATGGTCCGGCTGGAGTCCAGCAGGGACACCGTGTCCGTGGTGGACGACCAGGTGGGCTGCCCGACCTGGACCGCGGACCTGGCCGCCGGACTGCTCCGGCTGGCCGAGCTGGCGGTCGGCCCGAACCCGCCGGAGCAGCGGCTGCTGCACTGCGCGGGCGGCGGGGAGACCAGCTGGTACCGCTTCACCCAGGCCATCTTCGAGGAGCTGGGCGCGGATCCGGCGCGGGTCAAGCCGTGCACCTCCGCGGAGTTCCCCAGCCCGGTCAAGCGCCCGCCGTACTCGGTGCTCTCGCCCAAGTCCTGGGAGTCGGCGGGCCTGACGCCGCTGCGGCCCTGGCGCGAGGCGCTGGCCGCGGCCTTCGCCGAACGCGGCGAGCAGTTCCGCACCCCCTGACCCACGTACGACACCCGTCGTACGCTGGGCGTACGGCGGGTGTTGTGGCCGGGTCGGGGGAGTGGTCGGGGATGGGCCGGATGTCCGGGAGCCCCGGCGCGATGACGCTGGGGGCATGGCGAAATCGGGCGCGCAGCGAGCGCGGAACCTGTTGGTGTGGCTGCACGTGCTCAGTTCGGTGGGCTGGCTGGCGCTGGCCCTGACCCTGTGCGTGCTGATCAGTTACGGCATCGGCGCGGAGCCGGGACTGCGGCTGGCCGCCTTCCGGATGGCCGAGGTGCTCGACATCCAGCTGTTGCAGATCCTCGGCGAGACCTCGGCCTTCACCGGGTTCATGCTCTCCGCGCTGACCTCGTGGGGCTACTTCCGGCACTGGTGGGTGCTGACCAAGTTCGTGATCACGTTGGCGCAGCTCTACGTCGGCATCTTCATCCTCAGCGGCAACCTGCACGAGTCGGTGCGCGCGGCGGAGTCCGGCGGGATCGGGCCCGCGGTGTGGCTGGCGGTGGCCTCGGCGCTGATGGCGGGCGGCTTCGCCTTCCAGGCCTGGCTCTCGGTGGCCAAGCCGGGCAAGCGGACGCCGTGGACCCCGCCCGGCAGGCTGCCCGCCGCTCCGGTGTCGCACGTCTACGCGGCCAGCGCGGTGCCGGTGCTGGCCTTCGCGCTGGGGCTGTTCCTGCCCTGGGTGACGCCGCTGCTGATGCTGGGCGTGGTGCTCTGGTACTCGGCGCGGCGCGGCGCGGGGTGAAGCTGCGCGTGGCGGCGGGCTGAGCCCACAAGGGGCCCGACCGGCGCCCCTGGGGGTCAGGCGCCGGCCGGGCTGGTCAGATGGTCGGCGGGAACGTTCCCGCGCGACCGAGCAGCGCGGGCGCGGGCCTGCCGAGGCGCTGGGCGAGCCAGCCTGCCGTGTCGGTCACCGCGATCATGTCCACACCGGTGCTCATACCCATTCGCTCCAAGGCGTAAACCGCATCTTCGGTGGCGATGTTGCCGGCCGCGCCGGGGGCGAACCGGCAGCCGCCGAAGCCACCGGCGGAGACGTCCAGCACCCGCACCCCGGCCTCCACCGCGGCGATCGCGTTCGCGTAGCCGGTGTTGCGGGCGTTGTGGAAGTGGCCGCGCAGCCGGATGCCCGGCGCGGCCTCGGCCACCTCGCTGATCAGCGCGCGCACCTGGTCCGGGGTGGCCACGCCGAGGGTGTCGGCCAGGGACAGCTCGGCGGGGCCGGTCGCGGCCACCTTCGCGGCTAGCTCCACCACCTCGGACCTGGGCACCTCGCCGGTGAACGGGCAGCCGAAGGCGACCGCGATGCCCACCGATACCGGCACCCCGGTCGCCAGCCCGGCCTTGGTCACCTCGGCCAGCTCGGCCAGCAGCTCCTCCCTGGAACGCCGCTCCTGCCGGCGGGCGAAGTCCTCGGTGGCCGGCAGCACGAACTGGGCCTCGTCCAGGTACGGCGCGGCCTCGCGCAGCGCGGCCTGGTCCGGCACCAGCGCGCCGTAGCGCAGGCCGGGCAGCCGGGGCAGGGCGCTGAGCACCTGCTGCGCGGCCGGGGAGAACGGCGGGCTGAACGAGGCCGCCTCGATCCGCCGCAGCCCGGCCGCGGCCAGGCATTCCACCAGCTCGACGGTGTCCACCACGGACAGCGCGAGACCGCCGCCCGCCAGACCGTCCCTCGGGGCGACCTCGACCAGCTCAACAGCGTCCAAGGACGGCTCCATGTATACAAAGCGGAAGTTCGAGCGGAGCATCCAGGCGCTGGCAACTTGTGTCAAGTTGCTGCATCGCTCTAGTTTGCATACAAAATGATGCAGCTTGCATTTCGGAGCGTGACCGGTGGCGCTGGCGGCGGAGAAGGCGTACCAAACCCTGCGCGCGGGCATCCTGGACGGCACCTACGAGCCGACCGAACGCCTCGGCGAGGTGGACCTGGCCGAGGGTCTCGGCCTGTCCCGAACCCCGGTGCGGGAGGCGTTGCGGCGGCTGGAGGTCGAGGGCCTGGTCGAGCTGGAGCCGCACCGCGGCGCGCGGGTGGCCCAGTGGACCCGCGCGGACGTGGAGGAGCTCTACGACCTGCGGATGCTGCTGGAGTCCTTCCTGGCCCGGCGCGCCGCCAGGCGGATCAGCCAGACCGCGCTGGCCAGGCTGGCCCAGCTGCGCGACACCATGGCGGCCGCCGCGGCGCCGGGGCCGGGCCAGGACCTGACGCGGGTGGCCGAGGCGAACTGCGAGTTCCACGCCATCATCGGCGCGGCCGCGGCCAGCCCCCGGGTGCTCACCATGCTGACCACGGTGATCGAGATGCCGTTGGTGCTGCGCACCTTCCACCGCTACCAGCCCGCCGAGCTGGCCCGCAGCCTGTCCCACCACCGAGAACTGGTGGACGCGCTGACCGAGGGCGATCCGGACTGGGCGGAGGCGGTGATGCGCGCGCACGTGCTGGCCGCCAAACGGGTGCTGCTGCGGGCATATACCAGGTAGACCGGTTGGGCCTGGCGGCGGAAGTCCGCGCGCGGCACGCGCGTAGGGTCATCTAGTGTCCTGGGACAAGGACGGCGACAGGGTGGGGCACAAGGAGAACTCGGTGGGGGGCTTTCGGCTCGGGGTCGACGTCGGGGACACGTTCACCGACGTCCTGCTGGTCGACGAGCGCACCGGGGCGGCCTTCCGGGCCAAGACCCCGACCACGCCGCACAACCTCGCGGTGGCCGTGCTCAACGGCATCAGGGACACCTGCCGCGCGGCCGGTGCCGACCCCAAGCTGATCAACCACGTGCTGCACGGCGGATCCGTGGCCAGCAACGCGATCCTGCAGGGCAGCGGCGCGCGGGTGGGGCTGGTCACCACCAGCGGCTTCCGCCAGGTGCTACAGCTGGCCCGCAGCTACGCGGCCGAACCGCTGGCCAGGCCGGAGGACACGGTCGAGGTGGTCGAGCGGATCGGCGCGGACGGCGTGGTGGTGGTGCCGCTGGACACCGGCGCGGCCCGGATCGCGTTGCGCCGCCTGCGCGCGGCCAAGGTGGAGGCGCTGACCATCTCGCTGCTCAACGCCGGGGTGAACGACCGGCACGAGCGGCTGCTGGGCAGGCTGGCCGCCGAGGAGCTGCCAGGGGTGCCGGTCTCGCTGTCCGCGCACGTGATCGCCGAGCCGCGGGAGTACGAGCGCACGGTCTCCGCGGTGGTCAACAGCTACCTGCGCCCACAGGCCACCAGGGTGGTCAGGGACTTGGAGGCCGCGCTGGCCTCGGCCGGGATCACCGCCCGGATCTCGGTGCTGCGCAACGACGGCCGCGCCACCGCGGCCGGCCACGCCGCGGAACGCCCGATCGCCGCGCTGTCCTCCGGCCGGGCCGGCGGCCTGCGTGGGGCCACCCACTTCGCCGGACTGGCCGGGTACACCGACTTCCTCAGCCTGGACCTGGGCGGCAGCTCCGCCGACGTCGCACTGGTGCGCAACGGTCGGCCGCGAATCGACCGCCAGACCGCGGTGGGCGACCTCACCGTGCGCTCCACCGGAGTCGACGTGCATACGGTTGCACTCGGCGGCTGCTCCCTGGTCCGGGTGTCCAAAAGCACCATGGAACTGCGCATCGGCCCGGCCTCCGCGGGCGCCCGCCCCGGCCCGATCTCCTACCGCAACGGCGGCACCAAGCCCACCGTCACCGACGTCAACCTGGCTCTGGGCTACCTGCCGGAGGCCATCGCGGGCGGCCGCATCCGCCTGGACCCCGAAGGCGGCCGCAAGGCAGTGGCGGCCCTGGCCGACGCCCTGGCCCTGCCCAGCCCCGAACGCGCCGCGGGCGAGGTCCTGGCCATGGTCAACGACAAGCTGTTCCGCGCCCTGCGCCTGGTCAGCGTCCGCAACGGCCACGACCCCAAGGACTTCCCCTTGGTCGTCTTCGGCGGCGCGGGCCCCTTGCACGCCAACGCCCTGGCCCGCCTCACCGGCACCTGGCCGGTCATCGTGCCCCCCTCCCCGGGCACCCTGTCCGCCCACGGCCTGGCCACCACCGAACCCAGCGAAGAGGTGGTCGCCGCCCCCGGCCTCACCGGCATCGGCCCAGCCCGCCTCCGCGCGGTCCTGGCCGACCTGCTCACCTCCGCAGGCGACCGCCTGGCCGCCAGGGGCGTCCCCCGAGACCGCCTGTGCGCCCAGGCCGACCTCACCCTGCGCCAGCCCAGCGGCCGCACCACCGACCTGCTGGCAGACCTGACCGAGGCTGTACTGGCCGCGGTCGACCCACGTTCCGCACTGGGCATCGAACCAGACGCCGAGATCGTGGCCCTGCGGGTGATCGTCCGCGGCCCGCGGCCACCCCTGCTCACCCACGAGCCCCTGCCAGGCAGGAAGAAGCCGATCCCAGACGCCCTGCTCCGCACCAAGAAGATCATGGTCGACGCCACCCTGGTGGCGGCCGACGTCTACGACCGAGCAAAGCTGTTGGCAGGCAACGTGATCAGCGGCCCAGCCCTGATCGTGGAGCCAGACTCGACAACGCTCGTGCAGCCAGATCACGCCGCCACAGTGCATCCAAGCGGTTGCCTGCTGATCAACCCAGAACAACCCAACTAGCGACAACTTCTTGCGAAAGAGGCGTGGCGCGCCAGCGACACGCCGGGCTCTTGACCAGGCGACGGGTTTGATTTTTTCGCGTCGTGCGTTCGTGACCCCGACACTCCGAAGCTTGCTTCGCGTGTGTCGAGGGCACG
>NZ_JBSFUA010000074.1:0-30164 GCF_053591555.1 Crossiella sp. NPDC003009 | reverse complement strand
CCCGTTATGACCAGACCGCGGTCTCCTACCGGGCAACCATCACCCTGGCCGCACTACTCCTCTGGTCCTCTGGCTTTGAAAACGCCCCCTAGGGCCGGCGGCAGGCGCTGACCCCGCTCACCGCTCACCGCTCCCCCCGGCGTCCGCACCAGCGACCCCGCCGCGCCCGCCCGCTCTCCGAGGGCATCCCCCTCGGCGTCTCCGTCTCCCCCGGCGAGGGCCGCGGCGAGCCCACCGCGGACTGCCGGTCCAGCTCCGCGGTCCACTGCCGCATCCCGCGCGGGCTGTCCCAGGCCGCCACGCCCACCAGCCAGCCGCGCCGCACGTACCCGCAGACCTGGTGGCCCAGCGAGCGCGCCCCGGCCAGCGCGATGGTGTCCCCGGCCAGCGCGGGCGCGCCGGCGGCCTGGATCCGCACGCCGTGCTGGGCCGACCAGAACCGCGGCAGCGGGGTGAACGGGCGGGCGCCCGCGCCGGCCAGCAGGCTGTCCGCGGCGGCCCGGCCCATCTCCACCGCGTTGATCCAGTGCTCCACCCGGCGCGGGACCTCGTCGAAGCGCAGGTTGGGCCAGCGGGCCAGGTCACCGGCGACCACCACGTCCCTGGCTCCGACGGCGTGGCAGGTCGCCTCGCACAGCACGCCGTCCTCAAGCACCAGGCCGGAGCCGCGCAGCCAGTAGCTGGCCGGCACCACGCCGACGGCGAGCACCACGCAGCGGGCGGAGACCAGCTGGCCGTCGGTCAGCTGCACCGCGATCCCACCGGGGTAGGGCGCGAACCGCCACACCGTGGCACCCAGCGCCAGCCGGACCCCGGCGTCGCGGTGCAGGCGGGTGACCGCGGCGCCCATCCGCTCACCCAGCACGTCGCCGAGCAGGTCGCCGCCGCGGTCGACCAGCAGCACCGGGATGTCCATGGCGCGCAGGCTGGCGGCCAGCTCGCAGCCGAGGAACCCGCCGCCGACGATCACCACCGGCCCGCTGCCGGTGGTCACGTTCCGGTGCAGGGCAAGGCCGTCGCTCATGGTGCGCAGCACCTGCACCCGCCGGTCGTGCCGGGGCGCGCCGGGCAGGTGCCGGGCCTGCGACCCGGTGGCCACCACCAGGCCGTCGTAGCGCAGCTCCTCCCCGCGCGGCAACAGCAGCAGCCTGCGGTCCACATCCAGCGCGGCGGCCCGGGATCCCAGCCGCCACACCACATCCAGCTCCGGCAGTCCGGGCAGCGTCAGCTCCTCCGGCCCGGCCTGCCCCAGCAACAGCTGCTGCGCAAGGGCCGGACGGTGGTAAGGCAGCCGCGGTTCCTCACCCACCACCAGCAGCTCACCGGAGAAACCCTGCTCCCGCAAGCGTTCCGCCGCGTTCAGTCCGGCCGGACCCGTGCCGACGACCACGATCCGTTCGGCCCGGCCGGTCAGGGCCATCTCACGGCGCCTCCTCGATGATCCGGGCGGAGACCAGCACCCGCGCGGGCAGGAAACGCAGCACCGCCAAGGTCAGCACCGGCACCACCAAGGTCACCCCGGCCAGCCACAGCAACGCGATCCGGCCACCGGCGAGGGCGCCCAGCAGCACGTGCGCCACCCCGAGCAGCGCGGCTGGATAGGCCAACCGGTGCAACCACAGCCATCTCCGGTAGCCCAGCAGCCGCCGCAGCGCCACCGACAGCGCGACCACGAGCATCAGCTCGAAGGCCAGCGCGCCCAGCGCCTGCCGCAGCGGCGCGCCCGCTGCGGCCGGGAACAGCAGGTTGACCAGCCCGAAACGCTCCTCCCGCAAGAACAACAGGGTCAGCACGTGGCTGAGCACGAAGGCCAGCGTGACCGTGGCCAGCAGCAGGTGCCCCGACCGCACGGTCTGCCTGCCGGTGGCCCTGCGCACCCAGCCCGCGCTGGTGAACACGCCCCAGCACAGGGTCAGGCACAGCAGGCCGTAGGCCAGCCAGCCCGACAGCGCGGCCGCCGCGCGCACCCCCTCGTCCTGGGTGCTGGCGGCGAGTTGCAGGACCGGATGGTGCGGCATGGGCGCCTCCGGGGCGGCACGGGCGAGGAGGAACCCGGGTAGGCCAGGGGGTGCGGCCCGGCCTACCCGGGCTTTTCCGGTGATCCGGGAGGGAAAACCGGAAGCTCTGCGGACGATGACCTCATGTGTCCATAGTGGACAGTCCCTTCGTGACGACGCGCCAACGATTACGGATCCCCGGCCGGGGTGGTTCAACCCCGCCGCAAAATCGGTCCAAATCCGTCGCGAGCACAAAAAGATCGGCCGCAGCCCTGTACGAAACCCGTTGCTGGGGACAGGATGTGCGCCGTGGGCCGACATCGGGTCACCAGAGCAGAGTCAACCGGCACCGCCGAGGTTTCCGGCCGGGACGACGATCTGGTCAGGGCGCTCTACCGCGAATACGGCGGGGCGCTGTTCGGGCACGCGTGCAAGCTCACCGGCAACGACCGCCAGTGGGCAGAGGACGTGGTGCAGGAAACCTTGTTCCGGGCCTGGCGTAACGCCGAGAAGCTGGACCGGGAGCCCGGGCTGATGCGGGCCTGGTTGTTCACCGTCGCGAGGCGGATCGTGATCGACGGAAGGCGCAGCCGCAGTGCGCGGCCGCACGAGGTCGACGCGAGCCCCTTGGAGTCCGTGCCGGTGCCTGACGGCGCCGACGCGACCCTGTCCGCGCTGGTGATCACCGAGGCGTTGCAGCAGCTGAGCGAGGAGCACAGGGAGGCGATCACCCAGACCTACCTTCGAGACCGCACCATCAACGAAGCGGCCGCCGTACTGGGCGTGCCACCGGGTACCGTCAAGTCCAGGGTGTACTACGCGTTGCGCGCCCTGAGACGGTCACTCCAGGATCGGGGGTGAGCGGGGATGTCGTCCCCACCTGACCACTCCGACGTCGGCGCCTACCTGCTCGGCGTGCTCAACGAGGCGGACACCATCGCCTTCGAGGAGCACCTGACCCACTGCGTCCGCTGTCAGGACGAGCTGCAGGAGATGCTGGACCTGCCGGATCTGCTGGACGTCGCCCGCGCGCTGGAACAGCAGCGCGGGACGGTGGACCAGCGGCGCAACGGCACGCCGCCAGGACAGGCCGGCGCCCCGCCGGGCCGTCCGCTGCGCAGTGTGCCGCCACCGGGCAGACCGCGGCCGGTCACCCCGGCCCAGCGCGTCGGCTCGGCCCCACCGCGCGGCGCGGTCGCACCGCAACCGAGGGGCACGCTCGGGCCGCCGCCGCGGCCCCAGCCGCACCGCAGCACCGAACCCGCGCCGGACGGTCCGGGCGACCGGGTGCTGGCCCAGCTGCTCGACCAGGTCGGCGCGCGCAAGCGGTCCAGGAAGAAGGTGGTGCTGTGGTCGCTGGCCGCGGCCGCCTGCCTGGCCCTGGTGCTGACCCCGCTGGTGGTCTCCGCGACCACCGGAACCGGCCAGGGCGGCGTGGCGCTGCCCAGTCCGATCCTGAGCCTGCCCGGCCAGCCGCCGACCACCGGCCAGTCCGTCCCCAGCGGTCCGGCCACCCCGAGCGTGGACGCGAACACCCTCACCGAGGAGACGCTGACCGGCAGCAACCCGGCGAACAACGTCTCCGCGACCCTGGGGCTGACCGAGAAGGGCTCCGGCGTGCAGGTGCGGATGGAGCTCAAGGGCATCTCCGGGCCGCGGCGCTGCCAGCTGGTGGCCATCGGCAAGGCCGGGGAGACCTTCCCGGTGAACAGCTGGGTGGTGCCGGAGAAGGGCTACGGCGTGGCCGGCTCGCCGGACCCGCTGCAGCAGACCGGCAACGTGGCGCTCTCCCGCACGGAGATCGCCAGCTTCGAGGTGCGCACCATGGACGGGATCGGGCTGCTGTCCATCCCTGCCGGGAGTTAGCAGCGGGCACGAGGGGCGAGGCCAGGGCTACCGGGGTGACGGTACTGGTCTAGACCCTTGACAGGCGGAGTGCCGCCAGATTCGATGGCTGCACACCGCCTTTCCGGTATGTCCGTATGCCGGGACACCGCCGCCGCTTGTGCTCGCCTGTCCGAACTCTCCGGGAGGACACCCCGTGAAAACCCTCAGCACGCGGCCACTGCGGTCGCGGTTGGCCGGCGGCCTGGCCGCCCTCGTCGTGCTCGGCGGCGCTGCCCTGGGCTGGGCCTCGGTCCAGCACGACGCGGCCGCCGAGGAGGCCGCGAGCCCGTTGCAGAGCATCGTCCCCGCGCCCGCCTCGGTGACCCCCGCCGCCGGCGTCACCTTCACCCTGGGCAGCGGCTCCCGCATCCAGGTGCACGCCGGTTCGCCGGAGGCGACCCAGGTGGCCGAGTACCTGGCCACCATCCTGCGCCGTTCCACCGGCTACCCGCTGCCGATCGTGCCCGCCGCCGGTGACCCCGAGGGCATCGTGCTGCTGCTGGGCGGCGCGCCGCCCAGCGTCGGCCAGGAGGGCTACCAGCTCGACGTCACCGCCAAGGCGGCCACCGTGCGCGCGAACCAGGCGGCCGGGCTGTTCAACGCGGTGCAGACGCTGCGCCAGCTGCTGCCCGCGGCGATCGAGTCCAGCTCGGTCAAGCCCGGCCCGTGGACGGTGCCCGGCGGCAAGATCGTGGACCAGCCGCGCTTCGGCTACCGCGGCGCGCACCTGGACTCCGCGCGGCACTTCTTCACCGTGGACACGGTCAAGCGCTACATCGACCAGCTGGCCCTGTACAAGGTCAACAAGTTCCACTGGCACCTGACCGACGACCAGGGCTGGCGGATCCAGATCGACAGCTGGCCGAACCTGACCAAGCACGGCGGCAGCACCCAGGTCGGCGGCGGCCCCGGCGGCTTCTACACCAAGGCGCAGTACACCGACGTGGTGAACTACGCCAAGGCCAGGCACATCGAGGTGATCCCCGAGTTCGACATGCCCGGCCACACCAACGCCGCGCTGTCCTCCTACGCCGAGCTGAACTGCAACGGGGTGGCCCCGCCGCTGCGCACCGACACCGAGGTCGGCTACAGCTCGCTGTGCATCAACAAGGAGATCACCTACAAGTTCGTCGAGGACGTCATCAAGGAGATCGCCGCGATCACCCCTGGCGAGTACTTCCACCTCGGCGGCGACGAGGCGCACGCCACCAGCGACGCCGACTACAACAAGTTCATGCAGCGGGTCATGCCGCTGGTCGGCAAGTACGGCAAGAAGATCATGGGCTGGCACGAGTTCGTCAAGGCCAGCCCGGCCCCGCCGACCTCGGCCGTGCCGCAGTTCTGGGGCACCACCACCACCGACGCCAACGTGGCCGCGCACGCGGGTCGTGGCGGCAAGGTGCTGCTGTCCCCGGCCAACAAGGCGTACCTGGACATGAAGTACAACCCCAGCACCCCGCTGGGCCTGAGCTGGGCCGGGTACATCGAGGTGCAGGACGCCTACAACTGGAACCCCGGCGGCTACCTCTCCGGCGTGGCCGAGAACGCGGTGCTGGGCGTGGAGGCCCCGCTGTGGTCGGAGACGCTGACTAAGACCGCGGACATCGAATTCATGGCCTTCCCGCGCCTGCCCGCGCTGGCCGAGCTGGGCTGGTCGCCGAGGTCCACGCACAACTGGGACGCCTTCAAACAGCGCCTGGCCGCCCAGGGCCCGCGCTGGGACGTGATGGGGATCAACTACTACAAGTCCACGCAGGTCCCGTGGCCGACCACCAACCCGACCAGCACCACGACCAGCTCCGGCGGCGCGTGCAACGCCCCGGCCTGGAAGAGCTCCGACACCTACGTCAAGGACAGCAAGGTCTCGCACAAGGGCAAGGTCTGGACCGCGAAGTGGTGGACCCGCGGCGAGGAGCCCGGCACCACCGGCCAGTGGGGCGTCTGGCAGGACAGCGGCCCCTGCTGACCCGCTGAGCACTGACGGCCCCGGTTGGACCAGCTGGCCCAGCCGGGGCCGTTGCCGTCTGCCCCGTTGAGCGTCGCCGCTGCGAGCGCAAGGCGTTGGCCGCTTTTCCCGGTTCGCGTCCATTCAACTTCTCAGCGCCTGTCCGCGGGCCCCGGGGTGGCGTCGTGGCCGCTCGCGCCTATACCCGTCCGGTGAATGGGTGACCACTTAGTACAACAAATCGAAAGTTCCTCACCCCTTCGGCCCTTATGAGTTCCGGAACGAGCTCTTACCGTCGACTGACCCACTTCTCTGGGGTTCCCTGCCCCCAAGACGAGGGAGTCGTCGTCATGTCGAACCCTGCACACAATCCGATCGGCCGCCGCGCTTTCTTACGCGGCGGCCTCACCGTGACCGCGGCCGGCGCACTCGGGCTGGCCGATCCACTGCTGGCCGGCGCGACCGAGTCCGGCGCGCTGGCACCGGCCATCCACGGCACCGGCGCCTGGGGCGCCCGGCCAGCCAAGGGCGCCATCTCGGTGCTCAACAGCAGGCCGGTCAAGATCATCGTCCATCACACGGCCACCGCGAACGTCACCGACTACTCACTGGCCCGCGCGTTCGCGCTATCCAGGTCGATCCAGAACTACCACATGGACTCCAACGGCTGGATCGACACCGGGCAGCACTTCACCAACAGCCGCGGCGGGCACATCACCGAGGGCCGCCACCGCAGCCTGGCCGCGCTCAACGGCGGCACCCAGCACGTGGTCAGCGCGCACACCTCCGGCCAGAACAACGTGGCACTGGGCATCGAGAACGAGGGCCTCTACACCAGTGTCGGCCCGACCACCGCGCAGTGGAACTCGCTGGTGGCGCTGTGCCGGTACATGTGCCAGCAGTACCGGATCGCGGCCAGCCAGATCTATGGCCACCGCGACTTCAACAACACCGCCTGCCCCGGCAACGTGCTCTACGGCCGCCTGCCGGAGCTGCGGCGCGCGGTCGCCGCGGCCATGGGCGAGCGGGAGCGGATCGTCGACCCGGTGACCTGGCCGCTGCTGCAGCCGGGCGACCGAGGGGAGAAGGTCCTTGTCGCGCAACGCCTGCTGCACCACGCAGGCGAGCGCGGCGTGCCGCTGGACGGGGTGTTCGACCCGCGCACCGACGAGGCGGCGCGCAGGCTGGAGACCAGGATCGGCGTCGCCGAGACCGGCCTGGTCGGCGCGGAGTCCTGGCCCGCGCTGATCCCGGCCGCCCTGCGCCAGGGCGATCGGGGCGACGCGGTGCACGCCGTGCAGCTGCTCCTGCTCACCAGGGGACTGCGCACCCCGGCCGACGGCGAGTACGCCGGCGCCACCGAGGCCGCGGTGCGGGAGTTCCAGACGAGCAGCCAGCTCCCCGCCACCGGGGTGGCTGACCAGCTCACCTGGCAGTACCTGCTTCGCTGAGCTCGGCCCGCTCTGGCCGGGGTGTGTCGCGACGCCGCCGCACCACCGCGCGCACCCCGGCCACAGCACCCGCCACCGCAGCCGCGATGCCGAGCGCCAGCGCCAGTCCCAGCAACGGGTTCTGCTCGAAGGCCCGGCCGCCGAGGTAGCCGATGGACACGCAGGCCACCGCCCAGATCGTGCCGGCCACGGTGTCCCACAACAGGAACCGCCCGCGCGGGTAGCGCACCGCGCCCGCGGCCAGCATGCTGGCCAGCCGCCCGGCCGGGACGTAGCGGGCCACCACGATCACCCACGGCCCCCGCCGCTGCATCGACCGCCGCGCCCAGTCGTAGACCTGCTTTCCCTTGGGACTACGGGAGAACCGCCGCTCCAGCCCTGGCCCGGCGCCACGCCCGGCGAGGTAGGTGGCGTAGTCGCCGAGCAGCACCCCGGCCACCGCGGCCGGCAGCACCAGCCAGATCGAGGGCGGCCCGGTGGCCGCGGCCACGCTGATCGCGATCACCGTGCTGTCACTGGGGGTGAACGGCAGGAAGGCGTCCAGCGCGGCGAGGGCGAGCACCACCGCGTACAGCCAGGGCGAGGCGAGCAGCGCCTGCAGGAACTCCGGCATCAGGCCGCCACCCGCAGCTCGGGCGCGGAAACCACTGGCGCACCAAGGATTTCGGCCTGCGCGCGGGTCGCCAGCTCGCGCCGCTCCAATCCTGCCGGGGCACGAGCCGCCGACTCGCGCCGCTCCCGCGCAGGACCGGCCGCCCCACCCCGCTCGCCCGCCGCCTGCCCCGATCCCGCCCCGGGCCACAGCGTCCGCCCCTCGCGCACGTGCACCGACAGCCCCCTGGCCCGGATCACCCGCCGCAGCGAGCCCAGCACCTCTTCCTCCCCCAGAAAAGCCGCCGACGCCGCGACCCGGCCACCCGGCCCCCGGTACTCCACCCGCACCGGCCGCACCGCCACCCCGGCCTCCACCGCGGCCTGAAAACTCGCCGGGCGCAACACCGTTCCCGCCACCGCGCACCGGGTGGTGCCCTCCGGGAACACCGCGACCGAGGTCCCGCTGGCCAGTCGCGCCCGCATCTCCGCAACCGTGCCCGGCAGCGTGGACAGCCGGTCCCGTTCGATGAACACCGTCCCGGCCCGCGCGGCCAGCGCGCCGAAGACCGGGATGTCCCTGATCTCCGACTTGGCCACCTGGTGCAGCGGCTCCCTGGCCAGCAGCACCAGCCCGTCCAGCCAGGAGATGTGGTTGCCCACCACCAGCGCCGGACCGGGCCGCGGCGGATCCGCCACCACCCGCACACCCAGCGCGCGCAGGATCCCGCGCGCCCCGCTGCTGGCCAGCCGTCCGCGAACTCCCTTGGGCAGCAACGGAAACACCCAGGACACCGGCACCGCGAGCGCGAACACCCCGGCCAGTGCGAGCCAGCGGCGCAGCTGAAACCCCAGCGGCACAACGGGTTCGGCGTCCCGGCCCGGCACGCAGCTGTCATCGCACGGGGTCGCCGGGGTCCAGCGGAAGGCCCGCGCCCGCCCGGCCGCGGTCACCGGAACCGCCGCAGGTACCGGGGATCCATCCGCTGGGTGTCCAGCAGCAGGAAGAAGTCCGCGCAGCCGAAGTCCGCGTCGTAGGCCGGTTCGCCGCAGACCCACGCGCCCAGCCGCAGGTAGCCCTGCATCAGCGGCGGCAGCGCCACCCGGCCGGCCGGTCGCTCGACCTCCTGGTGCGCCCACGGGATCCGCGGCCGCACCCGGTGCGGTGCCGGCGCGAGGTGCCGGGCGAGCACCCGGTCCCGGACCGCGGCGGCCAGGTGCCCGCCGTCGGCCAGCGGCACCGAGCCGCACCCGGCGACCCAGCGCCCGCCAACCAGGTCCACGTACCTGGCCAGCCCGGCCCACATCAGCCCGATCACGCTGCCGTTGCGGTGCTCGGGGGCGACGCAGGAGCGGCCGACCTCCACCAGCGTGGCGCGCAGCCCGGCCAGCGCGTCCAGGTCGAACTCGCCGTCGGAGTACAGCGCGCCGCGCCGGGCCGCCGCGCCGGGCGGCAGGATGCGGTAGGTGCCGACCACCTCGCCGGTGCGCTCGTCGGTGACCAGCAGGTGCTCGCAGTGCGCGTCCAGCTCATCGGCGTCCACCCCGGACGGCCCGGCCAGCGCCGCGCCCAGCTCACCGGCGAACACCCGGTGCCGGAGCCGTTGCGCGGCAAGGACTTCCGCCTCGGTGTCCGCGATGACCATGCGGTACCCGGGGCTGTGCTCGGTGGCGGCCCGCGCGAGGAGCTTCGGCAACGGCCTGGCCAGTTCGGCGATCATGGCTTCAGCCTGGTCCGGATCGGTCGCCGCGTCGCCAGGGTTACCTCCTGAAATGACCGGGGTGCTAGCACGGGGGTGGATCCCCGTGCAGACACGGTGGCCCCCTAGGGGACGCGCTCCTACGCTGGGGTGACCACCGTCCGAAAAGGAGCGTCGATGACCTGGCCGAGCCCGCGGCAGAACCTGCTGCGCGACGTGGTCGCCAAGCGCACCTGGCTGAGCACGGTGCTGCTGCTGATCGGCCCGTTCTGGAGCCTGCTGCCGCTGACGGTGATCGTGCTCGCGCTCTTCGGCAGCCTGTTCCCGCTGTTCGCGATGCTGTTCTCGCAGAAGATCTACCTCGCGGTGTGGTTCCTGCCCACGCTGCTGGCCAGCCCGCTGGTGGTGTGGCTGGCGGTCTGGCTGCTCTACGGCTTCGGCCGCCTTGAGGCCTGGCAGCTGCGCCTGGTGACCGGCGAGTCGGTGACTCCGGCGCTGTCCCCGCCGCCGCGCCGCAACCCCTACCGGGGGACGGTGCAGCTGGTGGTCAACCCGACGCTGTGGCGCGGCATCGGCTACTGGGTCGCCCGCGGCGCGCTGTCCGTGGTGACCGGCCTGCTCACCTTCTTCACCTGGTTCGGGCCGACCTGGCTGATCTTCGTGGCGATCATGGAGTCCTTCCACCCGCACCAGACGATGGTGGCCGCGCCGGGCTTCGTGCACTCCTACACCGGGCTGATGTTCTTCAGCCAGCCGGGCTGGCAGTTCTGGGTGATGGCCTTCCTGCTCGGCGGCATGCTGCTGCTGCCGCTGGCGCCGATCCTGGTGCGCGCCATGACCAGCGTGCACCTCGGCCTGACCCGCACCATGCTGGAACCCAAGTCCGTGGCCGACCTGGCCGAGCGGGTGCAGCAGGTGGAGGAACGGCGCTCGGTGGCGATGCAGGCGGCCGAGGCGGAGCGGCAGCGGATCGAGCGCGACTTACACGACGGGGCGCAGCAGCAGCTGGTGGCGCTGGCGATGAAGCTGGGCCGGGCCCGCGGCAAGCACGGCCAGGACCCCGACGGCGCGCTGCGGCTGATCGAGGAGGCGCACCAGGAGGCCAAGGAGGCCATCGACCAGCTGCGCAGCCTCACCCGCGGCCTGCACCCGCCGGTGCTGGAGGACCGCGGCCTGGACGCGGCGCTGTCCGCGCTGTCCGCGCGCAGCCCGGTCCCGGTGCGCATCCGCTACTACGTGCAGCACCGGCCGGCCCCGACCATCGAGGCCATCGCCTACTTCATGATCTCCGAGGCGCTGACCAACATCGCCAAGCACGCGCACGCCACCAAGGCCTCGGTCGACGTGCGCCGCACCGGCGACCGGCTCAAGATCGTGGTCACCGACGACGGGGTCGGCGGCGCGAAGGCCGGGCCAGGATCGGGGCTCTCGGGGCTGGCCGACCGCGCGGGCGGGGTGGATGGCACGCTGACCGTGTACAGCCCCGAGGGCGGGCCGACCATCCTGACCATGGAGCTGCCGTGCGAGTCGTGATCGCCGAGGACGCCGTGCTGCTGCGCCAGGGCCTGATGCTGCTGCTGGCCGAGAGCGGGCACGAGGTGCTGGAGGCGGTCGGCGACGCCGAGCAGCTGCTGCGCGCGGTCGGCCGGCACCAGCCGGACATCGCCGTGGTCGACGTGCGGATGCCGCCGACGCACCGGGACGAGGGCCTGCGCGCCGCACTGGTCATCCGCCGCGAGTGGCCGGAGACCAAGATCCTCATCCTGTCCCAGTACGTGGAGGAGCGCTACGCGGTCGACCTGCTCAGCAACGAGCTCAGCGGCATCGGCTACCTGCTCAAGGACCGGGTCGCCGACGTGGAGGACTTCCTGCGCGCCCTGCACCAGGTCGCCGACGGCGGCACCGTGTTCGACCCCGAAGTGGTCGCCCAGCTGCTGGCCCGCAGCCGCCGCCAGGACCCGCTGGCCACCCTGACCCCGCGCGAGCGCGAGGTGCTGGGCCTGATGGCCGAGGGCCGCTCCAACGCAGGCATCGGCGAGGCGCTGACCATCACCGAACGCGCGGTGGAGAAGTACGTGGGCAGCATCTTCACCAAGCTCGGCCTGCCCATCGCGGGCAACGACCACCGCCGGGTCCTCGCGGTGCTGCGCTACCTGGACAACTAGAGGCCGACGTTCTTGTACAGCGCGCCGACCTCGGCCCTGGTCAGCGGGCGCAGGGTGCCGGGGCGCTGACCGGCCAGGCGGACCTCGCCGACCGCGGTGCGCACCAGGCGCAGCACCGGGTGCCCGACCGCGTCGAACAGCCGCCGCACGATCCGGTTGCGCCCCTCGTGCAGCACCACCTCGATCAGCACCCGGCCGCCGTTGACGTCCTTGACGTGGTACTTGTCCAGCCGCACCGGCCCGTCGTCCAGCTCCACCCCGGCCAGCAGCCTGCGGCCCAGGTCCCGGTGCACCGGACCGGCCACCTCGACCAGGTAGGTCTTGTAGACGTTGTAGGAGGGGTGCATCAGCCGGTGCGCCAGCTCGCCGTCGTTGGTCAGCAGCAGCAGGCCCTCGGTCTCGGCGTCCAGGCGGCCGACGTGGAACAGGCGCTCCTCGTGGTCGGCCACGTAGTCGCCGACGCAGGGACGGCCTCGGTCGTCGGACATGGTGGTGTGCACGCCGCGCGGCTTGTTCAGCGCCAGGTGCACCAGGTTGCCGGTGACCATCACCCGCAGCCCGTCCACGTGGATCACCGCCTGCTCCGGGTCGACCCGGCGGCCCTGTTCGGTGACGATCTCGCCGTCCACGGCCACCCGGCCCTCGGCGATCATGTCCTCCGCCACCCGCCGGGAGGCGATCCCGGCCTTGGACAGCACCTTCTGCAACCGCACACCCTGCGGGTCGTTCTCAGACATCGTCGATCGAGTCCACTTCCGGCAACAACGGCGCGAGCGGGGGCAGTTCCTTCACCGAGGACAACCCCAATCGCTCCAGGAACAGCTCTGTGGTGCGGTACAGGAGGCCGTTGGTGTCCGGATCCGCACCTGTCTCCTCAATCAGACCACGAGCGAGCAGACTGCGGATAACCCCGTCCACATTCACCCCGCGCACCGCGGCCACCCGCGCCCTGGTCACCGGCTGGCGGTAGGCGATCACCGCGAGGGTCTCCAACGCGGCCCTGGTCAGCTTGGCCCGCTGCCCGTTGAGCAGCAGCCGCTCCACGAACGGCGCGTGCACGTCCCTGGTGTAGAACCGCCAGCCGTCGCTGACCCGGCGCAGGTCGATGCCACTGCCGGACTCGGTGTACCCGGCGGCGAGCCTGCGCAGCGCCTCGGTGGCCCGCGCCACCGGCACGTCCAGCGCGTCGGCCAGCACCTCCTCGGTCGCGGGCGCGTCCACCACCAGCAGCACCGACTCCAGCGCCGCGTCCAAGGCCGCGTCCTCGGTGAGGTCGGGCAGACCGCCCACCACGACCGCGTCCTCGTCCTCCGCCTCAGGGCCGTCGACCCCGTCCGCGAGCACCGGCGCGGCGACCGCCTCCTCAGGCGCGTCGATCCCGTTGGCCGGCACCGGCCTCGCGACCGCCTCCGCGGAGCCGTCGATCCCGTCCGCGAGCACCGCCACCGGCTCGCCTGCCTGTGGCGCGACCGGATCCACCTCGGCCTCGGGCGCCACCGGCGTGCCGTTCTCGGTCACCCGTACTCCTCCTCCTCGCTCGCGGCCAGCGCGGCCGCGGCGGCTTCTTCCGCTTGCTCCTTGCTCCCGCCGACCCAGCGCACCAGCAGCTCGCCCAGCGGCTCGTCCTGCTGGAAGAGCACCACCGTCTCCCGGTACAGCTCCAGCAGCCCCAGGAACCGGGCCACGAACTCCACCGTCTCGGTGCAGTCCTCGGTCAGCTGCCCGAAGCTCGCCTCGCCCAGCTCGGCCAGCCGCACCCGCATGATGGCCGCGTGCTCGCGCACCGACACCGGGTGCATGTGCAGGTGGGCCAGGCCCACCACCGGCGGCGGCTTGGGCCGGAACACCGAGGCGGCCAGCTCGGCGAAGCGCTGGGGGTCGACGCCGAGCATCACCTCGGGCATCAGCTCGACGAACCGGTCCTCCATGGCCACCGAGCGCGGGTACCGGCGCAGCGCGGTCGCCTCCAGCTCGCCGAAGAGCGCCGCGACCTGCTTGTACGCCCGGTACTGCAACAGCCTGGCGAACAACAGGTCCCTGGCCTCCAGCAGCGCCAGGTCGTCCTCGTCCTCCACGTCGGCGGCCGGCAGCAGCCGGGCCGCCTTCAGGTCCAGCAGGGTGGCCGCGATGACCAGGAACTCGGTGGTCTCATCCAGGTCCCAGGCGTCGCCGAGCACCCGGATGTGCGCGATGAAGTCCTCGGTGACCTGGTGCAGGGCCACCTCGGTGACGTCCATCTGGTGCTGGGAGATCAGTTGCAGCAGCAGGTCGAACGGACCGGTGAAGTTGGCCAGCCGCACGGTGAACCGGCCGCCTGGCGCGTCCTGCTCGGTGGGCTGTGCGGGATCCGGAGTGTCCACTGTGGTCACTCGACCGGCTCCGCGGGCACGTCAGCGCAGGCGCGGCCGCGAGCGAGGCGACTCACCTGGCGATCACCTCGCGGGCCAGCGCCCGGTAGGCCTTCGCCCCGCCGGAGCGGGGGGCCCACCGGGTGATCGGCTCGCCGGCGACGGTGGTCTCGGGGAACCGCACGGTGCGGTTGATCACGGTGTCGTACACGATGTCCCCGAACGCCTCCACAACCCGGGCCATGACTTCTCGGGAGTGCAGCGTACGCGGGTCGTACATGGTGGCCAGAATCCCGGATATCTCCAGCTTCGGGTTGAGCCGTTCACGCACCTTCTCGATGGTGTCGATGAGCAGCGCCACCCCGCGCAGGCTGAAGAACTCGCACTCCAGCGGGATGATCAGCCCGTCGGCGGCGGCCAGCGCGTTCACCGTGAGCAGGCCGAGGGAGGGCTGGCAGTCGATGAGGATGTAGTCGTAGTGGTCCAGCACCGGCCGCAGCGCCCGCTGCAGGGTGTGCTCGCGGCCGACCTCGGAGACCAGCTGCACCTCGGCCGCGGACAGGTCTATGTTGCTGGGCAACAGGTCCATGTCCTCGACGCAGGTGCGCAGCACGGTCTCCTCGATGGTGGCCGAGCGCTCCATGATCACGTTGTAGATGGTCCGGTCCAGGTGGTGCGGCTGCACGCCCAGGCCCACCGAGAGCGCGCCCTGCGGGTCGAAGTCCACCAGCAGCACCCGGCGCCCGTACTCGGCCAGCGCCGCGCCCAGGTTGATGGTCGAGGTGGTCTTGCCCACCCCGCCCTTCTGGTTGCACATCGCGAGCACCTTCGCCGGCCCGTGCCCGGCCAGCAGCGAGGGCTCTGGCACGTGCCGCAGCGGCCGTCCGGTGGGGCCCATCTCGCCCACCACGACCTCGGGCACGTGCTCCTCGGTCAGGTCAGCGGGCTTGGGCGCCAGGCTGAGGTCAGCCACCTCTCCGCGGGGCCGCCCGTAGGCAGGCTGCGGTGTGGACATCTGACCTGACTCCTCGTGTCGGCGAATACACCCTGTTGGCGAGCGTAGGCTTCGCGGCGCACAGCGGCAACGCGCCTCGCCGGGGCACGTCCGACCTGGTCACCAAGGCCCCGGCACGCATTTGGAGCAGTCGCGCGCCCTGGTCAGCCCTGGGCCCGGGGGTGCGCGGTGGCGAAGACCTCACGCAGGGTGTTCACCGTGACCAGGGTGTAGACCTGGGTGGTGGTCACCGAGGCGTGCCCGAGCAGCTCCTGCACCACCCGGACGTCGGCCCCGCCCTCGATGAGGTGGGTGGCGAAGGAGTGCCGCAGCGTGTGCGGCGAGACGTCCCCGGTGACCCCGGCCCGCTCGGCCGAGTCCTTGAGCGTCTGCCAGGCACTCTGCCGGGACAGCCGCCCGCCGCGGGCGTTGAGGAACACCGCCGCGCTGCCCCGCCCCTTGGCCGCCAGCACCGGCCGGGCCCGCACCAGGTAGGCATCCAGCGCGGCCAGCGCGGGCCTGCCCACCGGCACCAGGCGCTGCTTGCCGCCCTTGCCGTCGAGCAGCACGGTGCGCTCGGTGGCGTCCACGTCGTCCACGTCCAGCCCGACCGCCTCGGAGATCCGGGCCCCGGTGGAGTACAGCAGCTCCAGCAGCGCCCGGTCCCGCAGCCCGCGTGGGTCCTCGCTGCCCGCCCCGTCCAGCAGCCGCAGCACCTCGGCCACCGGCAGCGCCTTGGGCAGTCTGCGCGGCGGAGTCGGCGGGTGCACCCCGCTGGCCACGTCGGCGGGCAGCAGGCCCTCGCGGTAGCCGAAGCGGTGCAGGCTGCGCACCGCGACCACCGCGCGCGCCGCGGAGGAGGCGGCCAGCGGCGGCCGCTGCCCGTCACCCTCGCGCAGGCAGGCCAGGAACTCGGCCACGTGCCGCTCGGTCACCTCCGGCAGCGAGCCCACCCCGGCCGCGGCCAGGTGTTCGGTGTAGCGGCGCAGGTCCCTGGCGTAGGAGTCCAGGGTGTTGCGGGCGGTGCCGCGTTCCACCACGAGGTGGTCCAGGTACCGGTTGACGGCGGCCGAGAGCGCGGCGGGAACCGCCACGGGGCTGGAGTCCTCGTTCAGTGCGCCGATCCCTCCGCCGCTGGCGAGTGGTCAGGGGCGCATCATGCCAGTGCGTCAGCCAGTTCGACGTGCGGCAGCCCGTGCGCCGCGGCGACCTCCGCCAGCACCACCTGACCGCCGACCACGTTGACCCCCTTGGCCAGCGTGTGGTCCTCCCGCACCGCGCCGCGCAAACCTTTGTCCGCCAAGGCCACCGCGTACGGCAGGGTCACGTTGGTCAACGCCCAGGTGGAGGTGTGCGGCACCGCGCCCGGCATGTTGGCCACGCAGTAGAACACCGAGTTGTGCACGCCGAAGACCGGGTCGGCGTGTGTGGTCGGCCGGGAGTCGGCGAAACAGCCGCCCTGGTCGATGGCGATGTCCACCAGCACCGAACCGGGCCGCATCCTGGCTACCAGGTCGTTGCTGATCAGCTTGGGCGCCTTGGCCCCGGGCACCAGCACCGCGCCGATCACCAGGTCCGCCCACAGGCAGGCCCGCTCGATCTCGTAGGCGTTGCTGGCGATGGTCTGCAGGTGGCCGCGGTAGACGAAGTCGATCTGCCGCAACCGGTTGATGTTGTTGTCCAGCACCACCACCTCGGCCTGCAAGCCGAGTGCGATGGTGGCCGCGTTCATCCCGGACACCCCGGCGCCGATCACCGCGACCTTGCCGGCCGGCACCCCGGACACCCCGCCCAGCAGCACCCCGCGCCCACCGGCGGCGCGTTCCAGGGTGTGCGCGCCGACCTGCGGCGCCATCCGCCCGGCCACCTCGCTCATCGGGGCCAGCAGCGGCAGCGCGCCGTCGGGCAGCTGCACGGTCTCGTAGGCCACCGCGTCGATCCCGGCGTCCACGATGGCCTGGGTGCACTCCTGGCTGGCGGCCAGATGCAGGTAGGTGAACAGGGTCTGCCCGCGCCGCATCCGGTGATATTCCTCGGCGATCGGCTCCTTGACCTTGAGCACCAGGTCCGCCTCGCCCCACACCTCGTCGGCCGAGCCGAGGATCTTCGCCCCGGCCGCGAGGTAGTCGGAGTCGGGGAAGGAGGAGCCGAGGCCGGCCTCCCGCTCGATCAGGACCTGGTGGCCGCGGCGCACCAGCTCCACCACGCCCGCCGGGGTGATGGCCACCCGGTACTCGTGGTTCTTGACCTCACGAGGGACACCGACCCGCACGTCGACTCCTCCTCCGCGTCACACCTGCTCAGCCGCTCCGGCGCTGCGCGAACCGGTGCGGCCTGGACTCCCACGGGGCGTCGACCGGGCGGGTCTGCGCCGCGCCGGAGAGCACCGCGTGCGCGGCCAGCACCCCGGACACCGTGGCCGCGTTGATGATGGCACCGCTGAGCACCATCCGCACGGCCTCGCTCAGCGGCACCCGCCGCACCACGAGGTCGGCCTCCTCGTCCCCGGTGTCCGCCAGCTGGTCCACAGTGGACAGACCGCGGGCCAGGTAGACCCGGATGACCTCGTCCATGAACCCGGGCGAGCCGGAGACGTCGACCAGCACCGACCAGTCCGCGGCGGCCAGCCCGACCTCCTCGGCCAGCTCCCGCGCCGCGGTGACCGCGGGGTCCTCGCCCTCGGCGTCGAGCAGACCGGCGGGCAGCTCCCACAGCCGCTGCCCGACCGGGTGCCGGTACTGGTGGATGAGCACCACGTTGTCGTTCTCGTCCAGTGCGACCACACCGACCGCACCGGGGTGCTCGATGACCTCGCGAGTGGCCACCTTGCCGCCGGGCATCACCACGTCGTCCACCCGCAGCGCCATCACCCGCCCGGCGTAGACGTCCTGGCTCCTGGCCACGCTGAACTCGTGCGCGCCGCGCTCCACCGTGCCCATCAGGCGCCAGCCGAGCTGGACGCGGTCTCCGGCAGCTCCACCGGCAGCCGCTCGGCGGCCTGGTAGTCCAGGGCCGCGCGGACGAAGGCGGAGAACAGCGGGTGCGGCCGGGTCGGGCGGCTCTTCAGCTCGGGGTGCGCCTGGGTGCCGACGAAGAACGGGTGCGTCTTGGCCGGCAGCTCGACGAACTCCACCAGGTGCCCGTCCGGGGAGGTGCCGGAGAAGACCAGCCCGGCCTTGCCCAGCTTGTCCCGGTAGGCGTTGTTGACCTCGTAGCGGTGCCGGTGCCGCTCGGTGACCTCGGTGGCCCCGTAGGCCTTGGCCACCTGCGAGCCGGGGACCAGCTTGGCCGGGTAGGAGCCCAGCCGCATGGTGCCGCCCATGTCCCGCTCCCCGGCGACCACGTCCTGCTGGTCGGCCATGGTGGAGATGACCGGGTGCTTGGCGGACTCGTCGAACTCCGCGGAGTTGGCCCCGTCGATCTTGGCCAGGCCCCGCGCGGCCTCGATCACCATGCACTGCAAGCCCAGGCACAGGCCCAGAACCGGGATGCCGCGGGTGCGGGCGTGCTGGATCGCGCCCACCTTGCCCTCGATGCCGCGCACGCCGAACCCGCCGGGCACCAGCACGCCGTCCACCCCGGCCAGCGCCTGCGCGGCGCCCGCGGGGGTCTCACAGAGGTCGGAGGGCACCCACACGATGTTCACCCTGGCCCGGTGCGCGAAACCACCCGCGCGCAGCGCCTCGGTCACCGACAGGTAGGCATCCGGCAGGTCGACGTACTTGCCGACCAGCGCGATCCGGGTGCTGTCGCTGGGCTTGTGCACCCGCTCCAGCAGGTCGCCCCACACCGTCCAGTCCACGTCCCGGAACGGCAGCCCGAGCCGGCGCACCACGTAGGCGTCCAGGCCCTCGGAGTGCAGCACCCTCGGGATGTCGTAGATGGACGGGGCGTCCGGGGCGGCCACCACGGCCTCGCCGTCCACGTCGCACATCAGCGCGATCTTGCGCTTGAGGCCGTCCGGGATCTCCCGGTCCGCCCGGCACACGATCGCGTCCGGCTGGATGCCGATGTTGCGCAGCGCGGCCACCGAGTGCTGGGTGGGCTTGGTCTTGAGCTCGCCGGAGGGCGCGAGGTAGGGCACCAGGGAGACGTGCAGGAAGAACACGTTGTCCCGGCCCACGTCGTGCCGGACCTGCCGGGCGGCCTCCAGGAAGGGCAGCGACTCGATGTCACCGACGGTGCCGCCCACCTCGGTGATCACCACGTCCGGCGTGACGCCGTCCTCACCGGCGGCGGCCATCGCGGTGATCCGCGACTTGATCTCGTCGGTGATGTGCGGGATCACCTGGACGGTGTCGCCGAGGTACTCGCCGCGCCGCTCCTTGGCGATCACCTCGGAGTAGACCTGGCCGGTGGTCACGTTGGCCGCCGCGCCCAGGTCGCGGTCCAGGAAACGCTCGTAGTGGCCGATGTCCAGGTCGGTCTCGGCGCCGTCCTCGGTGACGAAGACCTCGCCGTGCTGGAACGGGTTCATCGTCCCGGGGTCCACGTTGAGGTAGGGGTCGAGCTTCTGCATGGTCACGCGGAGTCCGCGAGCGGTCAGCAGCTGCCCGAGGCTGGAGGCGGTGAGCCCCTTGCCGAGAGAGGAGGCCACGCCTCCGGTGACGAACACGTGCTTGGTCGTGCGGGCCTGCAACACCAAGGGGTACTCCCGTGAATCAACTCAACGCCGTCGCTGGTCGGGTGTGGTTTCGGGGCTCCCGACCGGCGCGAGCGCCCCCTCGATCCACGGGAGGCGACCGTAACACGTCGCCTCCCCGCTACCGCACCCCCACCTCCGTCGTCCGCCTCCGAACGGGTGATGTATGGGGCTATGCGGAACCTTGCGGCGCGGGCGCCTGCGCGTTGCCCGCGGTGCCGTAGCGGCCGGAGCGCCCGTCGAGCTGTTCCCGCAGCGCCAGCACGGTGACCACCCGCCCGGCGGCGGTGTCGATGTTGTCCACGGTGGTCAGGATCGAGGTCGCCGAGGTGTCCGCGCGCACAATCCCCAGCGGCCCGTTGCCGTCGGCGGAACCGGATCGCCCGGCGAGCACCGCGCCGGTGCCGGAGCGGTCCAGCTGGGTGGCGAACCGGGCCAGGATGGCCGAGCGGTCACCGGGGTCCTCGCCTCCGACGGAGCCGCCGGTGAGCACCACCGCGAGCTGGGCTGGCGTGATGCCCCGGCCGAGCCGGACGAAGCCGCCGTTGGCCAGCCCGCTCATCGCCGCCGAGGCCTCCTCGCCGCTGGCCTGCGGCTTGTTCTGGCTGTTGAGCAGCAGCAACGGGCCGAGCAGGCCACCGGCCAGGGTGCCGGGATCGGTGGCCGCGGTCGGCAGCTGCACCCCGGCGGGCACCAGCCTCGGCACCAGGTCGCGCAGCTGGTCGGCCTTGGCCGGGTCGGCGAAGGTGTCGGTGAGCTGGAGCTCGCCGGTGACGCTGCCGCCGGAAGCCTTGATCAGCTCGGTCAGCGCGTCCCGGTCGGCGGGGTTGGCGTCGTGCGTGCTGATCAGCACCACGGTCCGCTTGTCCAGCTGCCCGCGCACCGCCAGCGGCCCGACCACGGTGCCGAAGCGGTCCGCGTCGGCCAGCCGCGCGTTCAGCGCGTTGCGCTCGGACTGCAGGTCGGAGACCTTCTGCCCGAGCGAGTCCTTCTCCCCGGTCAGCCCGGAGAGCAGCCGGTCGCTGATCACCGTGGAGCCCAGCATGATGCCGAGGGCGAGGGCGAGGAACACCGCCGCGATGGAGACGACGTGGTACCGCAGAGTGATCACGAGAAGAGCCCCTTGAGCCAGGTGAGGAAGTCGTTCCAGTAGTCCACGCCGATGTCGACGTAGGCGCTGCCCACGCTGGTCACCGCGACCGCGGCGATCAGCACCGCGACCGCGGAGACGATCAGCAGCAGCACGGAGAGCACGGAGACCCGGCTGCGGTAGAGGCTGACCACGGCGTGGCCGTCGACGACCTTGCTGCCCAGGCGCAGCCGGGTGAGGAAGGTGGAGGGGTTGGAGCCGGAGCGGCCCCGGTCCAGGAACTCGTGCAGGGTGGCCTGGAAGCCAATGGTGACCACCAGGTCGGCCCCGTGCGCCTCGGCCAGCAGCAGCGCCAGGTCCTCGGGGTTGCCGGAGGCGGGGAAGGTGACCGCGCCGATGCCGAGGTCCTGGATGCGTTCCAGGCCGGGCGCGTGCCCGTCCATCTGCGCGGGCAGCACCACCTCCGCGCCCGCCTTGAGCGTCGCGGTGCTGATGCCGTCCGGGTCGCCGACGATCACGTCCAGCTTGTACCCGGCCTCGTGCAGGGTGTCCGCCGCGCCTTCCACGCCGATCACCACCGGCCGGTACTCGCGGATGTAGCGCTTGAGCTTGCGCAGGTCGTCGCGGTGCCCGTAGCCGGGCGCGATGATCAGCACCTGTCGGCCCTTGACCGGCACGAACAGCTCGGGCACGCCAACCCCGTCCAGGATCAGCGTGCGCTCCCTGCGCAGGAACTCGATGGTGTTCGCGGAGAAGGCCTCCAGCTGCGCGGCCATGCCCGCCTTGGCCTCGATCAGCTGGTCGGCCACCGAGTCCGCGGTCTGCTCGGTGCCCCGCCCCAGCTCGGTCTCCCCTTGGAAGATGCCGCCCTCGAACAGCCGGATCCGGGCGCCGTCCTTGACCTTGCGCAGCAGCTCGGGGCCGACCGCGTCGATCAGCGGGATGCCCGCGCTGATCAGGATCTCCGGGCCCAGGTTGGGGAACCGGCCGGAGATGGAGGCCGAGGCGTTGACCACCCCGGCGACCTCGGCGGCGACCAGGGCGTCCGCGGTGCGGCGGTCCAGGTCGAGCTGGTCGAGCACGGCGATGTCGCCTGGTCCGAGCCGCCGGAGCAGGTTGCCGGAACGACGGTCCACCCTGGCCGGCCCGTGGACTCCAGGCAGCGACTGACTGGTGCGGTTGAGCAGGCCCGTGAGCTTCATGTGCGGATGGTGACAAAACCTCGGCGTGTCTTTGCCTAGGCACGCCGGGGAGTCACCGCACGTCAACCCTTGGGGGACAGCGAACCGCTACGGACGCAGCGCCTGGGTGTAGGCCTCCGCGGTGGCCAGCAGCTCCTCGGCGTGCGCCCGGCCGGACTCGGTGGACTCCATCCCGGCCAGCATCCTGGCCAGCTCCACCACCCGCTGGTTGTGGTTGAGCACCCGCACCCCGGACTTGGTCAGCCCCTCGGCACCGATGTTCTTGTCCACCAGCAGGTGCCGGTCGGCGTAGGCGGCCACCTGCGCCAGGTGCGTGACCACGATGACCTGGTGGCTGCGGGCCAGCTTGGCCAGCCGCCGCCCGATCTCCACCGCGGCCCGGCCGCCGACTCCGGCGTCGACCTCGTCAAAGACCAGCGTGGGCACCGGGTCGGTGTGCGCGAGCACCACCTCGATGGCCAGCATGACCCTGGACAGCTCACCGCCGGAGGCGCCCTTGTGCACCGGCAGCGCGGGCGCGCCGGGGTGCGCGACGAGCAGCAGCTCGACCTCGTCCACCCCGTCCGGCCCGGCCTGCAGCAGCTCGTTGCCGACCTTGAGCGCCTGCTCGTCGCCCTCGGTGGCGGGTTTGGGCTGCACGGTCAGCTCGATCCGGGCGTGCGCCATGGCCAGCCCGGCCAGCTCCTCGGTGACCGCCTTGGCCAGCTGTTCGGCCGCGGTGCGCCGGATCGAGGTGACCGTGCGGGCGACCTTGGCCAGCTGCTTGGCCAGCGCGTCCCGCTTCTTGGCCAGCTCGGCCAGGGTCCCCTCGGAGGTGTCCAGGGTGGCCAGTCTGGCCTGCGCGTCGGCGGCCCAGGCCAGCACGCCGTCGACGTCCGCGGCGTACTTGCGGGTCAGCTGCTTGAGCTCGGCCTGCCGGGCCAGCACCCGCTCCAGCTCGGCCGGGTCGGCGTCGAGCTGTTCCAGGTAGCCGGTCAGCTCGGTGCCCACGTCGGTGAGCAGCGCGGCGGCCTCGACCAGCCGCGGCTCCATCTCGCGCAGCGCCGGGTCCTCAGCCGCGGCCAGCCTGCGCCGGGCCTCGCCGATCAGTCCGAGCGCGCCGGGTGAGTCGGGATCGCCGTCGGCGGCGCCGGCCACGGCGTGCGCGGCCCCGGCCGCGGTCTCCCGCAGCTGGTCGGCGTCGGCCAGCCGGCGGGCCCGGTCGACCAGCTGGGTGTCCTCGCCGGGCTGCGGGGCCACGGCCTCGATCTCGCCGAGCCCGTGCCGCAGCATGTCGGCCTCGCGGGCCATCTCGCGGGCGCGCTCGGTGCGCTCGGTCAGCTCCTTGGCCACCGCGAGCCACTGCCCGCGGATCTGCCGGTAGTCGGCCAGCGGCTCGGCGATGCCCGCGCCGGCGAACCGGTCCAGCACGGCCCGCTGTTCACCGGTGCGCATCAGGCGCAGCTGGTCGTTCTGCCCGTGCACGGCGAGCAGCTGTTCGGTCAGCTCGGAGAGCAGCCCGACCGGCACGGCCCGCCCACCGAGGTGGGCCTTGGACCGCCCGTCGGCGTTCACCGAGCGCACGGCGATCAGGCTGCCGTCCTCGTCGACCCCGGCGCCCGCCTCGGTCGCCACTTCAAGCGCGGCGGCGGCCCCGGCGCGCGCGTCGTCGCCGGTGAGTTGGAAGGATCCCTCGATCACGGCCCGGTCCGCCCCGGTCCGCACCCTGGAGGCCTCGGCACGGCCACCGGAGAGCAGGTGGAGCCCGGTCACCACCATGGTCTTGCCCGCACCCGTCTCACCGGTGACCACGGTGAGACCCGGATGCAGTTCGAGGGTGGCGTCGGCAATCACGCCGAGGCTCTGGATGCGCATCTCGGCCAGCACAGCCCAGACACTACTGGGCCGCGCCGACATTCGCGCCGGGGGTGCCTACCGGTTGGGGATAACTGGCCCGCGCCAGCCCTGGACCGGCAGCGAGAACTTGCGCACCAGCCGGTCGGCGAAGGGTTCGCGCTTGAGCCGGACCAGGTTCACCGGCACCTTGCCGCCCGCGACCTCCACCCGGGCCCCCGGCGGCAGCTCCACCGTGCGCTGCCCGTCGCAGCACAGCACCGCGGGATGTCCGCCGGGCGCGACCTCCACCGCGACCAGCGAGGACGGCGAGACCACCAGTGGACGGGCGAACAGCGCGTGCGCGTTGCTGGGCACCACCAGCAGCGCCTCCACCTCGGGCCAGATCACCGGCCCGCCGGCGGAGAAGGCGTAGGCGGTGGACCCGGTCGGCGTGGCGACCAGCACCCCGTCGCAGCCGAACCCGGAGACCGGCCGCTCGTCGACCTCCAGCACCGCGTCCAGGATCCGCTCCCGGCTGGACTTCTCCACACTGGCCTCGTTGAGCGCCCAGGTGCGGGCCAGCACGGTGCCGTTGAGCCGGACGATCACGTCCAGGGTCATCCGCTGCTCGACGTGGTAGGTGCGATCGACGATCGCGGCCACCACCTCGTGCAGCTCCTCGGAGTCGGCCTCGGCCAGGAACCCGACCCGCCCGAGGTTGACCCCCAGCACCGGCACCCCGGCCGGCCTGGCCAGCTCGGCCGCGCGCAGCAGCGTGCCGTCGCCGCCGAGCACCAGCACCAGCTCGGTGCCCTCGGCGGCCTCGTCGGTGTGCGCGACGATGGTGTCGTAGCAGGAGGAGCTGATGTCGGGGGACTCCTCGACCAGCACCCGCAGCTTCAGCCCGGCCTGCCGTAGCTTCCCGGCCACGTACTCGGTCGTGCGACGGTTCTCCGGCCGGCCGGTGTGCACCACGAGCAGGAGCTCACGGGTCATGAACGGTCTACCTCCAGTGCCTACTGCGGGCCCGCGGCGACCGCGGCCCGGACCAGCTGCTCAGCCTCGGTCTCGGCCAACGGCACGCCCCGGCGAAGCCAGAGAAAGTACTCGACGTTGCCCGAGGGTCCGGGCAGGGGGCTCGCGGTCACCCCGCGCAGGGTCAGCCCGGCTTCCGCGGCGGAGGCCACCACCCCGGTGACGGCCTCGATCCGCAGCTCGGGATCCCGCACCACCCCACCGGAGGGCAGCCGTTCCTTGCCGACCTCGAACTGCGGTTTCACCATCGGCACCAGGTCCGCGCCCTCGCCCATGCAGGCGGCCATCGCGGGCAGCACCAGCCGCAGGTAGATGAAGGAAAGATCGGCCACCACCAGGTCGACCGTCCCGCCGATCTGCTCCGGCGTCAGGTTCCGCACGTTGGTCCGGTCGCGCACGATCACCCGGTCGTCGGTCTGCAGCTTCCACACCAGCTGCCCGTACCCGACATCCACCGCGACCACCTCGCGCGCCCCGCCCCGCAGCAGCACATCGGTGAACCCACCGGTGGAGGCCCCGGCGTCCAGGCACCGCCGCCCAGCCACGCTCAACCCCTGCGGCCCAAAAGCCTCCAGCGCGCCGAGCAGCTTGTGCGCCCCCCGCGAGGCCCAGCCCGCGTCGTCGGCGTCTTCCCGCACCACCACGGGCGCGTCGGTCTCCACCGCGGTCGCCGGTTTGCCCGCGACCGTGCCGCGCACGGTGACCCGGCCCGCGTTCACCAGCTCCACGGCGTGTTCCCGGGAGCGGGCGAGCCCGCGGCGCACCAGTTCGGCGTCCAGCCGTACCCGCCGAGGCACGGCTCAGACCTGGTCGATCGTGGCCAGCGCCGAGGTCAGCGCGGTGTGCATGGCATCGAACCTGGCCACGTGCTCGGGCAGCGGCACGGCGTCCAGGTTCTCCAGACCGGCCAGCGCCGCGTCGATCTCCGCGACCGGCTGTTCGGGCGTCATGCGCTCCACGCTATACCCAGTTTCCGCAACGCCGCCGCAGCCGCGTCCCCATCCGCCACCACCGACGGCACCCCGCCACCGGCGCCCCACCACACCGAGCACAACGACCGCAGCGCCGACAACGGTTCCCCGCTCTCGTCAGCGCCACCAAGCCGAACCCGGTCCCCATCCACTTCCACCAGCCACCCCGGCCGCACGCCCACCTCGACGTGCGCCACCGGCGCGACCAACCCACCAAGATCCTCAGCCACGAACCGGCACCGCTGCTCGGGAACGGCGGCCAGCAACCCCTCCGGCGTGGCCACCCCCGTCAACACCACCAACGCCGGCAACCCGGCCGCGTTCGCCCCGGCGATATCGGTGTCCAGCCGATCCCCCACCACCAGCGCCGAAGACGCCTCGGCCGACTCCGCGGCGAGCACCAGCTGCGTCGGCTCCGGTTTCCCGGCCACCTCCGGCGACTGCCCGGTGGCGGTCCGCAACGCGGCCACCATCGACCCGTTCCCCGGCAGCAACCCACGCTCGGTGGGCAGGGTGGCATCCACATTGGACGCGAGCCAGTAAGCACCGCCCCGGATCGCGATGCAGGCCTCAGCAAGCTGAGCCCACCCGGTCTCCGGCGAATGCCCCTGCACCACCGCGACGGGTTCGTCAGCTGCGGACTCCACCACCCGAAGCCCCACGGCCCGAACCTCGGCCCGCAACGCCTCGGCCCCCACCACCAGCACCGGAGCCCCAGCCGCCAACTTCGCGGCCAGCACCGCCGCCGCGGCCTGGGAACTGGTGCTCACCTCGCGGACGTCGGCCGGAAACCCCAGCTCCCGAAGGTGCTGGGCAACCGCTTCCGGCGCCCGCGAGGCGTTGTTGGTGACGTACCGGAGCGCACGCCCACGCCGCTTGGCCTCAGCAACCGCTTCCGGCGCACCGGGCACCGCGGTCCCACCGCGGTACACGGTGCCGTCGAGATCCAAGAGCAACGCGTCGTACGCATCCAGCAACGTCATCATCAGTTGTCCCGACCCACCCGATCAGTGGACTCACCGGTCACAGCCTTGCCAGCCTCAGCCGAACCAGCCTCAGCCGCCTCGGTCCTGGCCTCAGCCGCAACCACGTCAGTGCCGGCCACGTCCGCGTCCGCCGCCACTACCGCATCCGCCTCAACCGAGGCTCCCGGCTCAACCGATTCCTCGGCCAGCGCGGTGTCCTCAGCCTCCCCGGCTTCCGCAGCAGTTCCAGCCTCCGCAACCTCGCCAGCCTGGTCAGCCGTTCCGGCCTCCGCAGCGTCCTCAACTCCGTCGCCGGAGCCCGAACCCTGCTCACCGTCCCGGTCCGAGACCCCGTCCTCGTCCCCATCCACGTCCTCGACGTCAACGGGCACCACGGGCCCCGCCCCGAGCTCGATAGCCCGCTCAGCGGCGTCGGTCTCACCGTCGTCATCCACCTCGGCAGCCGAGATGAACCACTGGATCGCCTCGTCGGTGCGCCCGGCCGCGGCCAGGTTGTCCGCGTAGGCGTAGAACAGCCGCGCACTCCACGGATCCCGCCGCTTCACGTCGAGATCGGGTCCCTGCAACGCCACCACCGCGGCATCCAGCTCACCCAGGTCCCGGCGCGCCCCGGCAGCCACGATCCGCAGCTCCACGGTCTCCTCCGCGCTCAGCGCCTTGGCCTCAGTCGACCGCGCCAGCTCCAGCGCCCGCTCCGGCCGGCCCAGTGCCCGCTCGCAGTCGGCCATGACGGCCAGGTGCGCGGAGCTTCCGGTCATCCGCCGCGCGGCCCGCAGCTCGGCAAGCGCCTCAGACCACTCACCGGCGTGGTAAGCGGCCAACCCGGTCGCCTCCCGCACCAGCCCGATCCGCGAAGCCTTCCGCCGAGCGAACCGAGCGTGCGCCAACGCCTGCTCCGGCTCCTCGTCGATCAGACGCCCCGTCATGACCAGGTGCTTGGCCACCAGCTCAGCCAGACTCTTGGACAACGTCCGCAGGTCAGAGCGAACCCCAGCGTCGAGCTCACCGGGCTCGACATCCACCGGAAGCTCCGGCTCCACCAGCTCCTCGAGCTGATCCCGCCGCAACTCACCAGCGTCGAACCGGTCATCGCGCCCACGCGGCCGCTCTTCCCGCCCCGGGTACCGGCGCTCCTCACCAGCCGAGTCGGCCCGACCGTGCCGGACCTCCCGCGCAGGCCGATCCTCGCGATTCCCATAAGCAGGCTTCTCGTACCGAGGCCGATCCCCAGCCCCGCCGGAACGCTCCCGAGAGTCCCGCCCGGCCCCACGCTCACCCTGGAACCCACGCCGGTCACCCCGGTCGTCCCGCCGGAACCCACCACGGTCGCCGCCGCTGTCCCCGCGGTATCCACCACGGTCACCGCCACTGTCCCCGCGGTACCCGCCACGGTCACCGCCGCTGTCCCCGCGATAGCCACCGCGGTCACCACGGTCGTTCCCGCGGTACCCGCCACGGTCATCGCCACGGCCACCCCGGTCGTCCCGCCGGAAGCCACCCTGGCCTCCACGGTCCTCCCGCTGGTACCCACCACGATCCTCGCGCGGTCCCTGCTCGTCCTGCCGAGAGGCACCCGCGTCACCACGGTCGGCCTGCTGGACATCGCCCCGGTCGCCCTGGCCCTCGTTTAGCCCGCCGCGATCCTGGCCGCCACGGTCCTGGTCAGCGCGCCCCTGGTCAGCACGGTCCTGTCCGGCACCGCCCTGGCTGTCCCGCTCGCTGCCACGGTCGTCCTTGCGGACCTCAGCACGCTCGCCCTGCTCGGCCGGGGAGAAGCCCCCGGTCTCCGAACGCTCCGCGTCCTGGACGCCCCCGGTCTCCTCAACCGAACGCCCATCCCGGAACCCGGGCTTGCCATCCCGACGAGGCCGGTCATCCCGCTTCTGGTAGCGAGGACGGTCCTCCCCATCGGTCCGAGGCTTGTCGAACTTCGGCTTGTCGTACCGGGGCTTGTCACCGTACGGCCGGTCCTGACGAGGCCGGTCATCCCGGCGGTACCCGCCCTGACCACCACGGTCATCGCGACGGAACCCACCACGGTCGTCCTTCCGGAACCCACCGCGGTCACCCTGGTCGTTCCCGCGGTACCCACCACGGTCATCGCCCCGGTATCCACCGCGATCATCGCCCCGGCTGGCACCACGATCGTCCTTGCGGAAGCCACCCTGGCCCCCACGCTCGCCCTTGTCCCGGAAGTCACTCCGGTCATCCCGGCGGAACCCGCTCTGGCCGCCACGGTCGTCCCGCCCGCGGTACCCGCCCTGGCCACCACGATCGTCCCGGCTCCGGTACCCAGTCTGACCACCACGGTCATCCCGGCTACGGAACCCACTCTGGCCACCACGGTCATCGCGGCCACGGAACCCACCCTGACCAGCCCGGTCGTCCCGGCTGCGGAAACCGCCCTGGCCACCGCGGTCGTTGCCACGGAAGCCACTCCGGTCACCCCGGTCATCACGACGGAAACCGCCCTGACCACCACGATCATCGCGCCGAGAGCCACCCTGGTCGTCCCGCCGGAACCCACCGCGGTCGCCGCGGTCGTCCCCGCGGTATCCACCACGGTCCTCGCTCCGGCTGCCGCCCCGGTCGTCCCGCCGGAAGCCACCCTGGCCGCCACGGTCATCCCGTCCACGGAACCCACTCTGGCCACCACGATCGTCGCGGCCACGGAAACCACCCTGGCCACCGCGATCATTGCCGCGGTCACCCCGGTCATCACGACGGAAACCGCTCTGACCACCACGGTCGTCGCCACGGCTGTCCTGCCAGCGCGGCCGGTCCCCCTGCGAGGAGCGGTCGTCGCGGCCGGCACGCTGCGGCCGATCACGATCCTGGTCAAAACGACGCGGCCGATCATCGCGCTGGCCGTAATTACCACGCGAGCCGCCGCCGTCATGGCGCCCGCCCCTGGGCGAGTCACCACCGAAGTTCCGGTCCTGACGGTCACCGCTCCGGCCCGAGCTGGAACCGCCGCGCTCATGCCGGTCGCCCGACTGCGCGTCGCGATATCCACCCTGCCTGCGATTGTCGCCAGATCCTGAACGATCACCGCTCCACGAACTACCGGACCGGCCGAAAGGTGGCTTGTCGCCACGCGGCCTGCCCGCTCCACCGGAGCGTCGAGGAGCACCGTCTCCGCGGTCCTCACTGGGCCGCCTGTCTGAAACCACCAAATCCTCCCGAACAACCAACAACGCGAGAAGGGGCCTGCCCACCTTACCGGCGGACAAGCCCCTCTCGAATGATTGTTCGGCGGCGTCCTACTCTCCCACACACTCACGCATGCAGTACCATCGGCGCTGGAGGACTTAGCTTCCGGGTTCGGAATGGGACCGGGCGTTT
>NZ_JBSFUA010000073.1:0-30245 GCF_053591555.1 Crossiella sp. NPDC003009 | reverse complement strand
CGGCGGTGCTGGCGGGTCCGCTGGCGGCGGGGCTGGAGCGGGCGGTGCCGGCGGCCCGCTGGGCCAGTCCTGGTCGGCGCTGGTCGCGGTCGCGGCCGGAGTGGGCGCGGTGAGCATCGCGCTCGCCGCCCAGCCCACCGAAGCCGCCCAGCCCCGGGTCCAGACCCCCCTCATGTCCCTCCCCACCCCACCGACCGTGATCCCCTCCACCCCGCCGCCCCCGTCAACCACCACCCCACCCACTCCGACTCCGACCACCTCACCCACCACCCCGCTCCCACCCCGGACGCCGACCAGCGCCCCAACCACCACCACCGCGCCTCCCCCGACCACCACCGCGCCTCCCCCCACCACGACCACCACGCCGCCCCCGACCACCACTCCCCCGCCACCGGCCCAGGCCCGGCTGGTCGCCAGCGCTGAAACGAGCCGGACGCATCCCGGTGGCACCGCGCGGTACTCGCTGACCGTGCGCAACCTCGGCACCGCCGCCGCCGAGCCGGTGCGGGTCCGGTTGTCCTTGCCCGAGTGGGTCATCGCGCGGGGCGGCGACGGCACCCGGTGCACGCAGC
Organism: Crossiella sp. NPDC003009; assembly: GCF_053591555.1. NCBI lineage: Bacteria > Bacillati > Actinomycetota > Actinomycetes > Pseudonocardiales > Pseudonocardiaceae > Crossiella > Crossiella sp. NPDC003009. Next base: position 29,673 of record NZ_JBSFUA010000073.1, on the reverse strand, counting down.
AGGGCCGGGTGGCCGAGTGCTCGGTCAGCGGAGCGCTCGCCCCGGGCGCCCAGGTGACGGTGCGGATCTCCTTGCACGTCAGCGTGTTCAGCCCCGGGGGCGAGGTGTCCGGGACGGTGTCGGCCGGAGACCTGCGCGCGCCGGTGGCCCCGGTGCGGGTGGGTAGCCGGTTCGGCTTCTGAGCCCGGACCCGAATGGTCTAGACCCATTGACGTCCGTGGCCGGTCGTCCTAACTTCGGTGCAACGTCGGGAACTCCGATCCGCCGCTGGTTCTTCAGTTCCGCCGCGCGCTCCGCCGAGCGCGCGCGAATCCCTGTGAGGGAGAACCATGTCCAGGATCAGCTCCGCCCTCGCCAGGAGCCGCCGGGCGCTCGCCGCCGGCACGGCCCTGTTGCTCCTTCCCCTGCTCGGACTCACCGCCCTCGCCCCCGCGGCCAGCGCCGCCGCCGGGCTCACCGCGAGCTACTCCGGCGCGGACCGGCAGGGCAAGTACGTCATCAGCAACCCCACCGCCGCGGCGATCACCGGCTGGAAGATCGAGTTCGACCTGCCGGCAGGCACCACGGTGAGCAACACCTGGTACGGCAAGACCACGGTGTCCGGCAACCGGGTCACCATCGACCACGAGCACTACAACGCCAGGGTCAACCCGGGCGCGACCACCGAGCCGTACAGCCCGACGTTCCAGCTCACCGGGACCGGCGTGCCCGCGAACTGCCGGATCAACGGCAACAAGTGCGACGGCGCGGCCGACCGCGGCCCGGAGGCCCCGACCGGCCTGCGCGGCACCGGCAAGACCACCAAGACCGTCACCCTGGCCTGGACCGCGTCCGTGGCCGGTGACTTCCCGGTCGCGGGCTACGAGATCACCGGCGGCGCCGGCGTGGTGTCGGTGACCGGGACCTCCGGCACGGTGACCGGGCTGACCCCGAACACCGACTACTCCTTCACCGTCAAGGCCCGCGACACCAGGGGCAACCTCTCCCCGGCCAGCGCGGCGGTCACCGTGCGCACCAACAACCCCGGCGACGACACCCAGCCGCCGACCGTGCCCGGCAACCTCCGCAGCACCGGCAAGACCTCCACCAGCGTCGCATTGGCCTGGAACGCCTCCACCGACAACTCGGGTATCGCGAACTACGACATATATCGTGACGGTGTATATGCCGCGACCGTGACCGGCACATCGTCCACTGTGGACGGTCTGTCGCCGAGCACCGCCTACCGGTTCACCGTGCGGGCAAGGGACAACTACGACAACCAGTCCGCGCTGAGCAACGAGGTCGCGGTGACCACCGACGACCTGGTCGGTCCCGGCAACTACGCCAGGGTCGGCTATTTCGTGCAGTGGGGCATCTACGGCCGCCAGTTCTTCGTGCGCAACCTGGACACCAGCGGCGCCGCGGCCAAGCTGACCCACATCAACTACGCCTTCGCCAACATCGACCCGGTCAAGCTGACCTGTCTGCAGGGCGTCACCAAGGGCACCAGCGCCGACCCGCAGGACCCGAACCAGGGTGACGGGGCAGGCGACGCCGAGGCCGACTACAGCCGTCCGATCGCCGCCGGGCAGTCGGTGGACGGGGTGGCCGACACCGGCTGGGAACCGTTGCGCGGCAACTACAACCAGCTCCGCAAGCTCAAGGCCAAGCACCCGCACCTGAAGGTGTTGATCTCACTCGGCGGCTGGACCTACTCGAAGTACTTCTCCGACGTGGCCGCCACCGACGCGGCCCGCAAGAAGTTCGTCAGCAGCTGCATCGACATCTACATCAGGGGCAACCTGCCCACCTACAACGGCGCGGGCGGCGCCGGCTCGGCCGCCGGCATCTTCGACGGCATCGACCTGGACTGGGAGTGGCCGGGCGCCGAAGGGCACGCGGGCAACCACATCAGCCCCAATGACAAGCGCAACAACACCCTGCTGGTGGCGGAGTTCCGGCGGCAGCTGGACGCGCTGGGCCAGCAGACCAAGAAGCAGTACCAGCTGACCGCCTTCACCCCCGCCGACCCGGCCAAGGTCGACGCGGGCTGGGAGATCTCCGGACCCGACCACGTCTTCAAGTACCTCGACATGGCCAACGTCCAGGGCTACGACTTCCACGGCGCGGGCAGCGACAACTCCTGGGAGCCCAAGCGCACCGGCCACCAGGGCAACCTGTACACCGACACCGAGGACCCGTACAACGTCCACTTCAGCGTGGAGAACGCGGTCAACCACTACCTCAAGGCCGGGGTGAACCCCCGCAAGCTCACCATCGGCTTCGCCTACTACGGCCGCGGCTGGCAGCAGGTGGCCGACGGCGGCAAGAAGGGCGAGTGGCAGGCCGCGAACGGGGCCGCGCCGGGCCAGTTCGCCGAGGAGGCGGGCACCAGGGGCTACAGCAACCTGCTCGCCAGCGTGCCGGGCATGACCATCCACCACGACGAGCAGTCGGTGTCCACCTACGGCTACACCGGCAACAACGGCCAGTGGTGGAGCTTCGACGACGCCTGGTCGATCGGCAAGAAGACGGCCTGGCTGAAGAGCAAGAACCTGTTGGGCGCGATGGTGTGGGAGATGTCCGGGGACACCGGCAACGGAGCCCTCACCACGGCGCTGGACAACGGACTGCGCTGAGCACGGCGGGTGGGGCGGGCTCCGGCTCGCCCCACCGGCTCAGTCGAAACCCTCGAGCGCGGGCAAGGTTTCCACCAGTCTGAGGAACTCGGCCACGGCCTCGCGTTCCCACGCGTCCTGGGTGGTCTCACCCAGCTCCTGTGCCACCTTGACCGCTAACGGCCGATCTCCGGGCGAGTACTTCCACCACGACCGCAACGCCAGTGTCCGCATGTGGAGGTCCGGCTCGTCGCCTTCAGCCGTGGCGATTCCCTTCAAGTAACGAACGGCTGCGCCCGGGTCGATGTCACCCATTCTGAGCAGCTCCCCTGCGGCACGGATCCGGTCGCCGGTCGACCAGCGGTCGTCCTCGATCCGTTGCTGGAGCACGGCCGCGGCCTCCACCCGAAACCGGCCCCCCAGCAGCGTCAGTTCCGCAGTCACAGACCCGGCAGGGTCATCCTGGCCAGTCAGCAGCAACCGCAGCCCCAGCGCCACATCCTCGATGTATCGCTTGCCCATACCTCCAAGCAGCTGGGCCGCCCGTAGCCGGTGCGATGCGCTGATCGAGGTATCGGTGAGTACGGCGATCAGGTCGGCGGCCCGCACCCGCTCGTCCAGGGTGACCGTGTTCGCCGCACCTGCCAGCTGCTTCTCCTGCTCGCCCAACAGCAGCTCGATCTGGTCCAGGCACCGGTTGATGTCGCCCAGCGCCTCCTCCGGCGCGCACACCACCGGCGGCGCGAACCCGGCAGCCAGCTCCGGCGCGATCTCCGCCAGCTCGCTCTGCAAACCCATCAGCCTGCGCCCGAGCACCGCCACCAGCACCGCGGCCCGCTGCTGATCAGCCTCCGCCCGCCCGATCTGCTGCCTGGCCCGCGCGTGCGTCTCCCGAGCGGCCTCCCGGCCCTGCGTGCCGATGAGCCCGAACGCCCGGATCAGCGCCTCGTACAGGTAGGCGACGATCCGCCGCGCCCGCTCCTCCAGCACCCGCGACCCGACCCAGGCCAGCTCGGTCGTGCGGAGCCGGTCGAGCAGTTCCCGGGCCTCGACCGTCACCGTGATGGTGTGCGCCTGCACGGCGATGCCCGACACCGGGCCGACGATGTTGTTCTGCGTCACCGCGCAAGTCTGGCGACGCGCTCCGTCCGCTACTCCCGCGAAACCGGGAGAACTACGCCGCGCGCGCCGGGTCCGCCTGCAGCGGCGGGGGTTCGGCGGGGCTGGTCAGCCGCAGCGCGTACACGCAGCTCACCACGATGAACACCAGCGCCACCAGCACATAGCTGTTGCCGAGCAGGTTCTGCCCGAGCGTCCACTTCAGTTCCTGGTCCTCGCCCTTGGGCAGGTACTGGTGCGGTCCGAAGCCGAAGATCAGCGCCAGGGGCAGGCCGATGGCCAGCAGGCGGACCCTGGCGGCCGCGGTCTGGGCGAACTTCACCGCCAGCAGCACGATCACCGGGCCGATCCACACCCAGTGGTGCGACCAGGACACCGGTGAGGCGAGCAGGCCGGCGGTGGCCACCACCAGCAGCGCGTGCAGGTCGTGGCCGGCGGCGCGCAGCCGGTAGACGGCCAGTGCGGCCACCGCGGCGATCGCCAGCGCCAGGACCAGCCACAGCACCGAGGAGTCCATGCCGATGCGGGAGATCACGCCGCGCACGGACTGGTTGTTGGCGTAGACCGGCGAGCCGATGCGGCCCGGGTCGATCAGCGTGTGGAACCAGTACTGCACCGAGTTGCCCGGCGAGAGCAGAAAGCCGAGGGCGCCGAAGCCGAGGAAGGAGCCGACCGCGACGAACATCGGCCGCCATTGCAGCTTGACCAGGAAGTACAGCAGGAAGGCCAGCGGGGTGAGCTTGATCGCGGCGGCCAGGCCGATCATCATGCCGCGCGGCCACGGGGTCTTCTTCATCAGGCAGTCGGCCGCGATCATCACCATCAGGATCAGGTTGACCTGGCCGAACATCAGCGTCTCGCGGATGGGCTCCAGGACCACGCAGGCCAGGCCGATCACCGAGGCGACGTACCAGGCGGTGCGGGGCTCCAGGCCCAGTCGCCTGCCCACCATCGCGCCGGTGCCGAACAGGGCCAGCAGGCTGAGCACCGCGAACAGCACCGCGCTCACCCAGAACGGCAGCAGGCCCACCGGCGCGAACAGCACCGCGGCCAGCGGCGGGTAGGTGAAGGGCAGCGGGAAGTCCAGGTGGAACGGGCGCGGGAAGCTCGGTTCGTACAGGCCCAGCCCGTTCAGCCAGGTGAGCCCGCCAGCGCGGTAGACCTGCAGGTCGAGGTAGTAGAACGGCTTGCCGATGTTGAACAGCGTGATGAGACCGAACCCCGCGGCCAGCATCAGGGCGACCACGACTGGCAGACGCCAGGCGGGCGCGGCGTTAGACGCTGAAATGTTGACCTTGGAGATGTCCCTCACCCCGAACTTCTGGCGGCGCTGCTACTCCGGGCGAGGGTACCCAACACCGGTTTCACACCCGCGTCATGGTCGCCGTGCTGGCTCGTCACGTAGTTGTGACCGCGGGAACACCGCGGGTCATGGGACCCTGACAAGATGTGTGACTTTCCCACGAGGTGCCGTGTACGGGCCGTAATCCACCCACTCACGGTTGGCCTAGGAAACTAGTTCTCCTCAGCGACGAAAGCGCACGTTTGCGCACACATGAGCTACTCTGTGCGCATGAGCATTGCGTTGGAGGATGTCTTGGCCAGAGCCGGACTGCGGGTCACCGCCACCGAGTTCCTGTCCCTGGTGGAGGACGCCGCACGCAAGCTGGCACCGCCGCACCCGGACCCCGGGGCGTACTTCTCCGCTGATCAGCGCGCCGCGCTGGCCGCGGTCGGGGTCGACCTGAGCCCGAGGGCAGACGGTGAGCGGGACCCCAGGGCGAAGGCGGTGGCCTCCCAGGCGGTGCTGCGCGACTCCGCGATGACCGTGGCCGAAGCGGCCGAACGGGTGGGCGTGGACACCAGCCGGATCCGGCACCGGGTGAGCGCCGGTCGGCTCACCGGGTGGAAGGACCGCGGCGGCTGGCGGCTGCCCGCCTGGCAGTTCACCGACAGCGGGGTGCTGCCCGGTCTGGGTATGGTGCTGGCGAAGGTGCCTGCCGACCAGCCCCAGATGGTGGTCGCGGCGTTCATGACGACCCCCCAGGAGGACCTGCTGCTCGGCGACCGGCCGACCTCCCCCCGCGACTGGCTGCTTGCCGGTGGTGACCCGCGCCGGGTCGCGACGCTGGCCTCGACGCTGGGGACGCCGGCCTGATGGTCCACTGAGACCACCCAGGTAAGCGACTTCACGCGAGACCAGCGAACAGGACACACGACTTGGCCCGGCTTCCTCCGCCGCCGACTCCGGCTGCGCTGCAAGCGTTGCTGCGCCGAACCGAGGACGTCGTCGCCGTACACCGCGCGACCCGTCTGGTGCGCATCTTCGCCGCGGGCGGCACCCACCCACAGCGGTGGAACTCCTTCCGGTACGCCGGACCGCTCCCGCACGCCCGGTTCGACCCGCACCCGGCCACCCTGGACGGCCGCCCGATCGAGACCCACGAGCACGGCGTGCTCTACTTCGGTCTCTCGGTGCGCACCAGCGTCGCCGAGGTCTACCAGGCCACCTCCACGGTGGACCGGCGCACCCGCAGCCCGCACCTGGTGGTGCTGCGCCCGCGCCGCACGCTGCGCCTGCTGGACCTCTCCGGCCTCTGGCCCACCAGGGCAGGCGCCTCGCAGTCGATCAGCACCGGCCCCAAGGACCGCACCCAGGCCTGGGCCAGGGCGATCCGCGCGGCCTACCCGGAGCTGGACGGGCTCTGGTACCGCTCCTCGATGGACACCGGCAACCCGGCGATCTGCCTGTGGGACCCGCCGGGCATGAGCGCGCTGCCGATCGCGCCGGACGTGCTGCTCCCGCTGGACCACCCCGGTCTTGACCTGCCGCTGGCCCGGATCTGCGAGGAGCTCAACTACACCCTGCTCGGCTGAGAGAAGGGCCCCGGCGGGGAAGGCCGGGGCCATCGGGCTGGGAGTCAGGCGGTGCGGGGCAGGTAGCTCGGCAACCTGAGCCGGTAGCGGCAGGTGGGGATCTCCTGCTCCTGGAGGCAGTCGGCGCGGACCGCGCCGTCGGGGCGCCAGCCGTGCGCCCGGTAGAAGTTGCGGGCCAGCATGTTGGCCTGGAACACCCACAGCTCGGCGTGGGTGTGGCCGAGCGCGGCGAGGTGCCGCAGCCCGGCGTGGTGCACGGCGCGGCCTGCGCCGGTGCCCCACAGTTTCGGATCGCCGTAGTGGGCGACCAGCTCTCCTGTCGCGTCCTCGTTCTCCCGGACCGCGCAGTACGCGCCGATCCGGCCGGTCCGGTCCTCGGCGACGAACACCGTGTCCGCTCCTGGCCTGCTCAGCCAGGTTTCCCAGCCGGGGGCTCGGCGCTGCGGGCTCATCTGGTCGAGCAGCTCGTCAGCGACGATGCCTCGATAGGCGTACTGCCAGCTCAGCACGTTGATACGGGCGATCTCCGCCGCATCCGCCGGTTCTGCCTGGCGCACCGTCCATGTCATGACAAGAGCCTGCGGGACGGCACCGGCTCCAGGCCAGGCATTTTCCCGCTCTCGCGCCGCAAGTGCACGGTGACCAGCACCAACGCACCCACGAAGATCAGCACGAACACGTTGCGGGTGAGCACCTGCAGCGGACCGGAGTCCCAGGAGAACAGGCCCTTGCCCGGTTCCCGCGAGGACCCGAACGGCGTCCACTGGGTGAACCAGCAGAAGGCCAGCAGGTACCCGCCTGCCAGCAGCGGCAGGCCGAGGGCGCGCTCCCCGGTCAGCACCAGGTTGAGCGCGAAGACCAGCAGCGGCACGAACCACACCCAGTGGTGCTCCCAGGAGAACGGGGACACCGCGCAGCCGGTCAGCCCGACCACCGTCCAGCTCAGCAGCGTCTCCCCGCGCCGGTGCGCCTGCCAGGCGACCGCGAACCCGGCGATCCCGGCCAGCCCCGCGACCAGCAGCCACGGCCAGCTCGCCGACTGGTTGCTGCCCGCGAAACGGGCCAGCATGCCGGCCAGGGACTGGTTGCTGCTGGAGGCCAGGTCGCCGATCCGGTTGGCGTTGAAGAAGGTGCTCGTCCAGTACTGCCAGGCGTCGGAGGGCACCACCAGGAAGCCGAGCGCGACCGTGCCGAGGAAGGTCAGCACCGCGGTGCCCGCGGCCCGGAACCGGCCGGTGACCAGCAGGAAGGCGATGAAGATCACCGGGGTGAGCTTGAACCCGGCGGCCAGCCCGATGCCCATGCCCTGCCAGCGGGAGCCCGCGCGCACCGAGCGGGCGTCCCAGAGCACCAGCAGCATCAGCAGCAGGTTCACCTGGCCCAGCGCCACGGTCAGCCACACCGGTTCCAGCCACAGCGCGAACCCGGCCACCAGCACTGACACCAGCCACGCGGTCCGGTCGGCCCGGTAGCCCAGCAGCAGCCAGCACTGCCGCACCACCAGGACCAGCAGCGCGAAGTGCGCGAGCAGGGTGAGCACCACCAGCGGGATGATCGGCAGCACGGTCAGCGGCACGAACACCAGCGCCGAGATCGGCGGGTAGGTGAACAGGTTCTGGTAGGTCACCGGCCCCTGGTAGAGCGCCCTGCCCTCCCAGACGGCCAGGCCGCCGGCGCGGTAGATGTTCATGTCCACCCCGACCGGCGCGGCCTTGGGCCAGAGCAGGAACATCGCCCCGTGCAGCAGCACCGCGCCGACCAGGGCGAGGGCGGCCCAGCGGCCCAGGTGCGGGATCCGGCCGATCGAGCGTTCGGACAAGCTGGTCACGGCGGATCACCCTAGAGGAGGTGGCGGGACCACCACTCCAGGACCGCGTCGAAGCGCTGCACCCGGTGCTTCGGCCGCCCGCTCCTGGTCAGCTCGTGCCCCTCACCGGGGAAGAGCAGCAGTTCCGAGGGGGTGCCGTTGCGTTGCAGGGCCACGAACATGCGCTGGGCCTGCTCCACCGGGCAGCGCCAGTCCTGTTCGGAGTGCGCGATCAGGAACGGGATGGTGATCTTGTCCGCGTGCGTGAGCGGGCTCTGCCTGCGCCGGGTCTCCTCGTCCTTGCCGTAGGCGTCGGCGAACCACCAGCCGATGTCGGAGGAGCCGACGAAGGAGTCCCAGGCGTTGAGCGCGCGCTCGCTCCAGGCCGCGCGGAAGCGCTCGCCGTGGTGCGCGGCCAGCCAGCCGGTCATGAAGCCGCCGTAGGAGCCGCCCATCACGCCCACCCGGTCCGCGTCCAGCTCCGGCGACTCCAGGGCCGCGTCCAGCAGCGCGAGCAGGTCACCGGTGTCCTCGGCCACGCCAAGACCGGTGCCGGCCACCACCGCCCCGTGCGCCTCGCCGTAGCTGGCCGAGCCGCGCGGGTTGCCCAGCACCACCGCGTACCCGGCGCCGGCGTAGACCTGGGCCTCGTCGAAGAAGCCCCAGCTGTAGAAGCGGAACGGGCCACCGTGGATGGACAGCAGCACCGGGTGCGGGCCCTCACCCTCGGGCAGCATGACCCAGCCGTGCACCGGGTAGCCGTCCGGCGCGGTGGTCTCGATCTCCCGCCAGCCACGCAGCCCCTTGGCCCGTAGGTCGGCGTTGAAGTCGGTCAGCGTCACCGGGTTCTCGCCCAGCAGCACCACCTCGCCGGGGTTGTCCACAGTGGACACCACCGCGACGGCGCGCCCGCCGTGCGCGGTGAAGCCGAGCACCGCGGCCCGCTCCCCCGCCAGCAGCGGCAGCTCGGTCAGCGGCGCCTCCTTGGCACCCGAGGGCACCAGGCGGACCTGCACCGCGCCCCGGTGCGCCACCGCGACCAGCACGCCACCCTCGACCACCACGGGCGGACCGGGCGCCCGCTCAACCGCGACCGACTCCGCCTCGGTCAACCGTAGCGGATGCTCCGGTTCGCCGTCCAGTCGCAGCGGGGCCGACCACAGGCCCGGGTTGACCGCGACCCAGCGGCCTGGCCGGAAGTGCTCGCCGAGGAAGTACACGGTGTCCCCGTCGGCCACCGGGTACTCCGCCGAGCCCTCGGTGCGCACCACCAGCACCGGCTCGCCACCGGCCACCGGGACCGCGTAGACGTCGGTGTGGAAGGTGGGTCCCTCCGCGCCGAGCGCGCGGTGGGCGGTGAACAGCACGTGCCGCCCGTCCGGGGTGAAGCTGACGTCGGCGGCGTCCACGGTCAGCTCGGTGAGCCGCCGCGGCGGGGTGGTCGCGCCATCAGGTCCCGGCAGGCCGACCACGTGCACCTGAGCCGGACGGTCGCCGAGGAAGCCGATGCCGTCGAAGCGGTAGGTCAGGCTGGTGATCCGGCGCGGCGGCTCGGCCTCGGGCCCGACGCCCTTGGCGGTGCCGTAGCGGCCCGGCTCGGGCACCCTGGCGGTGAAGGCCAGCGAGCCGGAGTCCGGCGCCCACGCGGGCGCCCCGGCGCCCAGCGGCAGCTCGGTGAGCCGGACCGGCTCGCCACCGGCGGTGGGCATGACGTAGAGCTGCGGCCTGGCCTCGGTGCCGGAGTCACCGGCCACCCGCAGGAAGGCCAGCCAGGCGCCATCCGGGGAGATCCTCGGCTGGGTGTCGGCGAGCCCGGTGCTGATCCGCCTCGGCGTGCCGCCGGCCAGCGGCACCCGCCACAGCCCGCCCCGGTAGGCGTCGGCGGCGACGTCGGCACTGGAGACCGCCACCACCAGGTGGTCACCGTGCAGGGCGGGGATACCGGGAACTCGCAGAAAAGGAAGATCCTCCGGGCGCATGCGGGCCAAGCTACCCGCCCGGAGGACCTTCCCACGAGCCTTTCAGTTCGCCGTCACTTGGCGGCGGTCGCCTCGTCCTTCTTGGCGTCGTTGCGGGTCTTGAGCAGGCTGGCCACGGTGGTGATGATCAGCACGCCGATGATGAACGGCAGCGAGACCTCGATGCCGATGTGCGGGGCCCACTCGATCGGCTTGCCGCCGTTGAGGAACGGCAGGTTGTTGGAGGCCAGCGCCTCGAACACCAGCTTGAAGCCGATGAAACCGAGGATGACCGCCAGGCCGATGTGCAGGTACACCAGGCGGTTGAGCAGGCCGCCGATGAGGAAGTACAGCTGCCGCAGGCCCATCAGCGCGAAGGCGTTGGCGGTGAAGACCAGGTAGGGCTCCTTGGTCAGCGCGAAGATCGCCGGGATCGAGTCGACCGCGAAGAGCAGGTCGGTCAGGCCGATCGCCAGCATCACGATGAACATCGGGGTGACCCAGCGCTTGCCGTCGATCTTCACGAAGGACTTGGCGCCCTGGTAGTCCTTGGTCACCGGCAGCACCTTGCGGGCGTAGCCGACGAGCTTGGGCTCCTTGAACTCCTCCTCGTTGCCCTCGCCCTGCCGCGCCTGCTTGTAGGCCACGAAGAGCAGGAAGCCACCGAAGATGTAGAAGATCCAGCTGAACTGCTCGATCAGCGCCGCGCCTGCCGCGATGAACGCGCCGCGCATGACCAGTGCCAACAGGATGCCGATGAGCAGCACCTTGTGCTGGTGGATCGAGGGGACCGCGAACGTGCTCATGATGATCACGAACACGAACAGGTTGTCGATACTCAACGAGTATTCGGTGATGTAGCCGGCAAAGAACTCCCCGGCGTACTGGGACCCGGAGAAATACCAGAGCCCTAGTCCGAAGACGATCGCGGCGGCCACGTAGAAGATGACCCAGCGGGAGGCCTCCCCGACCGTCACCTCGTGCGGTTTGCGGTCGACGATCACGAGGTCGATCGCGATCAGGGCCAGTAGTCCGACCACAGTCGCGATCCACAGCCAAGCGGGGACGAGCACAGTTCACCTCCGGTTCATGGGCACACGCCACCAGACACACGCCACTGACCGGAGGTCTCTTCCACCGGACCAGAGGCCGGTCGACGGCACCGGGACGTCACTGGGGACGGCCGTGATGACGATGTCGCCGCGAAGGAATACTCCCCTCCAAGCGGTGTAACGTTCTCATGTGGACCCTGAAGTCCACCAGTAGGGGTGATCCGGGGCACTGTTGAAGGCCTCCTTGGGGTGAAAAGATCTCCCCCATGGTGCTGGAGATCACCGAGCTCCTGCTCCGTCCGGGCGCAGAGGAGCGGTTCACCGCGTTCGCCGAGGTCACGGTGCGGCGACTGCTCACCGAACCCGGCTGCCTCTCGGCCAGGCTGACCAGGGGCCTGGAGAACCCGAGCCGGTTCGTGCTGCTGGTCGAGTGGGAGACGATCACCCGTTCGGCAGCGCCCGCCCGGCAGTGGCCACCGGAGCTGACCCCGCTGTTCGCCGCCCCGCCGCTGATCGAGCTGTTCGACCCGGCGGGTGCGCCGTGATCCTGACCATCACCGAGCTGCTGGTCGTGCCGGGCGCGGAGGCGGAGTTCCTGATCGCGGTGGACAAGGCGCTGCCCGAGCTGCTCGGCGCCGCGGGCTGCCACTCCGCCCGGCTGGTCCGCTGCACCTCCGCGCCGGAGCGGTTCGTGCTGCTCTCGGAGTGGGCCACGCTGGAGGCGCACACCGAGGACTTCTACCGCTCGGAGGCGTTCCTGCGCTGGCGGGACGCGGTCAGCGAGCACCTGCGCGAGCCGCCCAGGGTGGAGCACGCCGAGGACCTCACCGGACTGATCACCCGGTGATCGACATCTCACCCGCGCCGCACCCACAGAATTGGGGTTTCCCCCTGCACACCGGATCTATACCGATTCGGCTGGGCCACACACTCCCCTGACCAACGTTGGCATAACTTGGCGTTGTGCCCCGGCCCTCCCGTGCCCGCAGGACATGGTCCCTGCTCGCTGTCGTCGCCCTGCTGCTGATCGCGGCCGGCGGCTTCTGGTGGTCCCAGCGTGACGAGGTCAAGCCCGCCGTCAGCCAGCGCGAGCTACGCCTGGACGTGGTGGACGGACCGCGCAAGGACGAGCCCGTCCAGCTCGACGCCACCCTGTACCTGCCGGAGCGGACGCCGGCCCCCGCGGTGATCGTCGCGCACGGCTTCGGCGGCAACAAGAACAGCGTCGCCCAGGAGTCCCGCGAGCTGGCCGAGCGCGGGTTCGTCGCGCTGGCCTACTCCGCGCGCGGCTTCGGCGCCTCCACCGGGCAGATCGCGCTCAACGCGCCGGAGTACGAGGTCGAGGACGCCAAGCAGCTCGTCGACTGGCTGTCCCGGCAGCCGGAGGTGACCAAGGACGGCGACAACGACCCCAAGGTCGGCGTCACCGGCGGCTCCTACGGCGGCGCGCTCGCGCTGATGCTGGCCGGGTACGACCGCAGGGTGGACGCGATCGCGCCGGTGATCACCTGGAACGACCTGGGCCAGGCGCTGCTGCCCAACGCCGGGACCACCCAGCCGCTGGCCGCCGGCACTCCCGCGGCCGGTGCGTTCGGCACCGACGGGGTGTTCAAGCGGACCTGGGCCGGACTGTTCTTCTCCGCCGGGCTCGGCCCGGCCTCGGTGGCCGGTGGCGAACCGCGCGGCGAGGCCCCCGAACCCGGCAGCAGCACCACCAGCCAGCCCGAACCGCTGCCCGGCGCCGGTGACGCGGGCCAGGGCCAGGACCGTGGTCAGGGCATGGGCCAGCCCGGCGAGGGCCAGCCGCGCGGACAGGAGCTGACCTGCGGCCGGTTCCGGCCCGAGGTGTGCGCGGCCTACCGCGAGGCGGCCACCACCGGCCGCGCCTCCCAGGCCACCGTGGACCTGCTGCACCGGTCCTCCCCGGCCAGCGTGACCAACCGGATCACGGTGCCCTCGATGATCGTCCAAGGCGAGGCGGACACCCTCTTCGGTCTGGACCAGTCCGACGCCAACGCCCGCCAGATCGCCGCGGCCGGCGGCAAGGTCAAGACGGTCTGGTACGCCGGTGGCCACGACGGCGGCGCGCCGGGACCGGCGCTGCGCGCGGAGATCGGCCAGTGGTTCGACTTCCACCTGGCCGGCCGCGGCGCCGACCCCGGCACCGAGTTCGAGTACGCGGTGCAGGGCTCGTTCCGGCGCACCGGCGCACCGGCGGTGCGCACCGTCTCGGTGGCGAACTACCCCGGCCTCGCCGGGCCGGACAACGCGCCGGTGCAGCAGCAGAAGATCGCCCTGACCGGCCCGGAGCAGCCGGTGCTCAACCCGGCAGGCGGCAACCCGGCGGCGCTGAGCGCGGTGCCCGGCCTGAGCGGCCGGGTCGGCGGCGGCAGCGGCGGCAGCGCCATCGCCACCAACCTCGCGGTGGACATCCCCGGCCAGTTCGCCGCCTTCGGCTCCGAGCCGGTGGCCGAGCAGGTGCTGATCGCGGGCGCGCCGCAGGTGCGGCTGAAGGTCAGCGGGGTGCCCGGCCAGCCGAACCCCGGCGAGGCGGTGCTGTTCGTCAAGCTTTACGAGGTCGCCAAGGAAGGCCAGCGGACCCTGGCCGGTGGCGCGGTCGCGCCGGTCCGGGTGAAGGACCTGCCGCAGGACGGCAGCCCGGTCGAGGTCACCGTGACCCTGCCCGGCGTGGTCCGCCCGGTGGCCGAGGGCAACCGGCTGATGGTGGTCGCCGCGACCACCGACCAGTCCTACGCGCCCAGCGTGGACCCCGCTGTGTACCGGGTCGGCCTGGCCGGGGACAACGCCCTGGCGGTGCCGCTGGTGCCCGGCCAGCGCTCGGCCGGAGTCGTCCCGTGGGGCACGCTGGCCGGGATCGGCGGGGTGCTGGCGGTCGCGCTGATCGCCTCGATGGTGGCCGCGATCCGCCGCCGCCGGGCCGACGACGTGGACGAGGAGCTGCTGGAGACCCCGCTGGTCATCCGCGACCTCACCAAGTCCTACCCCGGCAAGCTCACCGCGGTCGACGGGCTGTCCTTCACGGTCGAGCGTGGTCAGGTGCTGGGCCTGCTCGGTCCCAACGGGGCGGGCAAGACCACCACGCTGCGCATGCTGATGGGCCTGGTGCAGCCCACCGAGGGCGAGATCAGGGTGTTCGGGCACCTGGTGCACTCCGGCGCGCCGGTGCTGTCCCGGACCGGCTCGTTCGTGGAGGGCTCCGGCTTCCTGCCGCACCTGTCCGGCACCGCGAACCTGCACCTGTACTGGGCCGCCACCGGCCGCCCGGTGGCTGAGGCCAGGTTCGCCGAGGCGCTGGAGATCGCCGGGCTGGGCACCGCGGTGCGCCGCAAGGTCGGCACCTACAGCCAGGGCATGCGGCAGCGGCTGGCCATCGCCCAGGCCATGCTCGGCCTGCCGGACCTGCTGGTGCTCGACGAACCGGCCAACGGGCTGGACCCGCCGCAGATCCACCACATGCGCGACGTGCTGCGCCGCTACGCCGAGACCGGCCGCACCGTGGTCGTCTCCAGCCACCTGCTCGCCGAGGTGGAGCAGACCTGCAGCCACGTGGTGGTCATGCACCGCGGACGGCTGGTCGCCGAGGGCGAGGTGGCCGAGATCGTGGCCGGTGGCGGCGAGGTCAGCTTCCGGGTGGACAACCCCTCCGACGCGGTGATCGCGCTCAAGGCGGTCGACGGCGTCGGCGAGGTCAGCGCCGAGGGCAGCACGGTGCACGCCGACCTGGGCGCGCTGCCGCGCTCGGTGGCGGTGAACGCGCTGGTGCACGCCGGGGTCGCGGTTGAGCAGGTGGGGCCGCGCCGACGGCTGGAGGACGCGTTCCTCCAGCTGGTGGGAGAGGAGACCGTGCAGTGAGCGAGGAAACGGCTGTGACGCACCCGCTGACCGACCGCAAGGTCGCCGCGGACGGTTCCATCGAGGGCTACCGGGCCTCGCGCACGCTGCCGATCAGGGTGGAGCTGGCCCGCCAGCTGCGCCGCCGCCGCACCCAGGTCACCCTGGCGCTGCTGGCGGTGCTGCCGGTGGTGCTGCTGCTGGCCTTCGAGCTGGGCGCCAGCCAGAACGCCCGCCGCTCCGGTGGCCTGGTCGACCTGGCCACCGCCAGTGGGCAGAACTTCGTCACCTTCGCGCTGTTCGCCTCCTCCAGCTTCCTGCTGGTGGTCGTGGTCGCGCTGTTCTTCGGCGACACCGTGGCCAGCGAGGCGTCCTGGTCCAGCCTGAAGTACCTGCTGGCCATCCCGGTGCCGCGCGGGCGGCTGCTGCGGCAGAAGGCGATCGTCTCCGGCATGCTGGCCATCGCCGGGCTGATCGTGCTGCCCGGCATGGCCCTGATCGTCGGGCTGATCTTCTACGGCGGCGGCGACATGGTCACGCCCACCGGCGAGTCGGTGCCGCTGGCCGACGGGCTCAGCGCGCTCGGGCTGGCCATGCTGTACCTGATGATCCACCTGTTCTGGGTGGCCGGGCTGGCGCTGTACCTGTCGGTGTCCACCGACGCGCCGCTGTCCGCGGTGGGCGGGGCCGCGCTGGTCTCCATCGTCTCGCAGATCCTGGACCAGATCACCGACCTGGGCAGCCTGCGCAACTACCTGCCCACGCACTACTCCTTCGCCTGGGCCGACCTGCTCAGCACCGACATCGACTGGACCGGCATGGCCAGCGGAGTGTTGTCCGCGCTGGTCTACGGCACGGTGTTCTTGATGCTGGCGGCCCGCCGGTTCGCCACCAAGGACATCACCAGCTGAGCGGGGCCGGCGCGGCGCCGGGCAGACCGAAACGGCGTGCGGAGGCCCCTCCGCACGCCGTTCGCGTCACAGCCCAGCATTGGAGATCTTGTGCAACACCCCCTGTTGCAGCGCCTGCGCGCCTAGGCTGGTCCGGATGAGGCGGTGACCCCCAGTCAGGATTCGCGACCTGCCGAGGGCCACCCGTCCTCCCCAGAACGGTCCGGCTGGCCACCTTCGAGTCCTCCACCCCGGGTGGCCGGGCGAGCCCGTGCCGAACCATGAACAGGATGCCCCGGACCGGTCCAGCGCCGGTCCAGCGGGAGTCCACTGGGGGTCCGTGGATGTTGTTGCACGTGCTCGGTCCACTGACGGCGAGGGGGCCGGACCGGGAGCCCGTGCACCTGGCCGCGCGCAAACAGCGGCTGGTGCTGGCCACCCTCGCGCTGCACGCGGGCGCCACCGTCTCGACCGAGGCGCTGGTGCACGCGGTGTGGGGCGAGCAGCCGCCCCGCTCGGCGCCGGGCAACCTCAAGACCTACGTGTGGGAGCTGCGCCGCCAGCTGCACCCCGACCTGCGCATCTCCAGTCAGCCCGGCGGCTACCGGCTGGACCTGCCGGCCGACGCGCTGGACCTGTCGGTCTTCAGCGAGCTGCTGCACAACGCCGGCGCCGCGCTCAGCGCCGGTGACGCCGAGCTGGCGCTGCGCCTGGCCGGTGCGGCGCTGGAGCTGTGGCGGGGCACGCCCTTCGGCGAGCTGGACACCGACCAGGCCCGCTCGGCCGCCGCGGCCGCGCTGGACCAGCGCTGGCTGGTGCAGGACGTGCGGGTGGCGGCGATGCTGGCCGCCGGTCAGCACGACGCGGCCACCGCGGTGCTGCGCGGCCTGCTCGGTGAGGACCCGCTGCGGGAGAAGCTGTGGGCGCAGCTGCTGCTCGCGCTCTACCGCGCCGGTCGGCAGGCCGAGGCGCTCTCGGCGTACCGGCAGGCCCGCGCGGTGGTGCGGGCCGAGCTGGGCATCGAGCCGGGGCTGGAGCTGCGTGAGCTGCACCAGCGGATCCTGCGCGGCGATCCCAGCCTGCTGCGCTCGGCCGAACCAGCTGGACCGGAACTGGTGGTGCCCCGCCAGCTGCCCCCGGCCACCGGCAGCTTCACCGGCCGGGAGGCCGCGCTGGCCTGGCTGGACGGGCTGCTCGAGGACATCGAGGACAGCAGCCCGCTGGGCACGGTCACCGGCAGCGCGGGCGTCGGCAAGACCACCCTGGTGGTGAACTGGGCGCACCAGGTCCGGGACCGGTTCCCGGACGGGCAGCTGTACGTGAACCTGCGCGGCTACGCCCAGGGCCCCTCCCTCGGGCCGACCGAGGCGCTGGCCAGGTTCCTGCGCGCGCTGGGCGTGCGGGCCGAACGGGTGCCTGCCGAGCTGGACGAGCAGGCCGGCCTGTTCCGCTCGCTGCTGGCCGAGCGGCGGGTGCTGATCGTGCTGGACAACGCCAGCAGCGCGGACCAGGTCCGGCCGCTGCTGCCGGCCACCCCCGGCTGCGCGGTGGTGGTGACCAGCCGGGACGCGCTGCGCGGACTGGCCGCCTTCGACGACGCCCGCACCCTGACGCTGAGCGTGCTGCCCACCGCCGAGTCCGTGCGGCTGCTGTCCCGGATCATCGGCGCGGACCGGGTGGCCGCTGACCCGGCCGCCACCGCCGAACTGGCCCGCCGCTGCGCGCACCTGCCCCTGGCCCTGCGGATCGCGGCCGCCGACCTGGCCGTGCACCCGGAGCAGGAGGTGGCCGAGTTCGTCGCCGAACTGGGCTCCGACGGGCTGATGGGCCGGCTCACCGTGCACGGCGACGAACAGGCCGCGGTGCGCACCACCTTCGGCCTGTCCTACGGCGCGCTCCAACCGGAGACCGCGCACGTCTTCGCCTGCTTCGGCCTGATGACCGGCGACGACCTGACCGCGCCCGCGGTGGCCGCGCTGGCCGGACTGCCCGAGGCGCAGGCCAGGCAGCGGCTGGCCGAGCTGCGCACCGCGAGCCTGGTCGAGCAGTCCGGTCCGGGCCGCTACCGCTGCCACGACCTGCTGCGGCAGTACGCCAGGGAACGGATCGAGGCCGAACGCACCCAGGAGGAGCGGGACCGGGCGGTGCGCGGCCTGATCGGCTGGTACCTGCGGCACGCCAGCGCCGCGGTCGAGCTGCTCGGCCCCGGCCTGGCGCAGCTGGTCGGCACCGCGCTGTGGGTGGAGGACTTCGCCGGTCCGGTGGCCATCGACAGCACCGACGCGGCGATGGCCTGGCTGGACGACGAGCGCGCCAACCTGATCGCGGCCATCCACCACGCCGCCCAGCACGGCCCACACGACGGCGCCTGGCTGCTGGCCGACGCGCTGCGCGGCTGCGCCATGACCTTCCGCGGCCTGCTCCCCGGCTGGCTGGGCGCCATCAACGCGGCCCTGACCGCGGCCACCGCCGAGCGCAACACCCTGGCCATGGCGGTGCTGCACGACATCCTTGGCGAGACCTACTGGAGCCTCGGCGAGTCCGGCCGGGCCGAGGCGCACTGCCAGTCCGCGCTCAGCGGCTACCGCACCCTGGGCATCGTGCCCTCGGAGGCCAGCGTGCTGCACATCCTGGGCCTGCTGCGCTGGGACCGGGGTCAGCTGGACGAGGCTGACGACCACCACTCCAGGGCGCTGCGCGTGTTCGAGGAGCTCAACGACCTGCCCAACCAGGCCCTGGTCCTCTCCGGCCTGACCGGCGTGGCCTACGCCCGCGGCGACCTGGCCCGCTGCCTGGCCCTGGCCACCCACACCGTGGAGCTCAGCCGCAAGGCCAAGTCCCCGCTGGCCGAGGCCTTCGGCCTGATCGAGCTGGGCTGTGCCCTGCACGAGCTGGGCCGCTACGAGGAGGCCCAGGCCGCCAACAGCGAGGCCCGCGACTTCGGCGCCCAGTTCCAGATGGCCTACATCGAGTCCATGGCCCTGCGCGGCCTGGCCCAGCAACGCTCCGCCCTGCGCGACCACGAGGGCGCGCTGCGCCTGTGCCAGCAGGGCCACCGGGTGGCCACCGAGGCCGGCCTCGGCGTGGTCGCGGTGGAGCTGCTCAACACGATGTCGCAGTGCCTGCGCCTGCTCGGCAGGGATGAACAGGCCATCCAGCACGGCGAACGCGCCCTGTCCATGATCCGCCAAGCGGAGTTCCGCGTCGGCGAGGTCACCGTGAGCACCGAACTCGCCCTCACCCACCTGTCCATGGGCGAGCTGGCCCCCGCCGCCGCGATGGCCCACAACGCCCTGACCGTCGCCCAACGCTTCGGCTTCGGCGTCCTGGAAGGCAAGGCCTGGCACACGGTGGCCTTGGTCCGCCAGGCACAGGGCGAGCTGCCGGCGGCCAGGGAAGCCGCGGAGGCGGCCCTGGCCGTCTTCACCGAACGCGGCCACCCCCTGGGCACCGAGCAGTCAACGGCCCTCTTGGCCGACCTGCCCTGACCCCGTACCCGCTGGCCTGCGACGCCTCAGGCCACGCAGAACTCGTTGCCCTCGGGATCGGCCAGCACGGTGCACCGGCCCGAGGGCTCGTCAACCTCCCACAGCACCCGGGCACCCGCCGCGACCAGCCGCGCGACGTGCTCGCCGACCAGACGAGCCCGCTCAGCCTCGTCCTCAGCGCCCTTGCTGGCGCGAATGTCCAGGTGGACGCGGTTCTTGCCCGCCTTCTCCTCCGGCACCCGCTGGAAGTACAGGCGAGGCCCAAGCCCCGCCGGGTCGATCAAGGCGTCACGATCGCCGAGCAGGTGAGTCATCCCGTTGACCTCGGCGAAGGCCTCCCAGCTGTCATGACCCGGTGGCGGCGGCTGCCGCACGTATCCCAGGGCCAGCGCCCAGAACCCGGCCAGGCCGCTCGGATCACTCGCGTCCATGGCCACCTGAACTTCCCACGCCATCCCAGTTCCCCCTTCGCCACCGCCGTCACCACCCGGCCCAGCTCCGCCGTCGAGCCGGCTCCCCGGCCTCCTGCCAGGCCCCGCTGAGCCGAGCACCCGTGGCCGCGGCGAACCCCGGCAGTCGCGCGAACCGACCGAGCGTGCGGCCGGGCCGCGCCACCGTCCAGCCTGCGGTCACTGCACTCCGGCCGCGTCCATCCCGCGCAGCTCCTTCTTCAGGTCGGCGATCTCGTCGCGCAGCCGACCGGCCAGCTCGAACTGGAGTTCGCGGGCCGCGTTCATCATCTGGTCGGTCAGCTGCTGGATCAGGTCGGCCAGCTCGGCGCGCGGCATGCCCTTGACGTCCCGCTCGACCAGCACGCCGCTGGTGCCCCGCCCGCCGGTCGGCTTCTTGCCGCGGCTGACGTTGCGGCCGGAACCGCCGATCTCCACCGAGTCGGTGTCCTCGGCCTCGGCGTAGACCACGTCCAGGATGTCGGCGATCTTCTTGCGCAGTGGCTGCGGGTCGATGCCGGCCGCCTTGTTGTAGGCGATCTGCTTCTCGCGGCGGCGGTTGGTCTCGTCGATGGCGTGCCGCATCGAGTCGGTGACTTTGTCCGCGTACATGTGGACCTGGCCGGAGACGTTGCGGGCGGCCCGGCCGATGGTCTGGATCAGGCTGGTGCCGCTGCGCAGGAACCCTTCCTTGTCCGCGTCCAGGATCGCCACCAGGGACACCTCGGGCAGGTCCAGGCCCTCCCGCAGCAGGTTGATGCCGATCAGCACGTCGAACTCGCCCAGCCGCAGCTGCCGGAGCAGCTCGATCCGGCGCAGGGTGTCCACCTCGGAGTGCAGGTACCGCACCCGGATGCCCAGTTCCAGCAGGTAGTCGGTGAGGTCCTCGGACATCTTCTTGGTCAGCGTGGTGACCAGTACCCGCTCGTTGCGTTCGGCGCGCAGCCGGATCTCGTGCACCAGGTCGTCGATCTGGCCCTCGGTGGGTTTGACCACGACCTCCGGGTCGAGCAGGCCGGTCGGGCGGATGACCTGCTCGACGAACTCACCGCGCGCCTGCCCCATCTCGTACGGGCCCGGGGTGGCCGACAGGTACACCGTCTGCCCGATCCGGTCGCAGAACTCCTCCCAGTTCAGCGGCCGGTTGTCCAGCGCGCTGGGCAGCCGGAACCCGTGCTCCACCAGGGTCCGCTTCCGCGAGGCGTCGCCCTCGAACATGCCGCCGACCTGCGGCACCGTCACGTGCGACTCGTCGATGACCAGGAGGAAGTCCTCCGGGAAGTAGTCGATCAGCGTCGCGGGTGCCGAGCCGGCTGGCCGGTCGTCGATGTGCCGGGAGTAGTTCTCGATGCCGGAGCAGAAGCCGACCTGGCGCATCATCTCGATGTCGTAGGCGGTGCGCATGCGCAGCCGCTGCGCCTCCAGCAGCTTGCCCTGCTTCTCCATCTTGGCCAGCTGGTCGGCCAGCTCGGCCTCGATGTCCCTGATCGCCCGCTCCATCCGCTCCGGACCGGCGGTGTAGTGGGTGGCCGGGAAGACCCGCAGCTCGTCGACCTCGCGCACGATCTGGCCGGTGAGCGGGTGCAGGTAGTACAGCTTGTCGATCTCGTCGCCGAAGAACTCGATCCGGACGGCCAGCTCCTCGTAGGCCGGGATCACCTCCACGGTGTCCCCGCGCACCCGGAACGTGCCGCGGGCGAAGGCGATGTCGTTGCGGGTGTACTGCACGTCCACCAGCGCGCGCAGCAGCTCGTCCCGCACGACCTCGTCGCCGACCTTCAGCCGCACCGACCGGTCCAGGTACTCCTGCGGCGTGCCGAGGCCGTAGATGCAGGACACCGAGGCGACCACGATGACGTCGCGCCTGGTCAGCAGGCTCATCGTGGCGGAGTGGCGCAGCCGCTCGACCTCGTCGTTGGTCGAGGAGTCCTTCTCGATGTAGGTGTCGGTCTGCGGGACGTAGGCCTCGGGCTGGTAGTAGTCGTAGTAGCTGACGAAGTACTCGACCGCGTTGTCCGGGAAGAACTCGCGCAGCTCGTTGGCCAGCTGGGCGGCCAGGGTCTTGTTCGGCGCGAGCACCAGCGTCGGCCGCTGCAACCGCTCCACCAGCCAGCCGGTGGTGGCCGACTTGCCGGTGCCGGTGGCGCCGAGCAGCACCACGTGTTCCTCGCCCGCCTTGATCCGCCGTTCCAGCTCCTCGATGGCCGCGGGCTGGTCGCCTGCGGGCTGGTAGTCGGCGACCATGCGGAATCGCCCGTCGGTGCGGGCGATGTCGCCGACGGGACGGAACTGCGAGTGTGCGATCACGGGTGCTTCAGCCACGTCTGCGACTGTAGGCGCAGGGACCGACAGTCGGCGATCCCGCCCACCGGGGCCTGTGGATAACTCCAGACCCCCGCCAGCCCTGTGGATAACTGATTTCGCTGGTGACCCGGCCCCCTGTCATGGTGGCCAACGTGAACACAGCGCCCCAGCAGCAGCTCCGCCACCACGACTCAGGCCAGTGGCTGTCGCACTTCATCGGCCACGTCCTCATCGTGTGCCCGCGCTGCGGCGGCCGCGCGGCCGTCGTGCCAAGACCCGGCCTGCCGAAGCCGGAGTCCTGGGGCGAACTGGTGTTCACCCCACGCCGACTGGTCTGCGCCGGCTGCGGCACAACCGCGGACTGGGCGCATACGGCCAAGGCGTCGGCCGGTGTGGCACTGGGCGGCCCCGAGGACCCGTACTTCAGACGCCCACTGTGGTTGCAGACGCGGTGCGCCGGCGAGGTCCTCTGGGCCTACAACCTCGACCAGGTGACCGAGCTGACCGCCTACACCGGCGCCCGGCTACGGGAACGCGGCGAGCCCCGGTCGAACAGGTCGATGCTCTCCCGGCTACCACCCTGGATGAAGGCGGCAGCCAACCGCGCCGACGTGCTCGCCGGCCTGGCACGCCTGCGCGAGCTGGCCACCCGGTCCGCACCCGCCGACCGCTCCGACGCCGCGCCGGACTGGGGCGAGGCGCGCCGATGACCCACGACAACCTGGGTGTCCCGGCACCGGTCTCCCCACCCGGCCGACTGCGTCCGACTGGACTTGGAGGGATCCAGCGGCCGCCAGTAGCGCTTCCCCGGACATTTACCACGTTGCATCCTGGGCATGACCGCGGTCCTTGCGGCCGCCAAAACCGGCTCGATCTCCGGCAACGTCCCGCCGGGACCGGCCAGGCCTGCGGTGGCCGGGGTACGACTCAACGACCTCAACGGCAACCAGCGCCGGGTGGTGGATCGGCTCCTTCATGCCCGAGGACGCGAAGTTGGTCGATTTCACGTTCGGTGAGACCACCGAGGGGCGGGTGCGCTTCGACGGGGCCGGTTCGATCACCGACGCCAAGACCGGCGCGGCCGTCTCTGAGCTCCGCCTCAGCGCTACGCCCGCGTCCTCCGGATCTCAAGACCGGTCAGGCGTCCCCAACGACCGCCGAGTGCAGGTCCCGGACATGAAGGTCGAGTACGCGTGGCAGTGGTCCGGTGAGGCGCCCGATCGCCTCGCCGCCACCCAGGTGCGTGTCACCGCGGGCGCGAGCACCACCCTCGATGCCCCGGATCGCCACTCCGGAGAAGTGACCGTGCCCTGCGGGCCACACGCCGACGCGGCCCGCAGAGCGGCGGGGCTGCGCCTAGCAGTCGCAGGAGCAGTTGGAGCAGCAGCCTTCGCAGCAGTTGCAGGGGTTGCAGCACTCGCCGCAGCAGTCGTTGCAGCAGTTGTCCCGGTGGCACCAACCCTCTTTGCGCTCCCCGGTCCACGGGTCGTGGTACTCGGCGGCGCAGCAGGTCTGGCAGGTGAACAGGGACAGCGCGGCCACTCCGCAGCCCAGGACCAGTCCGCGTTGCTTGCCCTTGGTCTCGGGGGCCTCGTGCTTGTTCGGGGTGTCCCGTTCGGGCGCGTGCGGGTCGGCCTGGGCGAAGGTGCGCCGGACCGCCTGGTCCAGCTCGTGCGCCAGCAGGGCGTGCACCAGCCGCTGGTCTGCCAGCTCGGTCTCCTTGAGCGCGAGCTGGACGCCCAGCACCGCGTCATCGCACAGCCGCCGCGCCTCGGCCAGGTCCACACCGGTGGCCAGCAGCGGGTTCCAGGCCCCGGCCGCCCGGTCGGCTTCCAGGTCCTCGACCGCGTCCAGCAGGTGCACGATCCGGCCGAACAGCCGACCGGCCTCGCCAAGGGGCGCGGCGTTGTGCGGGCGACCGGCCAGCACCGCGGTGTGCGCGAACGCGGCGCCGGTGGCGGTCTCGGTCGGCTCGGTCACCGCGAGCACCGAGCTGCCCAGCCCGGCCGCGGCCTCCACCTCGGGCTGCCGGTGCACCGCGTCCAGCAGCACCGCGGTGTCGAAGCCGAGGCCGGTGCCGGTGCGTCCGGCGCGCTCGGCCCAGCGGGCGGTGAGCCTGCGGGCCACCCCTGCCACTGGCCGGGCGGCGAAGACGCCGTCCGCGTCGGCGACGTGGTCGGAGATCTTGGCCGAGGCCAGGATCAGCGACACCACCGCGGCCAGCCGGGCCCCGTCCCCGTTGGCGATCTCCGCGCCGCGCATGCCGCGCAGCGGGCACGGGCCGGCCTTGCGCCGGGCTCGGGCACCGTTCTGCTGGGCCTCCACCAGCGCGGAGATCACCAGGCCGTCGTAGTTGGTCGCGGTGCGCGCGACCTGACCGTGGTCATCACGCAGGGCCAGGCACAGGCCGCACAGGTGCGCCCACCAGGCCGCGCGCAGCGACTCGTCCAACCGGTGCCGGCACGGCCGGATGATTCCGAACATCGTCAGTCCCCCTCGTCAACACTGACACTGGCAACCGCCGGCGCAGTTGCCGCAGGCACCGCCACAGTTGCCGCAGTCACAGCTGCCGCAGTTGCAGTCGCCGCAGTCACAGCTCGAGCAGCCGTCGCAGCAGCCGCCGCACTCGCCCTGGCACCACTGGTTGCACCCGGCCACGCACCGGTCCCAGCCCTCGGTGTTGCAGCGCAGCCCGTCCGTGCGGCAGGACCGCGCGCAGGCCGCGCAGCCACCGCAGACGGCGAGCGCCAGCCCGGAGCAGCCGGCCACCCACGGCCACCGGGCGCGCTTGCCCCTCGGGACCTCCTCGGGTGGCGGTTCCGGCATCGGGAACGGCTCGGTGGGCGGATCCTGCTGCTGGGCGAAGACCCGGTCGACGGCGTGTTCCAGCTCGTGCGCGAGCAGCGCGTGCACCAGCCGCTGGTCTGCCAGCTCGGCCTCCTTGAGCGCGAGCCGGACGCCCCGCACCGCCTCATCGCAGAGCCGCCGCGCCTCGGCCAGGTCGGTGCCGGTGGCGGTCAGCGGGTTCCACGAGCCGGTGGCCGAGTCGGCCGCGCTGTCCTCGACCGCGTCGAGCAGGTGCACGATCCGCCCGAACTTGCGCCCGGCCTCACCAAGGGGCGCGGCGTTGTGCGGGCGACCGGCCAGCACCGCGGTGTGCGCGAACGCGGCGCCGGTAGCGGTCTCGGTCGGTTCGGTGACGGTCAGCACCGAGCTGCCCGGACCGACCGCGGACTCCAGCCCGCTCTGGCGGTCGATCGCGGCGAAGACCAGCTCGCTGTCGAAGCCGACGATCCGCGACTCCGCGGTGCTCTGCCGGTGCCAGCGCGCGGCCAGCCTGCGCCCGGCGTGCGCACCGGCGCGGGAGGCGAACAGGCCGTCCCGGTCGGTGACGTGGTCGGCGATCTTGGCCGAGGCCAGCAGCAGGGACACCGCGGCGGCCAGCCGGGCGCCCTCGCCCACCGCGACCTCCGCCCCGCGCATGCCGCGCAGCGGGCAGGGGCCTGCGGCGCGGCGGGCCTTCGTCCCGGTCCGCTGGGCTTCCACCAGCGCGGAGATGACCAAGCCGTCGTAGTTGGTGGCCGCCCGCGCCAGGTGACCGTGTGCGTCCCGCAGGGCGAGGCACAGCCCGCACAGGTGTGCCCACCAGGCCGCGCGCAGCGGTTCCGGCAGCCGGTGCCGGCAAGGCCGAATGATCCCGAACAAGCCCCTGCCCCCAGTACGAGGCCACCGGTCCCACACCGGTGGCTGGGCGGGATCTTAGGTCGGCAGGACCAGCCAAGTTCACCGTTTCGTGTAACCAGTTTGGTTCCGTCAGCGGAATCATCCGCAACCTGGCCTGGGCAGGATGGCGGCATGATGAGCGCAGCCGCCGAGAGCCCGCACATCCATCCGCCGAAGGTGGAGCTGTTCGACCTCGCCGCGATGACCAACACCGACCCCAAGGGGTTCGTACGGCGGGTCGAGGAGTACCGGGTCGAGCCGTTCGGTCTCTACCTCGCCCGCCCGGTGGTCGACCACCCGAAGATGACCTACCTACAGAGCTGGCTGCTGCCAGAACTCGGGCTGCGGGTGTCGAACTGGACGTTCCGGCCGGAGCGGGTGCGACGGCACTACCTCTACTTGGACATCGTCGACGTCGAGCGCGGCCCCGGCGTGTGGCGCAGCGTGGACCACTACCTGGACATCGTGGTCTATCCCGGCGAGCGGCTGGAGGTGCTGGACACCGACGAACTACTGGCGGCGGTGAACGCGGGCCTGATAAACACTCCAACGGCCGAACGGGCATTGCAGACAGTGCATCACTCGGTGGAAGGCATCACCCGATATGATTACCTGACCGAGAAGTGGCTGGCAGCCGAAGGTATTTCCCTGACCTGGCGAACCGAATAGTCCATTAGTCGCCGTGTGTCAGCGCGGTCAACCGCCGTTGGTCGCGTGTCGCCCTGCCCCACCCGATCGATACCGATTCGCTTACCAGCCGTGATGTAACAAAACGACCCGGCTTGTCACGGCTCGCACCCCTCCCACTACTGTCTGGGGTTGTGGGCGCGGTCATCACTCCGCAGCTGGTCGACGTGGTCGACACGTTCACCGCGGTGCGCAGTTATTCGTCGGGAACAACCCGGGAACTCTCCGAGTGCCGGGTGGAACCGTGGGGTCTTCGTACGGAATGCTGGACTCCGGAAGATCCATTCGCTGAGGCCGAGGTGACCTGGTTGCTGCCAGATCTCAGTCTCCGGCTGACTCATTATCGGCCGCGTTCCCGCCATGCGCGGACCGCGCCCAGTGTGCTGACCGCGGTGCGCGTGCAGCGGGACACCCGCGCGTGGCGCACCACCGACCTGTTGCTCGGGCTCGCCGTGCCCGGCGGCACCACCGCGCGCATCGTGCGCTCGGAGGAGTTCGCCGCCGCGGTCGCCGGTCAGGTGCTGCGCTCCGCGGACGCCGACCTGGCGCTGCGCGTGGTGCACCGCACCCTGGAGGAGATCAGCAGGCACCGGCATGACCTGGGCGCCTGGCTGACCTCCCGAGGCGTCTACGAGATCTGGCCGCCGCTGTAGCTCAGACCGGCGACCAGCCGCTGTCCTCGGCCCAGAGGTTCGCCCGCTCGAACGCCTGGTCGAACCACGGCTCCTTGCTGAGCGCGTACTCCCTTGTCGTGGGCTCACCGGCGAGGCTTTCGGCCAGCTCCCGCTTCATCTGCTCGTAGGCGACCCGCTCGGCGGGCACGGCGCGCAGCCAGTCCCGGAACAGCAGGGCGAAACGCTGGTTCGGCATGCCCGCGACCCGGATGTGCAGGTTGGCCGCGAGTCCGGGGTCGGATGAGGAGTGCAGGCGCTTCTGCCAGCGGGTCACATCGGGGTCGGTGGGCTTGGGGTTGTCCCGGTCGGCCCAGGGCACCGGGGCGAACCCGGCTTCGGTCAGCGGGGCGGCCAGCTCGTCAGCGGTCTCGATGGCGGCGACGGTGAGCTGCAGGTCGATCACGTCCTTGGCGGCCAGGCCCGGCACCGAGGTCGACCCGATGTGGTCCACCCGCAGCGCCCGCTCCCCCGCGACCGCACGGATCCGGTTGATCAGGCGTTCGGCCCGCCGTGGCCAGTCGGGCCGGTAGTCCACGATGTGGGCGCTGCCGCGCTCGGCCCTGCGGCGCAGCCGGACGTTGGCCTCGAACGGGACCAGCCGGTCCGTCCACAGCGCGTCGATCACCGGCATGAGCAGGTCGGGCGAGCCGCTGTTGTCCAGCCACACGTCGGCCACGGCCAGCCGCTGCTCATCGGTGGCCTGGGCCGCGATCCGGGCCCGCGCGTCCTGCTCCGGCACGCCGCGGGAGGTGACCAGGCGACGGAGGCGTTCCTCGACCGGGGCGTGCACCACGATGGTCAGGTGGAAGCCGGGGGCCAGGCCGTTCTCCACCAGCAGCGGCACGTCGTAGACCACGATCGCGTCGGCGGGGGCGGCCTCGATCAGCTCGGCGGTGCGGGCGCCGACCCTGGGGTGCACGATGGCGTTGAGCCGCAGCCGGGCCGCCTCGTCCTGGAAGACGATCCCGCCCAGCGCGGCGCGGTCGAGCGATCCGTCCTCGGCCAGCACCCGGTCGCCGAACTCCGCGATGATCTCGGCCAGCCCATCGGTGCCGGGCTCGACCACCTCGCGCGCGATCCGGTCGGCGTCGATGACCACCGCCCCGTGCTCGGCGAGCCGCCCGGCCACCGTCGACTTGCCAGCCCCCATGCCACCTGTCAGCCCGATGCGCAACACGGGAAGGAAGTCTGCCAGGTCAGCGCGGCGCGCCCGCCGCGACCTTGGCCGCCAGCTCGGCGAGTGCCGGACCGGCCCGGTCATCGGGCACCACGCCGCTGGGCAAGGTCAACGCGATGGTGCTGCGCCCGACCGCGTAGACCAGCGTCCGCTGCTTCTCCGCCACCACCAGCACCGCCTTGTCCGACCCCACCTGCACGTCGTTGACCGCGGCCCCCTTGCCCCGCTCGGTCTCCACGGTGGCCCGGACCCGCTTCAACGCCGCCGCCTCGTCGGCATAGGTCGCCAGCCCCAGCTCGACCAGCGCCGAACCCGCCTGCCCCGCCGGCGCGTCCCTCGGCGGCACGTCCTGCGGCGGCCCGTAGTAGCACCCGAGCCGCCCGGTCCGCCCGATCTTGGGCTCGGGCACGCCGACCACGGACCGGACACCGGTGCCGCCGTTGGTCTTGCCGAGTGCGGTCTCGACGTCGGCGGCGGTGAGCACGTCCGCGCAGTCCTTGGCCAGCGGCTTCGGCGGCGCGGCACTGCTGGGACTGGTGCTGGTGGCCGGCGCGGGAATGGGCGGGGCCGGGTTGTCCTTGGGCGTTTCGCCACTGGAACAGGCGGTCAGCGCGGTGAACACAGCGGCGACAGCGAGGACGAGCACCCTGGTCATGGGATCAACGTAGTGCCGCGGGCGGGTGTCGCGCGGCAGCGAATCGGGGGAATGGCGAGACGGGGGCCGGGGCCGGGGCGAGGTTAGCGGTGGGGTGAGCTGGTGGGTAGGGCGAGATTGCGGGGCGGGGCGGGCGACGCCGCAGGTGGGGCGGGGGCTTGAAGTGGGGCGGAGCTGGGGGCCTGGGGGATGGGATCCGGCGAGGCTGAGGTCCCGCCGGGCTGGGGCGGCGCGAGCGGAGCGGGCCGGGCCGAGCCGAGCCGGGACGAGCGGAGCCGAGCCGGGACGAGCGGAGCGGGCCGGGGCGAGCGGGCCGGGCCGAGCCGAGCCGGCCGGGCCGAGCGGGCCGGGGCGAGCGGGC
>NZ_JBSFUA010000072.1:0-30334 GCF_053591555.1 Crossiella sp. NPDC003009 | reverse complement strand
TTGCGGGGCGGGGTTTGGGTTGCCGACTCAAGACCCAGCGTGCTCGCGGTCCTCTTGTCTTCTCCGCACGACCTTCCGACAGCGAACCACATCCCAGCGAGCAGCCGCCGTCACGCTGATCGGCGTTGGCGGCGGTTGCTGTGAGCGTCTGCTCGCCGGGATGCGGTTAGCAGTCTCCAGGCCGTACGGAGAAGACAAGAGGCCCTCTTCGTGGGTTTTCACCCCGAGCTAACCCCGGGCCTTGCCCGACGCTCTACGAGCGCCGGTCAGGCCACTGCGGTTGCTGAGCCTGCTGCTGTTGTTGTTGCTGTTGCTGCTGGGGATGCCCGCCGTTCTGCGTCCCGTGCTGTCCCTGTCCCTGCCCCGGCTGCTGCTGTCCCTGTCCCTGCCCCTGGCCGTGCATCGGCTGGGTGGGTTGCGCGTGCTGCATCGGCTGGGTCGGCTGCGGGTGCTGACCCATCGGCTGCGTTGGCTGCGCGTGCTGCATGGGCTGGGTCGGCTGGTGGCCGTGCGGGGGGCGGGACTGGGGCGGCATGGTCTGCTGGCCGTGACCTTGCGCACCCGGGTGCATGTGTAGGGATTGCCCGTGTTGTGGCCCATACCCTGCCTGCATGGCCTGGACCGCCTCCGGTGACAGGATCACGGTTGAGTCCGGATCGGCGTGGTGCGGGTCGTTCGCCGCGACCACGATCCGGGGTATCTGTACCGTGTTGGCCGCATCCATCGGCGAGGTGGCGTCGTCTGGTGTGACGACGAAGGAGCCACGCGCCCTGGCACGGGCTAGCAGCTCATCGGCCCGTTCGCGGGGATCCATCGCGCTGGCCTCTCCTGCGTTGCCTCGTCGCCTGGGGCGGATTTGCCGGCAGGCGGATACGGAGATCATCCCCCACGCTGTGGTGGTCGCTCTCCGGAGCCGCCGCTCGCCTGGTCCGGGTTCTCTGCAAGAGTATTCCGTCCCAGGGGGTCTCGTCAGGGTGAAGAGGAGTAACGGCATGTCGGCCAGTCCGGCGCCAGTCGAGGAGCAGGGGGAACGTGTGCGAAAACTGTCCGGTGTTGACGCGGTCGTGCTGGTCGGCGGCCAGGGCACCCGGTTGCGGCCGCTGACGCTGTCGGCGCCCAAACCGATGCTGCCGACGGCGGGTGTTCCCTTCCTCACCCACCTGCTCTCCCGGATCAGGGCGGCCGGCATCACCCATGTGGTGCTCGGCACCTCGTACAAGGCCTCGGTCTTCGAGGAGTACTTCGGCGACGGGTCGCGGCTGGGCCTTGAGCTGGAGTACGTGGTCGAGGACACCCCGCTCGGCACCGGCGGCGGCATCCGCAACGCGGCCTCCCGGCTGCGCGCCGAGCACATCATGGTCTTCAACGGCGACATCCTCTCCGGGGTCGACCTGGGCGCGGTCGCCGAGACCCACATCGGCAACGACGCCGACGTCACCCTGCACCTGGTGAAGGTGCCCGACCCGCGCGCCTTCGGCTGCGTGCCCACCGACGCCGACGGCCGGGTGCTCGCCTTCCTGGAGAAGACCGAGAACCCGCCGGCGGACCAGATCAACGCCGGTTGCTACGTCTTCAAGCGCTCGGTGCTGGAGGACATCCCGGCCGACCGGCCGGTCTCGGTGGAGCGGGAGACCTTCCCCGGCCTGCTGGAGCGCGGCGCCCGCCTGCAGGGCCACGTGGACTCCTCCTACTGGCTGGACCTTGGCACCCCGGCCGCCTTCGTCAAGGGCTCGGCGGACCTGGTCCGTGGCCTGGCCCCCTCCGACGCGCTGCCCGCGCCAGCCGGGGAGTCGATCGTGCTGGACGGCGCGCTGGTCCGCGCGGACGCCAAGCTGGTCAACGGCAGCACCGTCGGCGCGGGCGCCCAGGTCGGCCCCGGCGCGACCGTGGACGGCTCGGTGCTCTTCGACGGTGCGGTGATCGGCGCGAACGCGGTGGTCGAGCGCAGCGTCATCGGCGCGGGCGCGCGGA
This sequence comes from Crossiella sp. NPDC003009, assembly GCF_053591555.1. Lineage (NCBI taxonomy): Bacteria > Bacillati > Actinomycetota > Actinomycetes > Pseudonocardiales > Pseudonocardiaceae > Crossiella > Crossiella sp. NPDC003009. Next base: position 28,363 of record NZ_JBSFUA010000072.1, on the reverse strand, counting down.
TCGGCGACGGTGCGGTGCTGCGCGGCGCGGTGATCGGTGACGGTGCGGTCGTCGGCGCCCGCTGCGAGCTGCTGGACGGCCTGCGGGTGTGGCCGAACACGGCACTCGCCGACGGCTCGGTGCGCTTCAGCCACGACGCATGACCCTGGCCGCCCCGGCCGCCGAGCGGGCCTGGACCCCGCCGTTCGCTCTGGACCTGGCCGCCGTGCTCAAGCCGCTGCGCCGCGGCCCGGCCGACCCGTGCCTGCGGATCGGCCAGGACGGCACGGCCTGGCGCGCGAGCAACACCCCGGCCGGAACCGCCACCCTGGCCCTGCGCCGCACCGGCGGTGAGATCAGGGCCAGCGCCTGGGGGCCTGGCGCGGACCTGGCGCTGGCCGCGCTGCCGGACCTGCTGGGCGCGGGGGACGACGACACCGGCTTCGTCGCGCACCACCCGCTGATCGCGGAGTCCCGGCGGCGCGCGCCGGGGCTGCGGATCGGGCGGACGGGGCAGGTCTGGGACGTGCTGATCCCGGCGGTGCTGGAGCAGAAGGTGACCGGCAAGGAGGCCTGGCGGTCTTGGCGGGAGCTGTGCCGCCGCTTCGGCACCCCGGCCCCCGGCCCCGCGCTGCCCGGCCGCCCAGCCTCCGGCCCCGCGCTGCCCGGCACCCCGGCCTCCGCCTCCGCGCTGCCCGGCACCCCGGACCTCGAGCTCGCCCCACCCGGCGCGCCTTTCTCCCCGCCCGCGGCCCCGGCCCCGCTCTACACCCCGCCCACTCCCCGCGCCCTGCTCGCGATCCCCGACTGGGAATGGCACCGCGCCGGCGTCGACAGCGCTCGCCGCCGCACCCTGCTCGCCGCTGCCTCCGTGGCCACCCGCCTGGAACGCGCCGTCGACCTCGGCGGTGAGGCGGGCCGCGAGCTGCTCCGCAAGGTCCCCGGCATCGGGGTCTGGACCGCGGCCGAGATCGCCCAGCGGGCCTGGGGGGATCCGGACGCGGTCAGTGTCGGCGACTTCCACCTGCACGACGTGGTCGGCTGGGCGCTGGCCGGGCGCAAGGCCAGTGACGAGGAGATGCTGGAGATCCTCGCGCCCTACGCCCCGCAGCGGCAGCGGGCCATCCGCTACCTGGAGTGCTCCGGGGCCCGCAAACCACGCTTCGGGCCCCGGTTCGCCGGTCGGGACTACCGGGCGATCTGACGCAGCGCCAGCTCCACCAGCCGCGGCACACTGTCCACATTGGACGGAAGTCCATCGACCGGCCACCACTGGAGGTCGACCGACTCCGCGCTGCGCACCGGCTGGGCGCCCACCGGCGCGCGCACCAGGTACCGGACGTCCAGGTGCCTGGTCGGCTGGCCCAGTGAGCAGGTGATCGGGTGCACCTCCAGGTGCAGCGGGACCGGTTCGATCACCAGGCCGTCGATGCCGGACTCCTCGGTGGCCTCGCGCAGGGCGGCGGCCAGCAGGGTGGGGTCCTCGGGCTCGCAGTGGCCGCCCAGTTGCAGCCAGCGGCCCACCCTCGGGTGCAGGGTGAGCAGCACCTGCTCCGCGGTGGCGTCCAGCACGATCGCGGAGGCGGTCAGGTGGCCCGGCACGCAGGAGCGCTGACAACCGTCCTCGCGGGCGGCCAGGAAGCTCAGGAACGCGTGCCGCAGGCTCTCCTGGTTCGGATCCGCCGGCCGCCAGTCCGACAGCTCGGCGACCGCTTCGGCGTGCAGGCTCACAGCTCGATCAACTCCCCCTCGACGGACCGCGGCGGCCTCGGCGCGAGGGGGCCGTCCGCCGGATATCCCACCGCCACCGCGCCCAGCGGCGCGTAATCGGCTGGCAGATCCAGGATCGAGCGCACGGTGTCCGGGCAGAAGATGGTCGAGGACACCCAGCAGGAGCCCAGTCCCTCGGCCGCCAGCGCCACCAGCAGGCCCTGCACGGCCGCGCCACCGGCCACGGTGAACATCGTCTTCTCCGCCGCGCTACGTCGCTCGTCCGGGTAGTCGTGCGCGCCGTCGGGAACTCCGAACGGCAGCACGATCTCCGGCGCGCCGTACAGCAGGTCGCCGCGCTTGATCCGCCGCTCGATCCGCTCCGCCGGCCAGCCGTCGGCGCGCAGGTCAGCGCGCCACTGCTCGCGCATGCCGTCCAGCAGCTTGGCCCGCAGCGCCCGGTCGCGCAGCCAGACGAAGCGCACCGGGTGGGTGTGGTGCGGCGCGGGCGCGGTCAGCGCGACGCCGACCGCCCTGCGCACCAGCGCCGCGGGCACCTCCTCCTGGCTGAAGGTCCGGATCGAGCGCCGGGTCAGCACCGCCTCCCGGCGGCCCTGCTCGATCGCGAGATCCGTGCCCAGCCGGAACAGGTCGTCTGCCAGTGGCCGGACCAGGTCACGGGCGGTGGAGCCGTCGTCCACAATGGACATTCCGCGGACCACGGCCACCGGCAGCCCGCCAAGCTTGCCCTTCACCAGGTCGGCCGCCGCGGCCAGCTCGTCGGCCACCGCCACCTCGGTGACGTGCAGCTCGTTGCCCTGCTGGTCGGTCGACCCGGCATAGCGGTGCAGCACGGTGAGCCCGGCCGCGCCGATCGCCGCGTCGGTCTGCCCGACCCGCCAGGCCCGGCCCATGGTGTCGGTGACCACCACCGCGACCGTGACGCCCAGCCGCTCGCGCAGCTCCGCGCGCAGCCTCGCCGCCGAGCCGTCCGGGTCCTCCGGCAGCAGCGCCAGCTCGTCGGCGGCCACGTTGGAGCCGTCCACCCCGGCCGCCGCCTGCACGATGCCCAGCCGGTTCTCGGTGATCAGCGTGCGGAACTTCTGCGCCACCAGCCGGACCGACTCGGCGGCCACCAGCTCCCGGCGCAGCGCGTCCCGCTGCTCGGGATCGGCGGGCGCGCTGACCAGTCGGCCCTCCACTTTGGACAGAACCTTGCTGGTCACCACCAGCACGTCACCGTCGCGCAGCCAGGGCGCGGCCCCGGCCAGCGCGGTCGCCAGGTCGTCACCCGGCCGGAACTCCGGCAGACCGGTGACCGGCAGGATCTCCAGGGAAGCCGCGGCGTGGTCAGCCAACGGACACCCCGCCCAGCTCGAAGGCGTCCCTTGCCATCTGCGCGGTAGCGTCCACAGTGGACATGAGCAGTGGCACTGCGCGCACCTCGACCCCGTCCACCAGCGCGGAGTCCCCGGTGTGCACCAGCCAGCCGTCCAACACGCCACCGGACTTGCGCGATCCGTAGTGCCTGCCCACCGCCTCCGCGGTGGAGGCCACCCCGATCGCGGTCAGGCAGGCGTCGGCCATCCCGCGCAACGGTTTGCCGTCGATGATCGGCGACAGCCCGATGACCGGGGCCTCGGTCGCCGCGACCGCGGCCCGGATGCCCGGCACCGCCAGGATGGTGCCCACGCTGACCACCGGGTTCGACGGCGCGAGCAGCACGATGTCCGCGCCCGCGATCGCCTCGGCCACCCCCGGCGCCGGCTTGGCCTGCTCCGCGCCGACCGCCACGATCGCCCGCGCCGGCAGCTGCGCCCGGTACCGGACCCACCACTCCTGGAAGTGGATCGCCTTGGGCTCACCGGAGTCCGGATCCTCGATCGAGACATAGGTCTCACACCGGTCGTCGGTGGCCGGCAGCAGCCGCACCCCCGGCTGCCAGCGGTCGCACAGCGCCTCGGTCACCGCGGAGAGCGGGTAGTCCGCGCGCAGCATCCGGGAGCGCACCAGGTGGGTGGCGATGTCCCGGTCGCCGAGCCCGAACCAGCTCGGTTCGGCGCCGTAGGCCGCCAGCTCCTCCTTGACCGTCCAGCTCTCACCCGCGCGGCCCCAGCCGCGCTCGGTGTCGATGCCACCCCCCAGGGTGTACATGCAGGTGTCCAGATCCGGACACACCCGCAGGCCGTGCAGCCACACGTCGTCGCCGTTGTTCACCACCGCGGTGATCTCGTGCGGCGACGCGCCCGCGCCGACCGCGGGCAGGCCCAGCGCGGCCTTGACCCCTTGCAGGAAACGGGCGCCACCGACGCCACCTACCAGCACAACGACCTTCACAGTCGCCCATCCTCCCCGTTTTGCCCGAACGGGCGAACTTGGGGGCCGCGCTCCGTAATCATGATCACCACGGCGAACGCCCCTCCCAGAACCGGAACCCGGCCTGGCCCTTGAACAGCTCGATGATGTCGCCGCCCAGCGACTCATAGCTCCACAGCACCACGCCGGAGAACGCCTGGCCAACCAGCGGCACCCCGATCAGCAGCGCGAACAGCACAAAAGGCGCCCACGGCCGGGCCTTCGCGCCGAACTCCCTGGCTTGGTAGGACAGGTACGGCTCGATCACGCCGAACCCGTCAAGGCCGGGAATGGGCAGGATGTTGAGCACGAAGGTGAACAATTGCAGGTAGGCCAGATAGGACAGTCCGGCCGCCAGCCCTTCGGGTGGATTTGTCAGTACCACCGTCGCAATGAGCAACAGACCGATCACCAGGTTCGCCATCGGCCCGGCCAGCGAGACGAAGGACTCCCCGCGCCGGGTGCGCAACGCGTGCCGATCGATCCACACCGCGCCCCCGGGCAGCGGGATGCCACCGATGGCGAGCAGCAGCAGCGGCAGCAGCAGGCTCAGCACCGGATCGGTGTACCTGCGGATGTCCAGGGTGAGATATCCCTTGTGCCGCACCGAATAATCGCCATTGCGGAAGGCGAGATAGGCGTGCCCGAACTCGTGCAGGCACAGCGAGACCGCCCAGCCACCGAGCACCAACAGGACGATTCCGGCAGTGCGTGCCACATTCTGGTCCAAGGTGGACAGCACGCCGCCGCCGACCGTGACGGCCAGCAGGATTAGGAACAGCGGGCTTGGGGCAACCGAGGATCTCGTCACAGCAACACTCTGCCCTGCCGGTGAACCTCCTTGCCAGCGGGGCAGATTCGTCCCCCGTCGTGTGTACTTGGCTTGACCCTCTTGCATCCCACAGGTCTAATCACATTGGTGTCATTCGTCGGGTGGGACGGCGAATGGGGTCCGCCACCGGGGAGTGCGGGAGGAGCGGACAGTGGAAGAGAACGAAGGGAGCCGAGTGGGAGAGCGGGACTCCGCACCCACTGGCGTGGGAGTGCTGGTCGATCTCTTCGACCCCGCCCTGGAGGCGGACGAGGAGCACGACTGGCAGGAACGGGCACTGTGCGCGCAAACCGACCCGGAGGCGTTCTTCCCTGAGAAGGGTGGATCCACCAGGGAGGCCAAGCGGATCTGTGCCGGTTGCGAGGTTCGGGCCGAGTGCCTCGAGTACGCCCTTGCGCATGATGAGCGCTTCGGCATCTGGGGCGGTCTGTCCGAGCGAGAGCGCCGCAAGCTCAAACGCCGAGCGGTGTGACATAACGGTTCGGTGTGGCCGGGTGAGATCACCCGGTCGCACCCCGTAGCGTTTTCCACCACGTGCCAGTGGATTCCACCGGCACGTGGTGGAAGCGCCGCCGACTCGAGGGACCAGCTTGCCGCACCCGCAGCCGGGCACAGTGCCGGTGCTCGCCGTGATCGTCTGCCACGAGGGCGCGGAATGGTTGCGGCCGCTGCTCTCCGCGCTGCGCCACCAGACCCTGCGCCCCCGGCACATCCTGGCCGTGGACACCGGATCCACCGACGCCACCGCCCGCCTGCTCGCCGCCGCGGCCACTGGTCCGGACCGGCTGCTCGACGGCGTGCTCACCGAATCCCCAGGCACCGGATTCGGCGTCGCCGTTGCCAAAGCCGTCGAAGCCGCCACCGAGCGCTGGGGCGACCCCGGCAAGTGGATCTGGTTGCTGCACGACGACTCCGCGCCCGAACCCGACTGCCTGCCCGCCCTGCTGAGCACCGCCGAGCTCGCGCCGTCGGCGGCCATCCTCGGCCCGCTCGCGGTGGACTGGGCCGATCCCAGGCTGGTGGTGCAGGGCGGACTGTCCCTGGACGCCTCCGGCCACACCCAGACCGGCATCTCCGGCGCGGAACTGGCGCACGGCGGCGGCTTCGACCAGAGCAGGGACGTGCTCGCGGTCGGCACCGCGGGCGCGCTGGTCCGGCGCGAGGTGTGGGAGGCCCTCGGCGGGCTGGATCCCGCGCTGCCACTGGGCTGCGACGACATCGACCTCGGCTGGCGGGCCAACCTGGCCGGGCACCTGGTGCTGCTGGTGCCCACCGCCCGGATCCGGCATGCCCGTGCCGCGGAACGGGATCAGCGACCGGTGCACGCGGTGCCCAGCCTGGCCCGCGCCCGCCGCGTGCACGGCCTGCGCACCTTCCTGGTCAACACGAGCCTGCCCTCCTTCGTGCTCGGCCTGCCCCGGCTCGCGGTGCTGTGCGTGCTGCGCGCGCTGGGATTCCTGTTGCTGCGCCGGACAACTTCCGCGGGCGACGAGCTGGCCGCGCTGGGTTACCTCTTCGGCGGCCGGGCCGGTCTGCTGGCCGCGCGGCGATCCCGCGCCGCCACCCGCACGGTGCCACCATCGGAGATCCGCGGACTGTTCACCTCCCGGCTCACCAGACTGCGCAACGCGGTGCAGGGCGGGCTGCTGCACCTGCTGCGCAACCGGGTGCGCGCCGATGTCAGCCTCGGCCGGATCCCGGCCAGCCCGGTGCCGGAATGGACCGAACCCGGTGCGCCACAACGCCGTCCCGGCCCACCCGCACTGCCCGCCGGCGCGCTCGGGCCGAGCCGCCGCCGGGACGCCGCGCGCAGGTTGGGACCCGCCGGACTGCGCCGGCCGGCCGGACCGGTGGTGGTCGAGGTCGCGGCCACCGCGGCGCTCCAGCGCAGGCCCAGCCCGCGCCCCCGGCCCTCGCCGGTGCCGCGCGGCACCCCGCGACCGGCCGAGCTGGTGCTGGTGGAGATCGACCGCGGCCGGGTGCTGCGCGAACTGCTGCTCAGCCCGGTGCTGTTCCTGGTGCTCGGCCTGACCGTGCTGGCGCTGGCCACTCAGTGGGCCAGACTCGGCGGCGACCTCGCGGGCGGCAGGCTGCTGCCCGCCGGGAGCCTCAGCGAGACCTGGGTCGGCTACGTGGCCACCTGGCAACCGGTCGCGGGCGGCAGCATCGCGCCCGCGCCGACCAGCGCCGGGGTGCTCGCGGTGCTGGGTTCGGTGTTCGGCGGCCCGTCAGCGGTGGTCTCGGTGCTGCTGCTCGGCGACCTGCCGCTGGCCGGGCTGACCGCCTACCTGGCCACCCGCCGCCTGCGTGCCTCGCGCGCGGTCCGGGCCGCGGTGGCCGCCGGGTACGCGCTGCTGCCCATCGCCACCGCCGCCACCGCGCAGGGCAGGCTGGACGTGGTGGTCGCGCACATCCTGCTGCCGCCGGCGCTGGCCGGGGTGGCCGCGATCCTGTGGCCCCGGCGGCCGGACATCGGCTGGCTGTCGGTCACCTGCGCCACCGCGCTCGCGCTGGCCGTGCTGGGCGCCTTCCACCCGCTGCCGCACCTGCTGGTGCTGCTGGCCGCGCTGACCGGGTTCGTGCTGGTGCCGGGCGAAGGCCGCCGCCGGGTGGCCGCGCTGTTCACCCTGGTGCTGCTGCCGCTGGCACTCCAGCTGCCCTGGCCCGCACAGGTGCTGCGGCATCCCTCGGTGCTGCTGCACGGCACCGGAGCCCCGATCCGGGAGACCCGCGCCAACCCGCTCGACCTGCTGGCCCTCTACCCCGGCGGCCCCGGCGCGCTGCCCTGGCTCGGCCTGGTCGCGGTGCTGGCCGCGCTGACCGCCGCGGTGCTGCGCCCCCGCCCGCTGATGCTGCCCGGACTGGGCCTGCTCGTGCTGGGCGCGGCCGCGGCCATCGCGGCCGGACTGATCGAGGTCACCCCGGTCAACGGCGGCCCGCCCAGCACCGGCTGGACCGGCGCCCCGCTGCTGCTGGCCGCCTGCGGCCTGGCCTGGATCGTGCTCACCGCGGCCCTGCCCGGCCCGCCGGTCGCGATCCCGGCCCGGCTGCTCGCCGGCACCGGAGCCGCGACCCTGGCCGCCCTCGCCGCGAGCACGCTGCTGGCCGGCTCGGACGGCCCGCTGCAGGCCGCGCCGCCGGTGCTGGTGAACAGCCTGCTGGCCGAGCTGCGGGAGACCGGCACGGCGGTGCTGGAGGTCGGCGCGTTCGGCCGGCCCAGCCGCCAGACCACCGGCCGCCTGCCCCGCTTCGGCGACGACGACGTGCTGGCCGCGCCCGGCGCCGCCCAGCGGGTCAACGACACCGCCACCGCCCTGCGCGCCGGCACCTCGGAGGCCGTCCGCGCCGCCCTGCAGTCCGCGGGCGCCAGCGGCATCCGGTTCTTGCTGCTGCCCGACCCGGCCACCGCCACCAGGGTCCGCGCCGCCGCCCCCGACCTGGTGGTGGCCGACGTCACCGCCACCGACGGCCGCCCGGTGCTGCGCCTGCCCACCGCCCGCGGCCCGGTCACCCTGCTGGCCGGCGAGGCCGCGCTGCGCGCCCGCACCGGCGGCATCCCGGCCGGACCGGTCGAGTTCACCTCGGTCGAGGCCCGGCCGCCGGAGATCGCCGTCGCGGTCAGCGCGGGACCGCTGGGCCGGGTGCTGGTGGTCGCCGCCGAGGACGAACGCGGCTGGGTGGCCACCGTCGATGGCCGCGAGGTCCCGCTGGCCAGGGCCTACGGCCACCTGGTCGCGGTCGCCCTGCCGGAAACCGCCGCCGAGATCCGCGTCACAGTCCCCGCCACCCTGCCGACTTTGCTTCTGCTGGCCCAGGCGGCGATCGCCCTGTTCACCGCGCTGACCGCGGTGCCTAGTCGCCGTCGATGACTTCCGGGTCCAGGCCGAGGTAGGTGGCGACCTGCTCGACGAGCACGTCGTGCACCAGGTCGGAGAGGTCCGCGCCGTCCTTCGCGCGGGCTTCCAGCGGGCGGCGGTAGAGCACGATGCGCGCCCGGGTGGGCAGGCCGCGGCGGTCGACGCCGGCCGGCACCAGCCGGGCCAGCGGCACGTTGCCGTCCTCGACCACGTCATCGCCCCAGCTCAGCGCCTCGGGCTTGGCCGAGGGCAGCTCAGGGACGTCGTCCACCGCGACGTCCAGCTGGGTCAGCTCGTTGCGCCAGCGCTGCTCGATCGGCTCCAGGGCCTCCAGCACCACCGCGTCGAAACGCTCCGAGCGACTGCGGGCAGCAGGCATCGTCGAGGGGTAGAGCTGCCCTCGCATACCTCGCCCGTGCCGGTCCCGACGCTGCCTGATCCCCCGTCGGGTACCCCTTGCCATCACCACGGCCACTGAGGGTACGCGGATGTCATCCGCGTGCCTGCCGCACAGGGTGGACAGGAGGCGCTATCGTCCCCAATCGTGCGGAGCGTAAGAAGGTGCTCGCGGACCGGGTGCACGAACCCGGCCGTTGCGACGCTGACCTACGCCTACGCCGACTCCACCGCGGTCGTCGGGCCGCTGGCCACCTATTCCGAGCCGCACAGCTACGACCTGTGTGAACAGCACGCGATGCGGCTCACCGCCCCCCGTGGGTGGGAGGTCGTCCGGCACGAGGGCGAGTTCGCCGTTCCCCAACCTACGGTGGACGACCTGACCGCGCTGGCCGAGGCGGTGCGTGAGGCAGGCCGGGCGGACCGCCCGATCGAGGCGACCGAGCCCGCGTACGGCAGTGGCCGACGCGGCCATCTCCGCGTGCTCCCAGACCCTCTCGAGGACTAGCAGGTCGTGTCCGCTCGATCGCGCCAGCGATAGCCGCGCCGGTTCGGTCGCTGGCGGCGCGGCCGGAACGCCCGAATACGCCCGGTATGAGGCCATCCCGGCCGCACCGCCAGCGACCGAACCGATCACGACTCTCGCCGACGCGATCGAGCGGACACGACCTAGGGACAACCGCAGAGTCGCCGCCGGTAGGCTTCGGGGCAGCTGTCCAAGTGAGCCGAAGTCAGGAGAAGGCGTGCGAGACCTGTCCGGCATCGTCAAGGCCTACGACGTCCGCGGGTTGGTGGGAGAACAGCTCGACACCGACGTGGTGCGCGACCTCGGTGCGGCCTTCGCCCGGCTTGTCGGTGGTCCAGCCGTGGTCATCGGGCACGACATGCGCGAGTCCTCACCCGGCTTCGCCGGCGCCTTCGCCGAGGGGGTCACCGCCCAGGGCGTCGACGCCGTCTCCATCGGCCTGGCCAGCACGGACATGCTCTACTTCGCCTCCGGCAAGCTGAACCTGCCCGGCGCGATGTTCACCGCCAGCCACAACCCGGCCCAGTACAACGGCATCAAGCTCTGCCGCGCGGGCGCCGCGCCAGTGGGCCAGGACAGCGGGCTCACCGAGATCCGCGAGATGGTCGAGCAGGGCGTGCCCGAGTTCCTCGGCGCCCGCGGCTCGGTCTCCGAGCGCGACCTGCTCACCGACTACGCCGCCTATCTGCGCGGCCTGGTCGACCTCACCGGCATCCGGCCGCTGAAGATCGCGGTGGACGCGGGCAACGGCATGGGCGGCTACACCGTGCCCGAGGTGTTCAAGGGCCTGCCCATCGAGGTCGTGCCGATGTACTTCGAGCTCGACGGCAACTTCCCCAACCACGAGGCCAACCCGCTGGACCCGAAGAACATCGTGGACCTGCAGGCCAAGGTGCGCGAGATCGGCGCGGACGCGGGCATCGCCTTCGACGGCGACGCCGACCGCTGCTTCGTGGTCGACGCCAACGGCGACCCGGTCTCGCCGAGCGCGATCACCGCGCTGGTCGCCGTGCGCGAGCTGGCCAAGGAGCCGGGCGGCACGATCATCCACAACCTGATCACCTCCAAGGGCGTGCCGGAGATCGTCGCCGAGCACGGCGGCAAGCCGGTGCGCACCAGGGTCGGGCACTCCTTCATCAAGCAGACCATGGCCGAGACCGGCGCCATCTTCGGCGGCGAGCACTCCGCGCACTACTACTTCCGGGACTTCTGGCGGGCCGACACCGGCATGCTGGCCGCCATGCACGTGCTGGCCGCGCTCGGCGAGCAGGACAAGTCGCTGGCCGAGATCACCAGGGACTTCGCCCGCTACGCCGCCTCCGGTGAGATCAACTCCACCGTGCACGACCAGGCGGACCGTCTGGCCGCGATCAAGGCGGCCTTCGGCGGCAGGGACGGGGTGACGTTGGACGAGCTGGACGGGCTCACCATCGAGCTGCCGGACGGCTCCTGGTTCAACCTGCGCGCCTCCAACACCGAGCCGCTGCTGCGACTGAACATCGAGGCCAAGGACGCCGAGGCCGTCGCCGCGCTGCGCGACGAGGTCCTGGCGATCGTCCGGGCCTGAGGAGGGAAACAGAGGTGAGCACCGTGTCCATGCAGCTCGACCCGGATCTGCTGGAGATCCTGGCCTGCCCGTGCCCCGTGCACGGCAAGCTGACCCCCGGCACGCCCGATGACGCCGAGGCCGACTACCTGACCTGCACCGCCTGCGCCCGCCGGTTCCCGGTGCGCGACGGCATCCCGGTGCTGCTGCTCGACGAAGCCGAGGGTGGCCCCGCCACCGACGGGCCGTCCGCCGCAGGGTGACCCTGGTGCTCGACGACGTCCTGCTCGACGACCCGGCCCGGCTCGCCGAGGCCGACACCGGAGGGCTGTTACGGGCGGCCGCCTCGGCGGGCGCCCAGATGCGCTCGACCATCGAGGCCGCGCAGGAGTTCGGCCTCGACCGGCTCGCCGAAGACCGTCCCCGCGCGCTGGTGCTGCTCACCAGGCCCGGTGTCGGCCCGGCGGCCGCGGCGCTGCTGGCCGCGCTGCTCGGCCCGGCCTGCCCGGTGCCGGTGGTGGTCACCGACGTGGTGCCCACCTGGATCGGCGCGCTGGACATGATCATCGCGCACGCCGACGACCCCGGTGACCCGGTGCTCGCCGAGTCCATCGACCGCGCCGCCCGCCGCGGCGCGCGGATCGTGCTCACCGCGCCCGCGGAGGGCCCGGTGGCCGCCGCGGCCGCCGGACAGGCCCTGCTGCTGCCGCCACGGGTGCACGTGCCGCACGGCCTGGGCTTCGCCCGCGCGCTGGCCGCCGGGCTGCTCACGGTCACCAAGCTCGGCCTGCTGCGCACCGACGTCGGCCTGATCGCCGACGAGCTGGACCGGGAGGCCGAACGCGACCACCCGATGCACGAGTCCTTCGTCAACCCGGCCAAGGCGCTCGCGCTGCGGCTGGCCGACCGGACCCCGCTGCTGTGGGGGCTCGACCACGTCGCCACCGCGGTGGCCGCGCACGCCGCGCAGTCACTGGCCACCTTCGCCGGGGTGGTCTCCGACGTGGCCGGCTACCCGCAGGCCGTGCTCCGGCCCGCGCTGCACCGCGCGGCCGTGCAGGGCAGCTCCGGCCACGACCTGTTCGCCGACCCGGACGACCTGTCCACCGGGCCGACCCCGCGGGTGCTGCTGCTCGCGGTCCGCCGCGGCCCGATCGCCGATGCCACCCGCCGCGCCGCCGAGGACACCCTCCCCGGCGCCGACCTGGTGGCCCCGGCCGAGGAGGTCACCGGCGACGAGGCCCTGTGCGCCGCGCTGCTCGCGGTGCGCTTCGACCTGGCCGCCCTGTACCTGGGGCTGGCCGCCGGCACGCTGGGCGGGCCGGGAGTGGTGTCGCCGGTCATCGCCTGAGGCGACTGATCCGCGAGACCCGAACCCAGGAAGCGAGAAGGAACAGTGGACCTGCTGCGCAACGCGGTGCGGCCCTACGCGTGGGGCTCGCGCACCGTGATCGCGGAACTGCTCGGGCGCGAGGTCCCGGCCCCGCACCCGGAGGCCGAGCTGTGGCTGGGCGCCCACCCCGGCGACCCGTCCACGCTGCTCGGCCCGGACGGCGCGGAGACCTCGCTGCTGGCCGCGATCAACGGTGAACCGGAGTTCCACCTCGGCAAGGCTTGCGCCCGCCGCTGGGACAACCGGCTGCCGTTCCTGCTCAAGGTGCTCGCCGCCGAGGAGCCGCTGAGCATCCAGGCGCACCCCTCGGCCGCCCAGGCCGCCGAGGGCTACGCCAAGGAGGAAGCGGCGGGCATCCCCAGGGACGCGCCCAACCGCAACTACCCCGACCCGACCGCCAAGCCCGAGCTGATCTGCGCGCTCTCGGAGTTCCACGCCCTGGCCGGGTTCCGGGACGCCGACCGGACCGTGGCGCTGCTGGCCGCGCTGGACGTGCCCGAGCTGGCCGGACACGCCCAGCTGCTGGCCGCCGACCCCGGCCCGGACGGGCTGCGCGCGCTGTTCACCACCTGGATCACCCTGCCCCAGCTCGCGCTGGAAGGGCTGCTGCCGCCGCTGCTGGAGGCCTGCATCCGGCACCTGCGCGAGCACGGCGAGTTCGCCCTGGAATGCCGCACCGTGCTGGAGCTCGGCGAACGCCACCCCGGCGACGCCGGCGTGCTGGCCGCGCTGCTGATGAACCGGCTGGTGCTCCAGCCCGGCGAGGCCATCCACCTGCCCGCCGGCAACCTGCACGCCTACCTGCACGGCACCGGGATGGAGATCCTGGCCAACTCCGACAACATCCTGCGCGGCGGCCTCACCCCCAAGCACGTGGATGTGCCGGAACTGCTGCGGGTGCTGGACTTCTCCTGCGGGGACATGCCGGTGCTGCGCGGCGAGCGGGTCAGCCGCCACCTCACCGCGTACCCGACGCCCGCGCCGGAGTTCGAGCTGTCTCGGGTGGACATCCCGGCGGACGCCCCGGCCGCCGAAGAGGTGCTGCTGCCCGCCGACGGACCGCAGATCCTCATCTGCACGCAGGGGAAAGCCCTGCTCACCGCCGAGGACGGCACCCGGCTGGAGCTGCCCCGCGGCGCCTCGGCCTGGCTGGCCGCCGGTGATCCGAAGACCAGGGTGTCCAACGCGACGGACACCGATCTGCAGGTCTTCCGCGCGACCGCGGGCACGGACGGCTAGTCTCCCCTCCGGACCAGCCGGGGCAGGACAATCCGGACACGACACCACGAGGAGTTGTTGTGGCAGCAGGGGGCGGCACCAAGGCGATCGTGGCGGCATTGGTCGCCAACGCGGGAATCGCCGCCGCGAAGTTCGTCGGCTTCGCCATCACCGGCTCGTCCTCGATGCTCGCCGAGGCCGTGCACTCGGTGGCCGACACCTCCAACCAGGCGCTGCTGCTGGTCGGGCAGAAGACCGCCGCGCGCAAGCCGAGCGAGTCGCACCCGTTCGGCTACGGCCGGGACCGGTACTTCTACTCCTTCGTGGTCGCCCTGCTGCTGTTCACCCTGGGCTCGGCGTTCGCGCTCTACGAGGGCATCCACAAGCTGGAGGCCCCGGAGGCGCTGACCTCGCCGCTGGTCGCGGTGGGCATCCTGGTGGTGGCCATCGGCCTGGAGAGCTGGAGCTTCCACACCGCGATCCAGGAGTCGAAGAAGGTCAAGGGTGACGCCACCTGGTGGCAGTTCATCCGCAACGCCAAGACCCCGGAACTGCCGGTGGTGCTGCTGGAGGACCTCGGCGCGCTGGTCGGCCTTGTCCTCGCGCTCGGCGGCGTCGGCATGACCGTGCTGACCGGCGACCCGGTCTGGGACGCCATCGGCACCCTGTGCATCGGCGTGCTGCTCGGCGTGATCGCGATCACCCTGATCATCGAGACCAAGAGCCTGCTCATCGGCGAGGGCGCCAACCCGGACGTGCTCAAGGTGATCGTGGACGAGCTGGCCACCGCCACGGTGGACCACGTGATCCACATCCGCACCCAGTACATCGGCCCGGACGAGCTGCTGGTCGCGGCCAAGATCGCGTTGCAGCCCAAGCTTTCCGTGGCCGAGGTCGCCCAGGCGATCAACGACGCCGAGTCGCGGGTGCGGGCCAAGGTGCCGGAGGCCCGGCTGATCTACCTGGAGCCCGACCTGGACCACTCGGTCAAGGCAGGCGCCTGAGTTCTCCCGCCGCCGGCGGGCGTTGATTTGTGGATAACCGTCAGAAACCACAGAACGTCCGCCGGTAGGGTGAGCGCCGCCCACGACAGTGTTGTCGGGGGCGCCCCCACCGGGGCACAGGCGGGAGAACTTTTTCAGGAGGTTGGGCGTGCCAGGCAGTGGCTTGTGGCGCACTAAGGGCGTTGAGCAGTCGATCGCCGACACCGATGAGCCGGAGACCAAGCTCAGGAAGGACCTCAACGCCTGGGACCTCACGGTCTTCGGCGTCGCGGTGGTGATCGGCGCGGGCATCTTCACCCTGGCCGCGCGGACCTCAGGGGACATCGCCGGTCCCGGTGTGACGATCTCCTTCGTGCTGGCCGCCATCACCTGCGGCCTGGCCGCGCTCTGCTACGCCGAGTTCGCATCCACCGTGCCGGTGGCGGGCAGCGCGTACACCTTCTCCTACGCGACCTTCGGCGAGTTCATCGCCTGGATCCTCGGCTGGGACCTGATCCTGGAGTTCGCGCTGGCCGCGGCCGTGGTCGGCAAGGGCTGGTCCAGTTACCTGCAGAACGTGCTGGAGATCGCCGGGATCAAGGCCGCCACCACGGTCACCATCGGCGGGCTGGACTTCGACTGGGGCGCGGTGCTCGTGGTCGCCTCGCTGACCGTGCTGCTGGCCATCGGCACCAAGCTGTCCTCCAGGGTCAGCCTGGTGATCACCGCGATCAAGGTCGCGGTGGTGCTGCTGGTCATCCTGGTCGGCTTCTTCTACATCAACACCGCCAACTACACCCCGTTCATCCCGCCGGCCGCCGAGGCCGGTGGCGCCGTGGCGCACGCGGGCAGCGGGCTGGACCAGTCGCTGTTCTCGCTGATCTTCGGCGGTGCCAGCAGCACCTACGGCCTCTACGGCGTCTTCGCCGCGGCCTCCATCGTGTTCTTCGCCTTCATCGGCTTCGACATCGTGGCCACCACCGCGGAGGAGACCCGCAACCCGCAGCGCGACGTGCCGCGCGGCATCCTCGGCTCGCTGGCCGTGGTCACCGTGCTCTACATCGCGGTGTCCCTGGTGGTCACCGGCATGCGCCCGTACACCGCGCTGGCCACCAAACCCGGCCCGGACGGCAAACCGGTGCGCTCCACGCTGGCCTCGGCCTTCTCCGACGTCGGCGTCACCTGGGCGGCCAGCATCATCGCCATCGGCGCGCTGGCCGGTCTGACCACCGTGGTCATGGTGCTGCTGCTCGGCCAGAGCCGGGTGCTGTTCGCCATGTCCCGCGACGGCCTGGTCCCGCAGGGCCTGGCCAAGACCGGCAAGCACGGCACCCCGGTGCGCTCCACCCTGTTCGTCGGCGGCGTGGTCGCCATCGCGGCCGGCTTCTTCGACGCCGGGCGACTGGAAGAGATGGTCAACGTCGGCACGCTGTTCGCCTTCGCGCTGGTCTCCGCCGGCGTGCTGGTGCTGCGCAAGACCCGGCCCGACCTCAAGCGCGGCTTCCGCACCCCGTGGGTGCCGTTCGTGCCGATCGTGGCGATCATCGCCTGCCTGTGGCTGATGCTGAACCTGACCGCCCTCACCTGGGTCCGCTTCGGCGTCTGGATGCTCGCCGGCGTGGTGCTCTACTTCGCCTACGGCCAGCGCAAGTCCGTGCTCGCCCGGCGTGAGCGCGAGCGTGTGAGCGGCTAGTCCCGCAGGCCGAGGAGGTCGCCGGCGGCACACCAGTCGGCGACCTCCTCAGCCAGCTCCGCCTCGGTCCGCCCGGCCACCTGGAGCTCCAGCACCGGCAGCACCGAGCGCGCGGCCAGCTTCCGCAGCTGTTCCTGCTCGCGGACGAACACCGACAGATCGTCGTACTGCGCCGGATTCCCGGACACCTTCAACCGTTCCGCCCGCGCCGCCGGGAACGTCGCCGGCTCGCGCAGGCACAGCACCAGCCCAAAACCCAAGGGCCGCAAGCGCTCCTCGATCCAGCCGAAGTCGAACTCCCGGCCCGCCCGGTGCTGGAAGGCCGCGGTGGACAGGTGGAACCGGTCCACCAGCCACGAGTAGTAGCGCTGCAGCTCGAACATCCGCAGCCAGGTCGAGTACGTCTCCCTGGCCAGCTCCGCCTCGGACTCCTCGAAGTTGATCAGCCCGCGCCCCCACGGCCGGTTGGTGAACCCGCACCACTCCGCGGAGATCAGCGGCGAGTGGTACCGGTACTTGCGCGGCCCGACCAGGCGCGGGTGCTCGTTGAGCGCGAAGGCCAGCTCGGTCTTCCCGGTGAGCCGGGTGCCCTCCAGGATCAGCTTCGGCGCGAGCTTCGGTGGCGGCCTCATGCCAGCGCCCGCACAACCGGGTCGAACTCGATCTCGAAGGCCTTCGGGTCCGCCAGCAGCGACCGCGAGGCCAGCAGGTCCGCCGACCCGCGCTGCCAGAAGAACCGGCCCCGCACCGGCACCACGGTGATGGTCAGCCCGAACGGCCGCACCGGCCGCCCCAGCCGGTCCTCGAAGGAGTTCACGAACTCGGTGATGAACAACCCGCCGTAGCGCGGCCCGTCGTCCCCGGACCGCCGCTGCCGCTCCCACTCCCGCAACGGCTCCACCAGCTCCAGCGCCGCCGCGGTCAGCACCGGCCGGTCCCGCGCGCCGCGCCGCTGCCCGTAGAGCAGCTCATCCAGCCACGCCACCCACTCCCGCTCGGCGGCGGCCCGGTCCACCCGGTTCGCCCCGATCACCGGCACGGACGGCTCGACCAGGGGGAAGGGATCTTCGGGAGCGCTCAGCGCCAGCGCGTCCCGAACGAACAGAGCGCCACTGAGCGCACTGTCCTCGCTGATGGAGACGGTCCAGGTGGGCTGTCCGTGTTCGCGCATCACGATCCAGTGTGCCGGTAGCGTGCCGTCGTGACCAGGTAGTCCGCTGCGGTATCCGTCCCTCCAGCGTGCGATATTGACCTTGTGCAGGCCAGGTACCGCTACCGGATCGAACCCACCGGACCGCAGAAGGCGATGCTGGCTCGCACGTTCGGGTGCTGCCGGGTGGTGTTCAACGACGCGCTCCGGTGCCGCGACGCCGCCTACCAGGCAGGGGAGCAGCCGTCCCCGGCGCAGGTGCAGCGCCGGGTGATCACCGAGGCCAAGCGACGAGCGGGCCGAGCACTCGGTCGGCCCAGGTTCAAGTCACGCAAGGACCACCGCCAGTCGTGTCGGTTCACCCGCAACGGCTTCACCATCCGAGCCGATGGCAGCCGGTACCTTGCCAAGACGCGGCGCAAGATCGCCGTCCAGCACGGCAAGGTGGCGCGTGCCAGACGGGACTACCACCACAAGCAAGCTCTTCGGCTGGTCCGTGACAACCAAGCGGTCCACGTCGAGGATCTGAACATCGCGGGCATGGTCGGCAACCGGCGACTGGCCCGGGTCATCCACGATGCCGGTTGGGGGCAGTTCGTGCGCCTGCTGCACAAGAAGGCCGCGCGGTACGGGCGCGTCCTGCACCGCGTGGACCTGTGCCGCCTGCGGCGCCCGGCACGACCGCGACCACAACGCCACCTCGGGGGGCAGTCGGTGACGAAGCAGGAAGCCTCCGGGCACGTCAACATCCTTTGCCTCGACGTCGGCTCGACGTGGACCAAAGCCGCGCTGGTCGGCCCGGACGGCGCGCTGCTCGGCACCGCCCAGCACCCCACCACGCCGCCGGAGGTGCTCACCGGCATCGACGCGGTCACCGCCGAGCTGCACGCCGGCGACGCCGAGGTGCTGGCCTGCTCCTCGGCCGGTGGCGGCCTGCGGCTGGCCGTGGTCGGGCAGGAACGGCTGGTCAGCGCCGAGGCCGCCTACCGGGTCGCGCTCTCGGCCGGGGCGAAGATCGTGCACGTGGCCGCGGGCGAGCTGGACGGGGCCGGCGTCAAGGCGTTGCGGGCCAGCGCGCCCGATGTGCTGCTGCTGGTCGGCGGCACCGACGGCGGCGAGACCAGGGTCTTGGCGCACAACGCGAAGCGGGTGGCGGCCAACCGGTTGCGGGCGCCGGTGGTGCTGGCCGGGAACCGGGAGGTGCGGGCCGAGGCGACCGCGGCGCTGACCGCGGCCGGGCGGACCGTGATCGCCACTGACAACGTGCTGCCCGACGTCGGCGAGCTGGCACCGGGCCCGGCGCGGGCGGCGATCCGGGAGATGTTCCTGACCCACGTCATCGGCGGCAAGGGCCTGTCCAGAGGACCGCGGTTCCGGGGGCTGGTCCGGGCGGTCACGCCGGACGCGGTGCTGCGCGGAGTGGCCGAGCTGGCCGCGGCGCTGGCCGACTCGGACACCCCCGGCGCGGTGCTGGTGGTGGACGTGGGCGGGGCGACCACTGACGTGTACTCGGCGGTGGCGACCGTGGACGAGCTGGCCGGGCGCAGCACGGTGGAGCTGCCGCCGGACCGGCGGACCGTTGAGGGCGACCTGGGCATGCGCTGGTCCGCGCCCGGGGTGCTGGCCGAGGCGGCGGCGGAGCGGTTGATCGACGCGGCGGAGGCGGAGTCCCTTGCCGCGCGGGCGGAGTTCCGGGCCGGGGCGGTGGACTGGGTGCCAGCCGATGCGGCGGAGACCGCGGTGGACGGGCGGATCGCCGAGCTGGCCGCGGTCCTTGGGCTGCGCCGCCACCTGCGGCTGGTCGCCGGGCGGCTGGGACCGCAGGGCGTCGGGCTGCTGGTGCTCTCCGGCGGCGTGTTCCGGCACGCCGGCGCGAGGCGGATCGCCGAGATCGTGGCGAAGCTGCGGGCGGACTCCGTGCTGCGTCCGGTGCTGCGCACCGCTCGGGTGGTGGTGGACGAGCGGTACGTGCTCGCGCCCGCCGGTCTGCTGGCGGATTCCGGGCGTGCCGACGTGGCCGCCGGGCTGCTCCGCTCGGCCCTGACCTAGGTCCGAAAAGGACCGCCGGCGCGGGTTTCGGCTGCGCGGCAACGGAAACCCGAGGTAGCGGATGAAGGAACGCACACGGGGAGAAGAACCGCGCCATGACTGGATCGGCTGTTTCCGCGACGCGGGATGCTCGTCGCGACGACTTCGCTGAACTGTCCCGAACGATCCGGGAAGCGGGCCTGCTACGCAGGCGATACGGCTACTACGCGGCGCGGATCGCGGTCAACGTGCTCGCCCTCGCGGCGGCGGCGACCGTGTTCGTGCTGCTGGGCGACTCCTGGTGGCAGCTGCTCACCGCGGTGCTGCTCGCGTTCGTGTTCACCCAGTTCGCCTTCATCGGCCACGACGCGGGGCACCGGCAGATCTTCCGTTCCCGGCGCGGCAACGACATCGTCGGCTATACCCACGGTGTCATCACCGGGATCAGCTACGAGTGGTGGGTCGGCAAGCACAACCGGCACCACGCCAACCCCAACCACGAGGACGAGGACCCCGACATCGAGATCCCCGCGCTCGCCTTCAGCCGGGAGCAGGCCGGTGGCAAACGTGGCCTGGAGCGCTGGATAACCAAGTACCAGGCGTTCCTGTTCTTCCCCTTGCTGCTGACCGAGGCGGTGCTGCTGCGGATCGCGAGCGTGCAGGCCGTGCTGCGCCGGGAGGTCAGAGCCACCTGGCTGGAGGCGGCGCTGCTGGCCGCGCACATCGTGGGCTACCTGGGCGCGGTGTTCCTCGTGCTGTCCCCGCTCAAGGCGGTGCTGTTCATCGTGGTGCACCAGGGCCTGATGGGCGTGTACCTCGGCTGTTCGTTCGCCCCCAACCACAAGGGCATGCCGATCGTGGCCAAGGGCGAGCAGCTGGACTACCTGCGCAAGCAGGTGCTCACCGCCCGCGACATCTCCGGCGGGCGGTGGGTCGACCTCCTGCTGGGCGGCCTGAACCACCAGATCGAACACCACCTCTTCCCCAGCATGCCGCGCCCCAACCTGCGGCGGGCGCGGGAACTCGTGCGCGCGTTCTGCCACCGGCGCGGCATCCCCTACAGCGAATGCGGCATCCTCGCCTCCTACGCCGAGGTGCTGCGCCACCTGCACGCCGTCGGCGAGCCCCTGCGCCGCCCGGCCCACGCACCCGGCTGACCGGCGCGGCCCCTTACGGCTTCTCCAGCCCGGCGGCGATGCTCACCGCGCGGTCCCACTCCGGATCCGGCTGGTACTGCACGTGTCCCAGCACGCCAGGCGCCCAGCGGCGGAACGGGAACGGGCCGCGCATCGGGTCCGGCAGCCAGTGGTCGCCGCCGAGCACCAGCGCGCCGTGCGGGCCGACCGTGGCCGCGGGCAGCGGGCCGGTGGAGCCGTCGGCGCGGAAGCCCACACCCAGCATCATCCCGTCGTAGACCTGCCTGGCCCAGGTGGTCACCGCGCCGCCCAGCGGGTCGGTGCCCCGGCACAGCGAGCGCCACCGCCCGCCCAGCTGCCCGTTGAGGGCCGCCAGTGAGGAGAACGGCACCACCGCGGGGAACGCCCTCGGGTACGCCCACTGCAACTGCGAGCCCGCGGTGACCAGGCCGATCCGCTCCCGGTCGTAGTCCGACACCGAGTCCAGCAGCCGGGACACCGCGACCGCGGCCAGCAGGCTGCCCTGGCTGTGCCCGACCAGCACCACCCGGTTGCCCGGTTCCTTCAGGTGCTCCTCGGCGCGGGCCACCAGCTCCGGCACCACCTTCATCGCGTAGCACGGCGGCACCGTCGGATGCGCCTCGCGCGGCCAGAACGCGGCCAGATCCGCCAGCACGCCAACCTGTTTCGCCCGTTCCGGGTGCCGCGCGGCCAGCCACACCAGGTACAGCAGCCCGCCGCCGAGCACGCCGAGCGCGACCACGCCGGCCCCGGACAGCGGGGCCAGCCCGGTGGGCAGCGGCGCGCCCAGCGCCTGCATGGTCACCGAGGCCGCCGCGCCGAGGCCGAGCAGTCCGGCGAAGCAGATCAGCAGGTGGTGCGCGTGCCTGCGCTGCCACTCCGCCCGCCGCCAGGCCCGCGCCGCGCGCAGCTCGTCCTTGGGCCGGTCCTTGTGCAGCAGGGCCACCTCCGGCGGGACGTAGCTGCCGCGCCGCACCCGCAGCCGCCGCAGCAGCACCACCGGCGCGCACAGCACCACCACGGTCACCGCGACCCCGGCGGCGGTGCCCCACACCAGCGTCACCCAGCGGTAGCCCGAGGGCAGCTCCAGCTGCACCGGGGTGAGCAGCTGCTCGAAGGTGATCGCGATCCCGGCGCCGAACCCGCCGCCCAGCAACCCAGCCAGCCCCAGCACCGGCGCGGCCATCCAGCCACCGGCCCACGGCCGCAGGTTCCTCGGCAGCTTGCGCCAGGTCGGCCGGGCCAGCAGCGCGGCCGGGATCAGCAGCAGCCCGAACAGCACGCAGCACAGGCCAAGTCCGACCGCGATGCCCTGCACGGTGCCGTCGGAGGCGGGCAGCGGCCCGGACAGCTCCGGCGTGTACGCCGCCGCCGCGCCCAGCAGCACCAGCGAGGCCAGCACCAGCATCCGTCGCGGCGCCGGGGCCAGCGCGGCCCGCAGCCAGCGTCCGGCCCGGTCCGGGTGGCTGCCGCCGGGGTCGTCGAGCAGCAGCACGCCCAGCGCGCACAGCCCGAGGATCAGCACCGTGGTGCCCCACAGGGCGGCCAGGTCCGCCCGAAGGGGGCCCGCCGGACCGCCCAGCAGCAGCCAGGCCACGGTGGCCGGCGCGGCCGCGGTGTGCAGGCCGCGCAGCGCGGGGGTGTCCGGATCGGCGGTGACCCCGGCCCCCGGCAGGTTCGACATGGCGTGCCCTGGCGGGTCCGCGGTGTGCGGCACGGCGAGCTCCCAGTCCACCCCGGAGACCCGGAACAGCACCGCGATCGCGACCAGCACCGGCAGCAGCCCGGAGATCATCCGCAGGGTGGCGGAGTCGCGCAGCCAGGCAGGCGTCAGCCCGCCGGCGCACTCCAGCGCGGGGGAGAGGCACTGCGCCGCGACCAGGTCCACCGAGACCACCGCGAGCTGCCCGATGAACAGCATGGTCAGCCCCAGCGCGGCCACCCGCAGCAGTGCCCGCAGCAGCACACCCAGCACCTTGGCCAGCCGCGACCCCGGCGGCACCGGCGGCAGCATCCAGTGCGCCACGTTGGCCAGGGTGAACGGGAACAGCAGCGCCCAGGTGGCCTTGGCCACACCGCCGGAGGTCATCGCGCCCCACACGTAGCCCTCGATCACCCTGGCGATCGGCCGCCCGCCCAGCGACAGCGAGGGCCCGGCCACCGGCCGCTCCATCCGGTCCGCGGGCCGCACCACCCGGCCAAGCCCGTCCCCTGCCACGTCGACCGCGCTGGCAGAGCCGGTCACCGACTCCGGGGTCGCGCCGAGCACCCCCGGCACGCGCAGCTCGACGACACGGGTGTCGGGACCGGGAAGAAGCACAGTTGTCTCCGAACCATTTTGGTCTTGCGTGTTTCAGGTCACACCAGGGCCGGTGAAATCCAGCCGAGGGGTCATCTTCGGACATCCAGCTGTTGAATTACGTCATATGCCGTTCCCGGCGTGGCTGGTTGTAGGGTGGCCAGCGGATTCCCAAGACTTGGATGGAGCCGGTTCATGACCGCCGAAAGGCTGCAGACCCTTAATGGCATCGACTTCGCGGTAGCCGATCTTTCGCTGGCCGAGTTCGGCCGCAAGGAGATCCGTCTGGCCGAGCACGAGATGCCGGGCCTGATGGCGCTGCGCCGTGAGTACGCGGAGGTCTACCCGCTGCGTGGCGCGCGGATCGCCGGCTCGCTGCACATGACCGTGCAGACCGCGGTGCTCATCGAGACCCTGGTGTCGCTGGGTGCGGAGGTGCGCTGGGTCTCCTGCAACATCTTCTCCACCCAGGACCACGCCGCGGCCGCGGTCGTCGTCGGCCCGCACGGCACCGAGGAGGAGCCCAAGGGCGTCCCGGTGTTCGCGTGGAAGGGCGAGACCCTGGAGGAGTACTGGTGGTGCACCCGCCAGCTCTTCGACTTCGCCGACGGCCAGGGCCCGAACATGATCCTGGACGACGGCGGCGACGCCACCATGCTGGTGCACAAGGGCACCGAGTTCGAGAAGAACGGCGTGGTGCCCAACACCGAGGCCGACGACCCCGAGGAGTGGCAGGTCTTCCTCGAGCTGCTGCGGCAGTCCCTCAAGGAGTCCGACAACCGCTGGACCAAGATCGGTGAGGGCATCCTCGGCGTCACCGAGGAGACCACCACCGGCGTGCTGCGCCTGTACCAGCTGGCCGAAGCGGGTCAGCTGCTCTTCCCCGCGATCAACGTCAACGACTCGGTCACCAAGTCGAAGTTCGACAACCGCTACGGCTGCCGCCACTCGCTGATCGACGGCCTCAACCGGGCCACCGACGTGCTCATCGGCGGCAAGGTCGCGCTCGTCGCGGGCTACGGCGACGTCGGCAAGGGCTGCGCGGAGTCCCTCCGCGGCCAGGGCGCCCGGGTGATCGTGGCCGAGATCGACCCGATCTGCGGCCTGCAGGCGGCCATGGACGGCTACCAGGTCGGCACCATCGACAAGCTGGTCGACCAGGCGGACATCATCATCACCGCCACCGGCAACAAGGACGTGCTGCTCGTCGAGCACATGGCCCGGATGAAGCACCAGGCGATCGTGGCGAACATCGGCCACTTCGACAACGAGATCGACATGGCCGGGCTGCAGCGCTACCCGGGCATCCACCGCACCAACATCAAGCCGCAGGTCGACGAGTGGCGCTTCCCCTCCGGCCGCACGGTCATCGTGCTCTCCGAGGGCCGCCTGATGAACCTGGGCAACGCCACCGGCCACCCGAGCTTCGTCATGTCGAACTCCTTCTCCAACCAGGTGATCGCGCAGATCGAGCTGTTCACCAAGAACGAGGAGTACGACAAGGAGGTCTTCCGCCTGCCGAAGGCACTGGACGAGAAGGTCGCCAAGATCCACCTCGAGGCCCTCGGCGGCGAGCTGACCAAGCTCACCAAGGAGCAGGCCGAGTACATCAACGTGGACGTCGAGGGCCCGTACAAGCTGGACCACTACCGCTACTGATCCTGCCGGTCAGTTCGGGTTTTTCGCGGCGGGCTCGTCCTTCAGGGCGGGCCCGCCGCCGTTTGTCAGCGCCAGTCCACCGCGATCCCGGCCAGTCCCGGCCCGGCGTCGGCGAAGAACGCGCTCACCCTGGCATCGGCGCACACCAGCTCCTCCGACTCCGCCGGCACCGCGTCCTCCCTGGCCAGCACCCGGCGCACACAGCGGGCGGGCAGCGCCTTGCGGTGGAAGCCCAGCTGCAGCAGGTACGCGCCGCAGTGCGTGCGCAGCATCCGGTGGTAGCCGGGCGACTCCGCCCCGGTCCCGTCCAGCACCGAGTACTCGAAGACGTGCGTCTCGCCCTCGGCCAGCCGCCGGTCGAACAGCAGCTCGATGGCCAGCGCGCCCGGCCCACCGTCCCGCCAGCGGACCCGGCCGATCCGGCAGCCCTCCTCGGCCCGCACGGTCACCTTCGTCATGTCCGCGCCGTCATCGCCGTGATATACCGCCAGATACCGGTACGGCCCCGGCTGCACCGCCCTGACCACCAGTTGTGACCGCACACTGCGCTGCACCCGGTCCTGGCCGAAGGCCACCACCTCGTGCACCATCCGGACCCGCATCGCGGTGTTGCACCGGTGCACCTCCGGCGCGGCGTCCAGCTCCTCCAACAGGTCCGCGGTGATCTTGCCGACCTCCACCAGGTCGGCGAAGGAGGTCAGCTTCTCCCGGTCCGCGCCCGGTGGCCGGTGCTGCGGGCCGAGCAGCACCACCAGTGAGTCCGAGGGCAGCCGGAGCACCGTCTCCAGCGCGCGCACCGTGGGCAGCGAGCCGGGCACCTCGGGGTGGCGCAGGCCGCGCTGCCAGTAGCTCAGGGTGGACTGGCCGGTGCTGATGCCCAGGCGGCGCAGGTGCGCGGTGAGCCGGGCCAGGGACAGGCCGCGGCAGCTGATGGACTCGCGCAGGGCGCGGTGGAACGGGCCGTAGCGGAGCGCGTCGGCGAGACCCTCTGGGACGTCGGAGACCATGCCACGCACCTTCCGCCCGCGATTTTCACGCCCTGTGAACGGGCTGTGAACGTTCACGCTAGCCACTCGACCGAGTGTGATCCAACCGTAAACACGCCAGGTCAGGCTAGCCGTTCCCTCGTTCGCGCTACATCGTCCACCCCGGAACGGTCCTGCCCCGTCGGCCAGACCAACCTCCGTCGGTTGTCGCCCAACCGTTTGCGCCCGACTCTTCCGCAACCACCGCCCGAGCTGCCCGCGCCAACCCTGCGGCGTGCGGTCACCGGGTGGACCGGCGAGAGGAGAAGACCACCGTGTCACGGAGGTCCGAACTGCGCAGAGCCGTGGCCGGGATGGCCGCGGTGCTGGCCAGCTGGCTGCTCGTCCCCGTCCCAGGAGCGTTCGCCGCTCCGGCCACCATCGAACAGGCAGCGCACACCCAGAGCGCCGCGGCCCTGCCTGCCGCGTACCGGGTCAACATCACCATGCAGGCCCAGGAAAAAACCAACTGGTGCTGGGCGGCCGCGGGCAACACCATCGCGGCCTGGCACGGCGTCAGCGTCAGCCAGAACCACTTCTGCGCGCTGGCCAAGAACCGCGCCACCAGCTCCGCCTGCCCCAACGACCAGGCCCATCTCGGCGAGGCGCAGAACGCGCTGCGCAAGCTGAACTTCACCAACCCGGGCCAGTACCTGAGCAACACGCTCAGCTACGCCGCCATCCAGCAGCAGACCGCGGCCAACCAGCCCATCGAGACCCGGATCGGCTGGCAGTCCGGCGGTGGCCACATGCACGTGCTCTACGGCTACGACACCACCAAGAGCTGGGTCTACTGGGGCGACCCGTGGCAGTCCAGCAACCGCTACAACTGGGCCACCTACAACTACTACCGCAACAACTCGAGCTTCACCTGGACGCACACGCTGACCGGGATCAGGAGGTGAGCGCGATGCGCGGGATCACCAGGACGCTCGTGACCGCGGCACTGGGCGCGGGACTGCTGCTGGCCAACGGCTGGGGCGCCAGCGCGGCGCCGGCGGCGAATGAGCCCTCGGCCCAGGACCTGGCCGCGGCGGCCCAGGTCGCGGCGGACCCGTCCACGCGGGCCACCCTCGGCAAGTTCTTCCAGGCCGACCCGTCCGGCTCCTCCACCGGCGGCGCGCCCGGCCTGGACGCCGAGATCGCGGTCGCCCCGCAGCCGGTGCCGGTCTACCAGCTGGCCAAGGACTTCGTCGCGGGCAAGAGCACCGCGCCGGGCTCGCTGGCCTACGTCGCGGTGCCCGCCACCGGCGCGGGTGGCGCGAGCGCGACGCTGTGGACGGTGCGCGACGAGCGCGGCGCCTGGCAGGTCGGCAACATCGCCTCCGGCGACCGCGAGCGCCAGCTCGCCGCCAAGCTGCCGCAGGGCGCGTACCTGTTGCAGGAACCGCAGATCGACGCCTGGTACGCGGTGCACGGGGACACCGTCCGCCGCCTTGACGGCGACGGCGCGACCGTCTCCGTGGCCGACTACCAGCGCGCCGTCGCCGCCAAGTACGGCGACAAGCAGGCCGGCTCGAACTACGCCCAGCGCGGCAACGCCGGTGGTTACGGCTACGCCGCCCCTGCGGACGAGGGCAGCTCCCTGCCGCTGGTCCTCGTACTGCTGGGCTCCCTGCTGGTGATCGGGTTCGGCTCGGTGTTCCTGCGCCGCAGCGCGTAGGAGCACCGGAGCCCCGTGGGGCGGGCGTTGCCCGGAAGCCCCCGCCCCACGGGACTCACCCCTTCGTCGGGTTAGATGACGACGTGGGTCGACTGGTGGTCATCGAGGGTCTGGACGGCGCGGGCAAGCGAACGCTCGCCGACACGCTCACCGCGGAACTACGCCAGCGCGGCAAGACCGTCGCCCGGCGCGCTTTCCCCCGCTACGGCGAGGACGTGCACGCCGACCTGGTCCGCGACGCCCTGCAAGGGCGGCTTGGGGACACCGTGGATTCGGTCTACGCGATGGCGGTGCTATACGCGCTGGATCGCCGGGGGGCCGCCGACTCGCTGCGGGCTGACCTGGCCACGCATGACGTGGTGCTGCTGGATCGGTACGTCGCCTCCAACGCCGCTTACTGCGCTGCTCGGCTGCACCAGGACGCGCATGGCGAGTTCGTTGGCTGGGCTTATGACCTGGAGATCCGGCGGTTCGGGGTGCCGGTGCCGGATCTGCATCTGTTGTTGCAGGTGCCGGTGGAAGTTGCGGCTGCGCGGGCGGTGCAGCGGGAGGCGGTTGAGGCTGACCGGGCTCGTGACTCGTATGAGACGGATGCGGGGTTGCAGGCTCGGTGCGCGAAGGTTTACCAACAGCTGGCGGCTGAGCACTGGCTGGCGGACTGGCATGTGGTTGACGGGGTGGGGTCGGTGGACATCGCGGAGCTGGGTGCTCGCGTGCTGTGACATTGGCGCGCTCCGCGCGCGGGATTTATTCGCTCCTTAGTCGTGCGTTCGTGACCCCGGCACACGCGAAGCAAGCTTCGGATCGACCCGCAGCTGGTGCTGCTGGCCGGTGAGACGGCGCAGGCCGGTGGCGAGGAGTTCAGCGCCATGGTCGCGGCCGAGCTGCACCAGC
>NZ_JBSFUA010000071.1:0-32321 GCF_053591555.1 Crossiella sp. NPDC003009 | reverse complement strand
CCGGGACGAGCAGGTTGCGGGGTTGAGCAGGCTGCCGGGGCCGGTTCCAGCGTGCTCGCGGTCCTCTCGTCTTCTCCGCACGACCTTCCGACAGCAAACCACATCTCTCCACCCGGCCCCCGTCACGTTGCGAAGCTAGGGCGGCGGCAGGTTGCAGGGGCCGGGTGGAGAGATGCGGTCAGCAGTCTCCAGGCCGTACGGAGAAGACGAGAGGCCCTCTTGGTGGGTTTTCACCCCAAGGCAACGGCTTTCTCTACCAGCTGTCCGCGCGCAGTGAGTCCAACGCCGTCTGCAGGTCCGCCGGGTACTCGCTGGTGAACTCCACCCATCCCTCATGTGCCGGGTGGTGGAACCCCAATGACCGCGCCTGCAACCACTGCCGCGTCAAGTTCAGTTTCTTCGCCAGCACCGGATCCGCGCCATACGTCAAATCCCCCACGCACGGATGCCGCAATGCCGAGAAGTGCACGCGGATCTGGTGCGTCCGGCCGGTCTCCAGCCGCACATCGACCAGTGACGCCGCCCGGAACGCCTCCATCACCTCGTAGTGCGTGACGCTCGGCTTGCCGCTGGCCACCACCGCGAACTTGTAGTCCTGTCGCGGGTGCCGGTCGATCGGGGCGTCGATCGTGCCCCGGCTGGGATCCGGATGTCCTTGCACCAGGGCGTGGTACCGCTTCTCCACGGTCCGTTCCTTGAACGCCCGCTTCAGCACCGAGTACGCGTGTTCGCTCTTGGCCACCACCATCACGCCGGTGGTGCCCACGTCCAGCCGGTGCACCACGCCCTGGCGCTCGGCCGCGCCGGAGGTGGCGATCTGGATCCCGGCGGCGGCCAGGCCCGCGACGACCGTGGGGCCGGTCCAGCCGGGGCTGGGGTGCACGGCGACGCCTACCGGTTTGTCGATGACCACGATGTCGTCGTCCTCGTACAGCACGACCAGGCCGTCCACCGGGGCGGCGAGCACCGGGACGGGGTGTTCCGGTTCGGGGAGGGTGACCTCCAGCCAGGACCCGGCTACCAGGCGGTCGGACTTGCCCGCGGGCTGGCCGTCGAGCAGGACTCCGCCGGTCTCGGCCAGGCCGGCCGCGACCGTGCGGGACAGGCCCAGCAGTTTGGACAGGCCCGCGTCCACTCGCATGCCGTCCAGGCCGTCCGGCACCGGCAGGGTCCTCTGGTCACTCACGCGTTTTCCTCCACCGTGGCCTCGGCCTTCGTCTGGTCTGCTCCGCGCCCCGGCCGCTTGCCGTCGTAGTCGACGCCGAAGAGGGCCAGCAGCACCAGGAGCACGCCGCCGCTGACGATGGCCGCGTCGGCGATGTTGAACACCGGCCACACGCTGCCGTCGGGGGCGAACAGTGACAGGAAGTCCACCACATGTCCCTCGGCGAAGCCCGGCGGGCGGGTCAGCCGGTCGGCCAGGTTGCCCAGCGCACCGCCCAGCACCAGGCCGATGCCCACGGCCCAGCCGGTGGAGCGCAGCCGGGGCGCGAAGATCAGGATGGCCAGCACGACCAGCGTGGTGATCAGCGTCAGCAGCCAGGTCTGGCCGGGGAACAGCGAGAACGCCGCGCCCGGGTTGTGCAGCAGCACCAGGTAAAGCGCGCCACCAGCCACCCGGACCGGCGGCTGCCCGTTGAGCGCGGCGACCGCGAGGTCCTTGGTGATCAGGTCCGCCGCGAAGGCCGCCAGCGCCACCAGGGCGAACGGCACCAGGCGGCGGGGCGGCTTGTCGTCGGTGCTCACCGCCCCATTGTCCCGTACGCCGGGACCGCCCCCGACCTCAGGCGTTAATGAATGGCGGCAGCGGCCTCGGGTCGTTCACCGGGGCCCACCGGCCGTCCACGATCTCGTACTTCCAGCCCGGCCCGTGCTCGACCAGCTCGCGCAGCGCCAGCAGCACCCGGTCCACGTGCTCGGCGGTGGTGCCCAGACCCAGGCTGACCCGCAGCGCGCGGTCGCTGTCCGACCCGGCCTGGCCCAGCAGCCGCCGGGTGGCGATGTGCGCGCAGAACGCGCCGTCGCGCACCCCGATCCCGTACTCGGCGGACAGCGCGGAGGCCAGCAGACCCGGGTCCTGACCGTCCACCGTGAAGCTCACCACACCGACCCGGTCCTGCCCCGCGCCGAAGATCGACAGCTCCCGCAGGCCGGGGATGGCCTTGAGCCCGGCGCGCAGCCGGGCGAACAGCTCGGCCTCGTGCGCGATGACCGCGTCCCAGCCGTGCTGGGTGATGGCCTGGCAGGCGCTGGCGAAGGCGTGCACGCCGACCACGTTCGGCGAACCGGCCTCGTGCCGCTCCGGCGCGGGCGCCCAGCCCACGCCCAGGTGGTCGCCCCAGTCCACCACGTGCTTGGTGGCGCCGCCGCCGACCAGGTACGGCTCGGCCTGGTGCAGCCAGTCCGCCCGGCCGACCAGCGCGCCGCTGCCGTAGGGGGCGTAGAGCTTGTGCGCGGAGAGCACCACGTAGTCCACGTCGAGCTGCTGGATGTCCACCGGGCGGTGCGGGGCCAGCTGCGCGGCGTCCAGCACGATCCGCGCGCCGAAGCGGCGGGCCACCGCGGCCAGCTCGCGCACCGGCCACAGCTCACCGGTCACGTTGGACGCCCCGGTCAGCACCACCAGCCGCGCGCCCTCCGGCGTGTTGCGCAACGCCTCGGCCAGCGCGCCGATGGCGCCCTGCGGGGTGTCCGGGGTGGCGATCCGGGTGACCCTGGGGCCGCGCCACGGCAGCAGCGCGGCGTGGTGGTCGGTGTCGAAGGTGACCACGCTGGTGCCCCTGGGCACGCTGCGGGCCAGCAGGTTCAGCGCGTCGGTGCTGTTGCGGGTGAAGACCACCACGTCGCTGGCGTGCGCCCCGACGAATCGCCGCACCACGTCCCTGGCCTGCTCGTACACCTTGGTGCACACCTGCGAGGCGAACCCGGCGCCGCGGTGCACGCTGGCGTAGTAGGGCAGCAGCTCGTCCACCGCGTCGCGCACCGCGGCCAGACACGGCGCGCTGGCCGCGTGGTCGAGGTTGGCGTAGGTCACCCGCTCCCCGGTGACCAGCGGCACCGCGGTGTGCGCGCCGACGACGGCGGGCACGGCGGCAGTGGTGGTCGCGGCAGCGGTGGTGGCGGTGGCCTGCGCGGGGATGACAGCGAGCGACATACAACCCTCCGGGGTCCTGATCGGACCTGCCAGGAGGTCCGCGCTTGCCCGCCGCACCTCGCGACGGACCAGGTCCTCACCCGGAGCACCCCACCGCGGTAGGAGGGTTGCCGACCAGCAAGCCGGGGCTGTGCGCTGGTACTCATGACCTTGGCCCCGAAGTTAGCCGACGGACCGGCGACTTGGGAAGCCCCCTTTCCAGATACCGGGAAGCCGCTGGCCACCCGGCTTCGCCGAACGGGCAGCTGGCCGGGCACCGGTTGGGGCGAATTCCCATGCGACGCCGAGTTGATATTTCGACCCGCCCTAACCTGGCCGGACGGGTGAATCCGCCCGGGAATTCCGCACCAGGGGGCTTTCATGGAGAGAAACGGCACCAGCAGAATTCGGCGCGGCTTCGTGCGATTAGCCGTGGCGACGATGATGATGAGCAGCGCGGCACTGGGCGCGGCGGCCGCGGCACAGGCCGCGCCCGCCGAACCGCCGATCCCGGCCGAGACCGCGCCGGCCGGGGTCACGACCAAGCTCGCGGCACCCAACGGCCTCGCCGCTCCGCTTCTTTGCAGTGGTCACGCCGTCGAGCACGGCAACTGGAACAACGCGGACCCGAACGCCACCGGCATCGCCAGGGCCGAGCTGCGGGACTGCCAGTCGGTCACCGTCTGCGAAGGCTCGATCTGCCGCATCGTGCACGACGCGGGCTGGACCATGCGCCTGTTCGGGAAGTGCTCACCGACCAACTGCGACTGGGGCTGGAGCAATTCCGAGTTCCGCCAGTCCACCGGTCACATCCACGCCTTCTACGACCAGGGATACGCCAAGCGGCACGTCTGGGCGAAGATGTCGCAATACCGTCCCGGCCAACTCTGGATTGCCTGGAGAACTGATTTCGTCGACCCGAACCGGCCGGACTACGAAGTGCAGGAATGGTTCTACCGCGGCTGAGCGCGCAGTGACGCACACCACCGGGACGGCCTCACCACGGGCCGTCCCGGTCGCCGCGCTCAGACCCGGAACCGGCCGGGCAGCGACACGCTGAACCCGTCGCCGACCCGCTCCGCGCGCCCGGCGTACTGCTGCGCCCCGGCGTGGAACCGCCAGGCGCCCAGCACCTTCCCGTCCACCGGCACCCCGGCCTCGGCCGCGACCCAGGTGCTAACGTCCTCGTAGGACAGTCCACTCCAGTCGGCGTCCGCGCTGGGCACCGCGCCCAGCTGCCACAGCGTGAAGTGCACGTGCGCACCGCTGCTGGACCCGCCGCAGGGCAGCGCGTTCCCGGTGCGCCCCAACGGGGTCCCGGCCGAGACGGACTGCCCGTCGTGGACCTGGATGTCCTCAAGGTGGTAGTAGCCGGTGCGCCAGCCGCCCGCGTGGTCCACGGTGACCCAGTCGCCGCCGGAGCAGCGCTGGATCCGCACCGTGCCCTCGGCCGCCGAGCGGGCGACGCCGTCACTGGGCGAGAAGTCGATCGCGTTCTTGACCCCGCTCTGCCCGTTGTCCGAGTGCACGCCGGCCGAGTAGGTCTGCTGGCCGGTGGCGAAGGGCAGGGCGAGCACCGGGTCCGCCAGCGGCGTGGCCACCGCGGCGGGTGCGAGCAGCAGGCCGCCGGAGAGCAGCGCGGCGGCGAGCAGCCAGGTGGGACGGCGGTTCCCCGACATCGTGGACTCCTTACAGGGGGCACCCTTTCGGGTGAAGGAGCCATGAAGTTAGCCAGTTGGGCGCGAGCCGTCAGGCCCCAAACGATGTCGGCCGAATGGCCTAGCCGACCGCACCCCAGTCGTTGGCCAGCAGGATCTTCACCGCGTGCACCGTCGCATAACCCCGCCACTCCAGCGCGCCCGCGGGCGAGGCGGAGGCGAAGTCCACCAGCCAGCCGCCGTCGGCCTGCTGGAGCCCGGCCAGCCGGTCCAGGTCCCGGGTGATCACGTTGGCCGGCAACAGCTCCCGCAGCGGGCGGTGCGGTTCGGGCGCGAAGTCCAAGGGGTACAGGGCTTCGTCGGCCTGGCCGCCTTCGACCGGCCGGATCCCGTCAGCCGGCAGGTGCTCGGCCAGCCGCCGCAGCTCCGGCAACGCTTCCGGCCGGGTGTCGCACAGCGCGTCCAGCACCGCCAGCGAGTAGCGCAGCTCCAGGGTGCCGCCCGGTTCCGACTGGGTGGTGATCCGGTGCCAGCAGTAGTCCACCGCGGCGGCCAGCCACGGGTGCGCGGCCACCGCCGGGTCCAGGGCGGCCACCGGCAGCGCGTGGCTGACCACGGCGGCGGTCAGGTGCAGCGAGGACTCCGCCGGATCGGCCGCGGCGAACCAGGGCGCGGTGCCGGCGGACTCGCGCATGGGCAGCACGAACGGCAGGCCGCCGTCGGGCAGGCTGACCGCGCCGAGCCAGTCGCACAGGCCGCGGCTCAGCTCGGGGTCGCCGCCGGCCTCGGCGAGCACCTCGAAGGCGTGCATGGCGTTGAGCGGCTGGCTCTCCGGCGAGCGCAGATCGGGTTCCAGCGCCCAGCCGAAGCCGCCGTCGGGGTTGCGGTAGGCAGCCAGTGCGGTGAGCAGCGCGGCGCGGTCCGGCTGCCCGGTGAGCAAGCCGAACCGGCGACGCTCCAGCAGGCGGCCGTGGGTGGTCAGGAACCGGGAGGCCTCATCGAGTCGCACCCGGCCATGGTGGCCGCCGCGAGCAGCCCCGGCTTGATGAAACCGGCCATAAAACGGCTTGGCGCGAATGGCAGACTCGGCCCCGATGGAACACGTGATCGTGCGCTTCGACGAAGGCGGCACCTACAGCGACGCGGATCCCTACCTGGACCTGCTGCCCGATCTCGCGCCCCAGCTGCCGCCGGGTGCGCGGGCCTTCGCCACGGACCCGGAGCACTACGACTTCTTCGGCAAGCGGTGCGTGAAGGACCTCAAGCCTGCCGAACTCCGGGCCGACGGCGACCAGCTCGTGCTGGAGCTGCGGCACAACTGCTGGAAGCACGACGCGGACCTGGTGCTGCGCTACACCGGCGTCGCCGAGCACTCCTTCGACCCGCCGGGCGAGCTGCCCAGGGAGGTGTTCCTGGACGAGCTGCTGCCGCACGAGCGCGGGGTGCGGCACGAGATCGTGTGCCTGACCGGGACCATCGTGGTCGTCGCCGCGGACGTGACCGCGGAGTGGGTGCCGACGGACTGCATCGGCTAACCGTCGCCGCGCTCACCGCGCCAGTGCGCGTAGCGGCCGGCCCGGTCGATGGCGCGGATGCGTTTCTCCGCCTCGTCGCGGGCGGTCTCGGTGGTGACCACCAGCAGCTGGTCGTCGAACTGGAGGCGGGTCACCGACTGTGGCGTGAAGCCCTTGCCCGCGCGGACCACCAGGCTCACCGTGGCGCCCCCCGGCAGGCGCAGCTCGGAGACGTAGACGCCGTGCAGCTTGGAGCCCTTCGGGATGCGGATCTGCAGCAGCTCCGCGCCCAGCTCGTCCAGCGGACCGGCGTCCACCTGGACCTCCTGCATCTCGCCCCTGCGCACCAGCCCCAGCCAGCGGGCCAGCACCGGCAGGGTGCTGCCCTGGATCAGGGTCAGCAGCACCACCAGCACGAACACCACGTCCACCAGGGTCTGCGCGCCCTCCACGCCCTGGGTCACCGGGATCATCGCCAGCACGATCGGCACCGCGCCGCGCAGGCCGGACCAGGCCAGGAACGTCTGTTCCCGCCAGGGCAGGCGGAACGGGGTGGCCGAGAGCGCCACCGACAGCGGGCGGGCCACCAGCAGCAGCACGCCACCGGCGACCAGGGCCGGGATCAGCACGTCGAACAGCCGGGACGGCGAGGCGTACAGGCCCAGCAGCACGAACAGGCCGATCTGGGCCAGCCAGCCGAGGCCCTCGGCGAAGGAGAGCGTGTCCGCGCGGTGCGGCAGCCGGGCGTTGCCCAGCACCAGCCCGGCCACGTAGGCCGAGAGCAGGCCCGCGCCGTGCACGCCCTGGGCGGCGGCGTAGGCCAGCACGCACACCCCGACCGTCGCGAGTGGATAGAGACCGGTGGCAGGCAGCGCCGCCCGGCGTAACGCGGCCGCGCCCAGCCAGCCCATCCCGATGCCCAGCGCGGCGCCGATCACCAGCTCGTAGACCACCAGCGCCGGTGTCCACCAGGTGAACGGGTCGGTGCCGGCCAGCAGCACCACGGCCAGGAACACCGGCGCGTCGTTGAGCCCCGACTCCAGTTCCAGCGCACCGGCCAGCCGTTTGCTCACCCCGACCCCGCGCAGCACGCTGAACACCGCGGCCGCGTCGGTGGAGGAGAGCACCGCGCCCCACAGCAGCGCGGTGCGCCACTCCAGGTCCAGGATCAGGTGCAGCAGCCCGCCGGTGACCGCGATGCTCACCGCGACGGCCACTGTGGACAGTGCGATACCCAGGCCCAGCGCGGGTTTCACCGCCGACCAGCGGGTGGTGAGGCCACCCTCGGCCAGGATCAGCACCAGCGCGGCGATGCCGAGGGACTGGGTGAGGCCGGCGTCGGAGAACTGGATACCGAAGCCGGACTCGCCGATGACCAGCCCGATTCCGAGGTACAGCAACAGAGACGGTAGGCCGAGCCGGACGGACACGCGCACGGCGAGCACCGCCGCCAGGAGCACCCCGGCGCCGATTCCGAGCACGGTCGTCAGGTCGGTCATACGGCGCCTCCGGACATCAGACTAAAACTCTGGCGTGTCCATTGTGGCTGCTCAGAACCCATTTTTCGGGAATTGCGATGAATCGTGCATGACTCTGTACCCAGAGGCACTGGCCGGGATAAGCTTGGGGAATCACCCCGAACCGTTCTCCTTGCTGAGCAATGCCGCCATCGAGGCGTCCAGGTGCGCCCGCCGCTGCGCGCGCGAGCGGGGCATCGCGGCCGGGGCCATCCGGAACAGGTGCGCGTGCCCGAGGTAGGCGCTGTAGGCCAGCACCGCGCGCCGCCTGGCATCCGCCTTGCCGAAGCCGCACTGGGCGAAAAGCGTTGACAGGTAAGCGATCCGGCGGTCGGTCACCCGGTCCAGCACCGGCCGGATGACCGGATCGTCGCCCGCCGCCAGCAGGGCCAGCTCTACCGCGTTGCCCTCGGGCCGGTCCAGCACACTGGCGAAGAGCAGCCGCAACCGGTGCGCCGGATCGGGTTCCTGTTCGGCCAGCGCGATCACGGCCTCGGTCTGCTCCAGTTCCCAGCGCTCCAGGGTGGCCACCAGCAGCGCCTCCCGGTTGGCGAAATGCCAGTAGGCACTGCCTTTGGTGGCGCCGACCCGGACCGCCAGCGGTTCGATGGCCACCGCGGCGAGGCCGCCCTCGGCGAGTGCGGCCAGCGCGGCGGTGGTCCAGTCCGCGCGGGTTTTCCTGATCTTGGCTGGCACGACCGTACGGTACCGTACGGTCGTGCCGGCCAAGCACCGTCAGGACTTGGCGACCGCGACCCGCACCGCGGTGCCCTCGCCCACCGAGCCGCCGAACCCGGCGTCCCCGGCCGGACCGTGGGTCAGCGCCACGGCCAGCGTCTCCGCCGCGATGAACTCCGCGAAGCGCTCCACCGCGGGACGCACCTCATCCGGCACCTCCACGGTCAGCGCGATCCGGTCCGAGACGTCCAGCGCCGCCTCCCTGCGGGCCTGCTGGATCACCCGGACCAGGTCGCGGGCCAGGCCCTCGGCGGCCAGCTCCGCGGTCACCTCGGTGTCCAGCACGACCAGGCCGGAGCCGCCGGGCAGCGCGGCCGCCGCGCCGGGGTCGGAGGAGACCAGCCGCTGCTCGTACTCGGCCGGCAGCAGCTCGATCCCGGCCGCCACCACCGCGCCGGTCGCGCTGGTGGTCCACTCCCCCGCCTTGACCGCCTTGATCACCTTCTGCACGTCCTTGCCCAGCCGGGGGCCGCAGACGCGGGCGTTGACCGCCAGCTCGACCCGGCCGTGCGCGGCCACGTCGGTGGTCAGCACCACGTCCTTGACGTTGACCTCGTCCCGGATCAGCTCCTGGAACGGGGCCAGGTCCCCGGCGTAGGGCGCGGCCACCACCAGCTTGGCCAACGGCAGCCGGACCCGCAGCTTGTTCGCCTTGCGCAGGGACAGCGCGGTGGAGCAGACCTGCCGCACCTCATCCATGGCCGCGACCAGCTTGTCATCGGCAGGCAGGTCGGCCACCTCGGGGAAGTCGGTGAGGTGCACCGAGCGCTCGCCGGTCAGCCCGCGCCAGACCGCCTCGGTGGTCAGCGGCAGCAGCGGCGCCACCGTCCGGCAGACCACCTCAAGCACGGTGTGCAGGGTGTCCACCGCGTCCTGCTCACCGGCCCAGAACCGCTCCCGGGAACGGCGCACGTACCAGTTGGTCAGCACCTCCAGGAACTCCCGGACCGCCTGGTGCGCGGTGGACAGGTCGTAGGCGTCCAGCGAGGTGCGCACCGCCTTGACCAGGTCGTGCGTCTTGGCCAGCACGTACCGGTCCAGCACGTGCCCGCTGTCGACCCGCCACTTGCCCTCCACCCCGGCCGCGTTGGCGTAGAGGGAGAGGAAGTACCAGGAGTTCCACAGCGGCAGCACGGCCTGGCGCACCGCGTCCCTGATGCCGCGCTCGGTCACGCTCAGGTCGCCGCCCCGGGAGACCGGGCTGGCCAGCAGGAACCAGCGCATGGCGTCGGAGCCGTCCCGGTCGAAGACCTCCCGGACGTCCGGGTAGTTCTGCTTCGACTTGGACATCTTCTGCCCGTCGTCGCCCAGCACGGTGCCGTGCACCAGGCAGTTGCGGAAGGCCGGCCGGTCGAACAGCGCGGTGGCCAGCACGTGCATGGTGTAGAACCAGCCGCGGGTCTGCGCGGTGTACTCCACGATGAAGTCACCCGGGTAGTGGTCGTCGAACCACTCGCGGTTCTCGAACGGGTAGTGCACCTGGGCGAAGGACATGGAGCCGGACTCGAACCAGCAGTCCAGCACCTCCGGCACCCGGCGCATCATCGACTTGCCGGTCGGGTCGTCCGGGTTCGGCCGCACCAGGTCGTCCACCACCGGGCGGTGCAGCTCGGTCGGGCGCACGCCGAAGTCGCGCTCCAGCTCATCCAGCGAGCCGTAGACGTCCATCCTCGGGTAGGCCGGGTCGTCGGAGACCCACACCGGGATCGGCGAGCCCCAGTACCGGTTGCGCGAGATCGACCAGTCGCGGGCGTTCTCCAGCCACTTGCCGAACTGCCCGTCCTTGATGTGCTCCGGCACCCAGTTGATCTGCTGGTTCAGCTCGACCATCCGGTCCTTGAACTGGCTGACCGCGACGAACCAGGAGGTCACCGCGCGCTGGATCAGCGGGCTGTCGCAGCGCCAGCAGTGCGGGTACGGGTGGTCGTAGGTCTCGTGGCGCAGCAGCACGCCGGCGGCCTTGAGGTCGCGGATGATCTGCTTGTTCGCCTCGAAGACGTGCGTGCCCGCGTACGGCGGCACCTCGCTGGTGAACTCGCCCCTGGCGTTGACCGGGACGACCACCTCGATGCCGGCGGCGTCGGTGACGGCCTTGTCGTCCTCACCGAAGGCGGGCGCGATGTGCACAAGGCCGGTGCCGTCCTCGGTGGTCACGTAGTCCGCGCCGAGGATCTGGTGCGCGTTCTCCCGCCCGGCGAAGAACGGGAACACCGGGGTGTACTTGCGGCCGAGCAGCTCGGCCCCGGTGTAGCGGCGCACCACCCGCTCGGCGGCGTCCTCGCCCAGCTCGCGGGCGTAGGCGGCCAGCCTGGCCTCGGCCAGCAGGTACTGCTCGCCCTCGTGCTCGACCACCACGTAGGCCACGTCCGGGTGCACGGCCATGGCCAGGTTGCTGGGCAGCGTCCACGGCGTGGTCGTCCAGACCAGGGCCAGCTCGCCGGACTCCAGCCGCATGCCCACGGTGACCGCGGGGTCCTGCCGGTCGCGGTAGACGTCGTCCATCTTGGTCTCGGTGTTGGACAGCGGCGTCTCGCAGCGCCAGCAGTACCAGAGCACCCGGAAGCCCTCGTAGACCAGGCCCTTGTCCCACAGCGACTTGAAGGCCCACATGACGCTCTCCATGTACGGGAGGTCCAGGGTCTTGTAGTCGTTGTCGAAGTCCACCCAGCGGGCCTGCCGGGTGACGTAGTCCCGCCAGTCACCGGTGAAGCGCAGCACCGAGGTGCGGCAGGCGTCGTTGAACTTCTCGATGCCCAGCTGCTCGATCTCGGACTTGTGCGTGATGCCGAGTTCCTTCTCCACCGCGACCTCGGCGGGCATGCCGTGGCAGTCCCAGCCGAAGCGGCGCTCGACCCGGCGGCCCAGCATGGTCTGGTAGCGCGGCACCACGTCCTTGACGTAGCCAGTGAGCAGGTGCCCGTAGTGCGGCAGGCCGTTGGCGAAGGGCGGGCCGTCGTAGAAGACGAACTCGTTGCGGCCGTTCTCCCCGGCCGGGCGGTTGTCGATGCTCGCCTCGAAGGTCCGGTCGGCGGCCCAGTAGGCCAGCACGTCCTGCTCCAGCACGGGGAAGGACGGCTGGGCTGGCACGCCCGGCGCGCTGTCGAGTTGGACCTTGGGGTAAGCCATGGGAGGGGTGCTCCTCGCGTGCGGTTCGTCCGGTCTCGTACGGGCTCGCGCCCACACGGGGACGACGCGCCGTGGCCGGCGCTCCGCGGTACCACCCCGCTTGCCAGGCCCTCGCGGGTCTGGCCACTCGTTTCCCGGCTGTGACGGGCCGTCCCGTCCGGTTCTACTGGGGCGGCGGACCGCCTGTTCTTCCGGAGGCTCCCCGGTGATGGCCGGATCGGTGCCTGTGTTGTCAAGAGTAACCGGGCGTGCAAATCGGTTGCCGCCGACGCCAGGCTGGGGAGGTGACCATCACCCGGATCAACCCCGGAGAACTCCACCGAACCCCCGGCTACCACCACATCACGATCGTCGAGGCCGGCCGGACGGCCTACCTGGCCGGGCAGATGCCGCTCGACCACGCGGGCCGGCTCATCGGCGGGGACGACCCGCTCGCGCAGACCGACCAGGTCATCGCCAACTGCGCGCTCGCGCTGCACGCGGCGGGCGCGGACCCCGGGCACGTGGTGCGCTCGGTGATCTACGTGGTGAGTGCGGAGGAGGCCGTGCTGAGCGCGGTCTGGCACCGGCTCGCCGGATCGGAGATCGGGTCCGCGTTCAGCACCGCGTCCACCCTGCTCGGGGTCACCCGCCTCGGGTTCCCCGGTCAGTTGGTCGAAGTGGATCTGACTGCAGCGCTACCAACCGCCTGACCGTTAGGCCATACAGGTTGCGAAACCCGTTGTGCTCCCCCGAATGGGGTCACTGTGGGTGAGTTGGTACTACTTAGGCAACTTGAGATTGATCAGACGGGATGCGACTTGGACCGTGCGGCCGGCTCAGCGGGTGCGTCCGGCCCGGTGCGCTGCCGCGAGGCCGCGGTCCGGCGTGCAGCGCCCGCACGGGGTGAAGCCCAGCTCGCGGGCCTCCCGCACGGGCAGGCGCAGCGTGGCCGAGCCGGTGAGCCAGGTGCACTCGGCCAGGTGGTAGCGCGGGTGCTCGTCGACCACCCTGACCTCCTCGGCCAGCGAGCTGACGATCAGCAGGTCGGCCGCGTCGGTGTCCTCCTCGCCAGGTTCGGCCGCAGCGCCCGTGGACGGCTTGGCCGGGGATGCCACCTTCTCAGTGGCATCCCCGGCGTCCTCGTCGTCCTCAGGCCCGGTTGCGGCCTTCTCCCGCGCGGTGCTGACCGCCTCGGCGTGTTCTCCAGCATCCGGACGGCCGACTTCCCCATCAGCAGCCGGCTCCGGATCCGTGGCGAGCGCCCGGCGTCGGCGCAGGACCCAGTCCGCGAACAGCAGCAGCGCGGCTGCCACGCTCGCGACGACCGAACCCCACGCCCAGGCGGTCACCCCGGAGACCAGGGCGGTGACCAGCAGCCCGAAGGCGGCCAGCACCAGCAGCAGGACCAGGTACAGCACCTGACCTACTCCCTACTGCCCGGGATCAGCCGGCCTCTGCCGCACGGGTGCCGAAGGTGTACCCGGACTGGTTGGCCCGGCTCTCCGTCGGCGCCGCGGGTGCGGCCGAACCCTGGTCGATCAGTTCCTGCAGGCGGGACTCCAGGAAGGTCTTCAACCTGGTGCGGTACTCACGCTCGAAGGTGCGCAGCGTGTCGAGCTTCTTCTCCAGCGCGTTCTTCTCCTGGGTGATGGAGCCCATCACCTCGGTGTGCTTGCGCTGGGCGTCCCGTTCGAGGGCCGAAGCCTTCTCCCTGGCCTGACGCTCCAGGGTCTCGGCACGGGTACGCGCGTCGTTGAGCATGGTCTCCGCCCTGGTACGGGCCTCGTTGACCATGCTGTCGGCCTTGGCACGGGCCTCGGAGAGCAGCTGCTCGGACTTGGTCCGGGCTTCCGACAGCATGCCGTCGGACTCTGCCTTGGCCTCACCGGTGAGCCGGTCGGCCATCTCCTGAGCCAGGCCGAGGACCTTGGCTGCCTGCACGTGGTGGTCGCCTCCAGGGGAGGTCTGCTCCATCACGCTGGGCGGGGGCACGGGGGTGAGGCGACGCGGCTCGTCGACCGAGCGGACCGGGGAGTGCCCGCCCGCGACGGTCTTGGTCCGCGCGTCCTCGAGCTCAACGCGGGCGTTGCTCAGCTGGCTGTCGAGCTGTTCGACCTGCTGGCGCAGGTCGTTGTTCTCCTCGATCAGCCTGGCGAGCTCGGCCTCGATGAGGTCGAGGAAGGCATCGACCTCGTCCTCGTTGTAGCCCCGCTTGCCTATCGGCGGCTTACTGAACGCCACATTATGAACGTCGGCGGGGGTCAAGCCCATCAGATCACCTCACGCACTCGGGGCAGCTTTTTGATCTCGTTCCCCGTCACGAGATCGGCACCAGCCGCATCAGGATGAACACGACCAGCAGCAGCACCATAATCGACAAGTCCAGTCCGATGCCCCCGATCCGGACCATCGGGATCACCCGACGAGCCAGGGAGACCGGGGGGTCGGTCACTGTGTAGATGGTCTCCAGCGTCACCGCAACCCCGCCCGCCGGCCGCCACTCTCTGGCGAACGATCGGACGAGCTCGACGACCACCCTGGCGGTCAGCAGCAGCCAGAAGGCGAAAAGCAGGTAATAGGCGATGACCCAGACCGGTTGCACGCCTCCACTCTGCCACTTTCTAGCTCTGACTGAAGTAGCCACCCTCCGCCAACCGCCGGCGATCTTCCGCCGTGACGTCGACGTTGGGTGGTGAGAGAAGGAACACCTTGTTGGTGACCTTGTCGATGTCGCCCCGCAGAGCGAAGGCCAGACCGGCCGCGAAGTCGACCAGACGGCGCGCGTCGGCGTCCGCCATGCCGGTCAGGTTGATGATCACCGGGGTGCCCTCGCGGTAGTGCTCGCCGATGGTCCGCGCCTCCAGGTAGCTGCGCGGGGCCAGGGTGGTGATCCGGCTGAGCGGGTGCGAGGGGTG
The DNA here is from genome assembly GCF_053591555.1 of Crossiella sp. NPDC003009. NCBI lineage: Bacteria > Bacillati > Actinomycetota > Actinomycetes > Pseudonocardiales > Pseudonocardiaceae > Crossiella > Crossiella sp. NPDC003009. The sequence continues at coordinate 17,738 of NZ_JBSFUA010000071.1, read as the reverse complement.
CTCGATGACGGCACGGGTCCGCGGGGCGGGCTCGTGCTGGGTCTTCGGGTCGACGGCCAGCGCGCCGCGGGTGGGCGGCACACTGGAGATGCTCGGCGTGGACGTGGTGGCCGCCCACGGCCTGCGCGTGCGCGCGGGCTCGGGTTCCGGCTCGTAGTCGTCGACGTCCTCGACCAGTTCAGGGCGGTAGGTGCCGAACCGGCGCCGGCGCGAGCCCCGCTCGGGGTAGGACTCGTAGTCGGCCTCGGCGTAGCGGCGGTCTCCGTAGTCCCGGTCGCCGTAGTCGTCCGCGTACTCCCGGCTGCGGCCGTGGTAGCGGTCGTCCTCTTCGGTGGCGTACCGGTCGACTTCGTCGGCAGGGACCATTCCGAAGTAGGCCTTCAGCTTCTGGAGCGCGCTCATCGCCAGCCCTTCCTACTTCTGGTCGACCTCACCCACCGTGGCCTCCGCTCCACGGGCTAAGGCGAGGTTAGCCGCCGTCCGCCGAGCAACGAGGTTCCGACACGCACACAGGTCGAGCCGTGGTCAATCGCCGCTTCCAAGTCCCCGCTCATGCCTGCGGACACCACGACGGCACCTGCATGCTCGTTCCTTAGACGCGCGGACACCTCAGCGAGTTCCCCGAAAGCGTCATGGGGATTACTACCTAGGGGTGCGACGGCCATCACACCTTTCAGGGTCAGTTCACCCGATCGCGTGATCTTTGCCACCAGTTCAGCGAGTTGATCTTGCGGTACCCCGCCCCGCTGTGGATCACCGTCCAGGCTCAGCTGCACGAGCACGTCCAGCGGGCCCGCCCGCTCCCCCTCGGCGCGGGCCTTGGCCACCGCCTTGGCGAGCGCGTCGGCCAGCCGGACGCTGTCCACCGTCTGGATGACTCCGGCCCAGCGGAGCACCGCGCGGGCCTTGTTGCGCTGGAGCCTGCCGATCAGGTGCCAGCGCGGGTGGATGCCCGCCTCGGCCAGCTCGGCGGCCTTGGCGCTGGCCTCCTGCTCCCTGGACTCGCCGAACTCGGTGCAGCCCAGCTCGGTCAGCAGGGCCACGTCGGAGGCCGGGAAGTTCTTGGTGATGGGCAGCAGCTGGACCTCGCCCGGGTCCCGCCCGGCCTTGACGCAGGCGGTGGCGATCCGTTCCTGGAGCTCGGCCAGCGCCGCGGCCAGCTCGGCCTTGCGCTCCTCCCGGCTCATTCCGCCTCCACCCAGACCACCGAGGCCAGCCGGCCGGTCTGGCCGTCCCGCCGGTGGCTGAACAGGGTCTTGTCCTCCACCGTGCAGCGCGGGTCCAGCCCGACCTTGGCCACCCCGGCGTCGGCGAGCTGCTGCCAGAGCCCGGCCCGCAGGTCCAGCCCCGGCGTGCCCTTGCGCGTCTTGCAGGCCGCGCCGGGCAGGTGCGCGGCCACGTCGTCCTGCATGGCCTGCGGCACCTCGTAGCACTCCCCGCACACCGAGGGGCCCAGCAACGCCTCCACCCGGTCGATCCGGGCGCCGGCCGCGTCCATCGCGCGCAACGCCGCGGGCAGCACGCCGACCCTGGCGCCCACCCGGCCGGCGTGCACCGCGGCGACCACCCCGGCCTCGGCGTCGCCGAGCAGCACCGGCACGCAGTCCGCGGTCAGCGCCACCAGCGCCAGCCCCGGCGCCGCGGTGACCAGCGCGTCGGTGGCCTCGGCGGGGGTGTCACCCGGCCCGTCCACGGTGGTGACCGTGCGCCCGTGCACCTGCTCCATCCAGACCAGCCGGTCCGCGGACAGCCCGATCCCCTCGGCCAGCCGCTTCCGGTTCGCGCTCACCGCCTCCGGCGCGTCCCCGACGTGGTCGCCGAGGTTGAAGGACTCGTACGGCGCAAGCGAAGCCCCGCCCGCCCGCGTGGTGATAACCCGACGAATGCGCACGCCCGAACGTTAGCGCGCCGCACCCGGTCCCCCACCGCCGTGTTGGCCGGACACGGAAAAGCGAACACGCCGTGTCGCTGGGCGGCACGGCGTGTTGGCGAGGGTTGGTCAGCGGCGCATGAAGGGGGGAACGTCGACCTCGTCGTCGTCCGGCTCGTCGGTGATCGGGACCGAGCGGGAGGGCAGGCTGCCGCCGAGACCGGAGCTGACCGGGGGCAGGCCGGAGGAGGTGCGCGGCGGCAGCGGGTTCATCGGGTTGGCCTGCGGCGGCTGCGGGGCCGGGGGCTGCTGCACGACCGGCTGCGGCGCGGGCTGGGCCTGCGGCTGCTGGTAGGTCTGCGGCTGCGGGGCCGGCTGGTAGGTCTGCTGCTGGGGCTGGGGAGCCGCCTGCTGCGGCTGCTCGGCCTGCTGGGGATTGCCGCCGACCTGGCCGGCCTGGGCCGGGGCGACCGGGGCCCGCGAGGTGACCGGGGCGGGCTCCAGCTTCTTGTGCGTCGGCGTGCCGCCGTCGAACCCAGCGGCTATCACGGTGACCCTGACCTCGTCGCCGAGCGAGTCGTCGATGACCGTACCGAAGATGATGTTGGCCTCGGGGTGCGCGGCCTCCTGGACCAGCGAGGCGGCCTCGTTGATCTCGAACAAGCCGAGGTCGGAGCCACCCGCGATCGAGAGCAGCACGCCGTGCGCGCCCTCCATCGAGGCTTCCAGCAGCGGCGAGTTGATCGCCTTGCCCGCGGCCTGCACCGCGCGGCCCTCGCCCCTGGCCGAGCCGATGCCCATCAGCGCGCTGCCCGCGCCGGACATGACGCTCTTGACGTCGGCGAAGTCCAGGTTGATCAGACCGGGGGTGGTGATCAGGTCGGTGATGCCCTGCACACCGGAGAGCAGCACCTCATCGGCCGAGCGGAAGGCGTCCATCAGGCTGACGCCGATGTCGCCCAGCTGCAGCAGCCGGTCGTTCGGGATGACGATCAGGGTGTCGCACTCGTTGCGCAGCGCCTGGATGCCGTCCTCGGCCTGCTTGGCTCGCCGCTTGCCCTCGAAGGAGAACGGGCGGGTGACCACGCCGATGGTCAGCGCGCCGAGCTTACGGGCGATCGAGGCGACCACCGGCGCACCGCCGGTGCCCGTGCCACCGCCCTCGCCCGCGGTCACGAAGACCATGTCGGCGCCCTTGATGACCTCTTCGATCTCTTCCCGGTGGTCCTCGGCGGCGCGCTGGCCGACCTCGGGGTTGGCGCCTGCGCCGAGACCGCGGGTCAGCTCACGGCCGATGTCGAGCTTCACGTCGGCGTCTGACATCAGCAAAGCCTGGGCGTCGGTGTTCACCGCGATGAACTCGACGCCCTTGAGCCCAACCTCGATCATGCGGTTCACCGCGTTGACGCCGCCGCCGCCGATTCCGACGACCTTGATCACCGCGAGGTAGTTGTGCGGGGGCGTCATCGGGTCCGCCTTCCTGATCGTGGCTGTGTGTTCCAGTGCTGTGGCTCGCGGGTCTGGACCGTCGCCACCCGGCGCCAGCCCCGTCTCGAAACCCTCAGCCTCAACTGTCGGTTGAGAGTTATGTCAACCCCTGACCATCGAACGGGACGTTATGCACCGTCGGTGTTCTCCGTCCAGCAGCCACGCCGAGTGAACCCGCACACGTAACCCACGATGGAAACTTGTAGGCACGCCCCCACTCCTTCGTCACTCTCCGGTCACACCGTCGAGCAGCTCGCGAATGAGGTCGAGATGACCGGCATGGCGTCCGGTCTCCTCGATCATGTGGGTCAGCACCCAGCGCACGCTTACGTTACCGAGTCGCGGATGAGCGAATGTCGCCGACAGGTCCTTTCGGGCCAAGACCTCCCGGCTGACCGCGCATTCCCGCTCGTACTGGGCCAGCACATCGGCCAGCGTCTGCTCGGCGGGCACCCGGAACTCGGCGTCCGGATCGTCGCCGGCCCAGGGCGGTTCGCCGGGCTGGTCGTCCACCCGGTTGCTGAACCAGGCCCACTCCACCCAGCGCAGGTGGTTGAGGAGTCCGATCACCGTCATCAGCGGTGAGCTGGGGATCAACGGTTTCCGGGCGTCCACTTCGGACAGTCCGGTGGCCTTCATGACCACGGTGGCGCGCAGGAAGTCCAGGAAGCCGCACAGGGTGTCGCGCTCGTCGGCGACCAGCGGCGGTTGTGGACGGGTGTCAGTCATCAGACGACAGTAGGCAGGTCCGGGCTGGAGATGTTGAAGATTTTCCCAGGTCGTCCCAGCAACGGCTCCAGCACCTGCGCCTTGCGGCCGGAGTCGGCGGTGCTGCCCCAGCGCACCTCCCGGCCGCCGATCAGCTGCAGCCGGACGTCGCCGGGCACCTCGGCGGAGACCTCCAGCACCTCCGGCTTGAGCTTGTCCGGCACCGCGGCCAGCACGTCCACCGCGGCCTTGGCCGCCGGGTCGTCCGGCGCGGCGCTGCGCACCTTGACCACCGGCAGGCCGTCCGGCGGCTTGGGCACGGTGGCGTAGGCCCGGCCGGTGCCGTCCACCAGCTGCGGGCCCTCGGCGCCGTTGAACACCCCGACCGGGGTGCGCTCGTCCACGGTGACCACCAGGCTGCCCGGGAAGGAGCGCTCCACGTTCACCGTGAACACCCTGGGCACGGTGCCGATCCTGGCGGCCACCTCGGCGGTGTCCACCTGGAGCAGCGGGGTGCCCTCCGGCACGTTGGCCGCGGTGCGGATCTCCTCGGCGCTGAGCGCCTTGAGGCCGTCGATCCGCACCTCCCTGACGGCGAACAGCCCGGTGTAGTAGAGCACGTAGCCGAGGCCGACCAGCACGGTCACCACCGACATCAGCACCCAGGGCCGCAGCAGCCTGCGCAGCTTGGCCACCCGCCGCCGCCCGGCCGGACGGCGGCCCCGCACGGACGCCGGGCGCGGCCGGGCGGCCCTGCGGGGGTCGCTGTACCGCTTGCCGCGCTGCGGCGTCGCGCTCATCGTCCGGCGTCCTCGCCGCCGGCCAGCTCGCCGAGGATCTCCGGGCCGAGCATGGTGACATCGCCCGCGCCCATGGTGATCACCAGGTCACCGGCGCGGACCAGGCTCGCCACCAGCTTGGGCGCATGGCTGATCGAGGACTCGTAGTGCACCCTGCCCTGCGGCAGCGGCACGCTCTCGGCCACCAGCTCGCCGGTCACGCCGGGCTCGGGCTCCTCGCGGGCGCCGTAGACGTCGAGCACCACCACCTCGTCGGCCAGCGCCAGCGCCTGGGCGAACTCGGCGCAGAAGGCCTTGGTGCGCGAGTACAGGTGCGGCTGGAAGACCACCACCAGCCTGCCCGTGCCGCCGACCACCGGCCGGGCGGCGCGCAGCTGGGCGTCCACCTCGGTGGGGTGGTGGGCGTAGTCGTCGTAGACCCGCACCCCGGCCGCCTGGCCCTTGAACTCGAACCGCCGCCGGACGCCACCGAAGGCGGCCAGACCGTTCAGCAGGCCGTCCAGCGGCGCGCCCAGCTCCAGCCCGGCCAGCAGCGCGGCGACCGCGTTGCCGGCCATGTGCTCGCCTGGCACGGCCACCGTGACGGTGACCTGCTCGCCGCCCAGCTCGATGTCCACCTCGCCACCGGCCGAGGTGGGCCGGTGCACCAGGATGCGGGCGTCCGCGCCCTCAGCGCGGCCGTAGCGCAGCACCCGCACGCCCTGGGCGGTGGCGCGCTCGGCCAGCGCGGCCGAGCCCGGGTCGTCGGCGTTGGCGATCAGCACGCCGCCGGGCTCGATCCGGGTGACGAACTCGTCGAAGACCGCCACGTAGGCCTCGACCGTGCCGTGGTGGTCCAGGTGGTCGGCCTCCACGTTGGTGACCACCGCGACCGAGGGGCTGAACACCAGGAACGAGCCGTCGGACTCATCGGCCTCGGCCACGAACGCGCCGCCGCTGCCGTGGTGGGCGTTGGCGCCGGACTCGTTGAGGTCGCCGCCGATGGCGAAGGAGGGGTCCAGCCGGCAGTGCTGCAGGGCCACGGTGAGCATCGAGGTGGTCGAGGTCTTGCCGTGCGTGCCCGCGATGCAGGCCACCCGGTGCCCGGCCATCAGCGCGCCCAGCGCCTCGGCCCTGCGCAGCACGGTGATGCCGCGCTCCTGGGCCGCGGCCAGCTCCGGGTTGCTCGGCCGGATCGCGGTGGAGACGACCACCGCGGTCGGGCCGCCGTCGAGCTGGTCCAGGTTCTCCGCCAGGTGCCCGGTGCTGATCTCCGCGCCCTGCGCGCGCAGGGCCAGCACGGTGGGCGAGTCCTTGGCGTCGGAGCCGGACACCCGAGCGCCGCGGGCCAGCAGGATCCGGGCGATGCCGCTCATCCCGGCGCCGCCGATGCCCACCAGGTGGGTGCGGGCCAGGCGCTCGTCCAGCGGGCCGACCTCCGGGGCGCTCACCGGCGCACCTGGTCCAGCACCATGCGGGCCAGCACCATGTCGGCCTCGCGGTGTCCGCCGGACTGGGCCGCCGCGCCCATCTTGGCCAGCCGCTCCGGGTCCCGCAGCATCGGAATGACCTGCTCGGAGATCCGCTGGGCGGTCAGCTCGCTGTCCGGGATGAGCAGGCCGCCGCCGTTGTCCACCACCGGGTTGGCGTTGAGCGCCTGCTCGCCGTTGCCGATCGGCAGCGGCACGAACACCGCGGGCAGGCCGAGCGCGGAGACCTCGGCCACGGTCATCGCGCCGGAGCGGCAGAGCACCGCGTCCGCGGCGGCGTAGGCCAGGTCCATCCGCTCCAGGTAGGGCACCGGCACGTAGGCGGGCGCGTGCGGCACCTGCTGCACGGCCACGGTGTTCTTGGGCCCGTGCGCGTGCAGCACGCCGATGCCGGCCGCGGCGAACTGCCCGGCCGAGGCGGAGACCGCGGTGTTGATCGAGCGCGCGCCCTGGGAGCCGCCGACCACCAGCAGGCAGGGGGCGGTGGGGTGCAGGCCGAAGAACCGGCGGGCCTCGTTGCGCAGCGCGGCCCGGTCCAGGGTGGTGATGGACTGGCGCAGCGGGATGCCGATGACCTTGGCGCCGGGCAGGCCGCTGCCGGGCACCGCGGCGGCCACCGCGGCGGCGAAGCGGGCGCCGACCTTGTTGGCCAGGCCGGTGCGCGCGTTGGCCTCGTGCACCACGATCGGCACCCGGCCGCGGGCGGCCAGGTAGGCCGGCAGCGCCACGTAGCCGCCGAAGCCGACCACCACGTCCGCGCCGTGCCGGTCGAAGATCTCGCGGGTGCGGCGAACCGCGTCCCTGACCTTCAGCGGCAGCCGGAGCAGCTCGGGGGTGGGCTTGCGCGGCATCGGCACCGGCGGGATCAGCTCGAGCTGGTAGCCGCGGGCCGGCACGATCTTGGTCTCCAGGCCCCGCTCGGTGCCCAGTGCGATCACCCGGACATCGGGCCGGATCCGGCGCACCGCGTCGGCCAGGGCCAGCGCGGGCTCGATGTGCCCGGCGGTGCCGCCTCCGGCGACGACGACACAGGGTCCACTTCGGACGGTTTCACCAGACACTGCGGAAGTCCTCCAGCCCGGTATCCCAGGCGTCGACATGGGGATGCGGATGGCCGCGAGGGTAACAAAATCGGCCTGTGACACTGCGTGCGCCCGGTGCGCTACGCAGTGCCATGGCCGGTGCCGATCAGCGGATGCGGCCTTCTCTGCTGTTCGGGTATCCCGCTCTGCGCCGCGGATCGGGGCTGCCGGTGTTGCGCCTGGTGCGCCGCCGGTCGTCCTGGGCCGTGGCGGCCTGGTGGGCGGCCGCGCGCACCGGGCGGCCGGCCTGGCGGGGCGGGGTGGACGGGCGGACCGGCTTGCGCTTGGCCGGTGGCCGGTAGGGCTCGGGGGCAGGCAGCCGGAGCAGCTTGCCGACCCGGCCGGGGCCGAGGGTGCGCAGCGCGGCCACGGCCTCGGGCTCATGCCGGGTGTTGTTGGCCAGGATGCCGAAGACCAGCATGGTCACCGCGGCCGAGGTGCCGCCGGAGGAGATCATCGGCAGGGTCAGGCCGGTGACCGGGAGCAGGCCGACCACGTAGCCGATGTTGATCGCGGCCTGGGCCACCAGCCACACCGTGAGGGTGGCCGAGACCAGCCGGATCCACGGGTCGGTGTTGCGCTGGGAGATGCGCAGGCCGACGTAGGCGAGCAGGCCGAAGAGCACCAGCACCAGCAGCGCGCCGATCAGGCCCAGCTCCTCGCCGATCACCGCGTAGATGAAGTCGTTGTGCACGTTGGGCAGGTAGCTCCACTTGGCCTTGCCCTGGCCGAGGCCGACCCCGAAGATGCCGCCGTCGCCGAGGGCGTAGAGCGCCTGCGTGGACTGGTAGGAGGCGGTCGGGTCCGCGCTGGGGTCGAAGAAGGAGGTCAGGCGTTCCAGCCGGTAGGCCGCGGACATGGCCAGCGCGATCGCGCCGGTGACCGCGCCGAGGGCGATCACGCCGAACAGCCGCAGCGGCGCGCCGGCGAACCACAGCAGGGACAGCACGATCACCGCGAGGGTGATGGTGGAGCCGAGGTCGGGTTGCAGCATGAGCAGGGCGAACATCATCAGCGCCGCGGGCACCAGTGGCACCAGCAGGTGCCGCCACTGGTGCAGCATGGCGCGTTTGGTGGCCAGCACGTGCGCGCCCCAGAGCACCAGCGCGACCTTGGCCGGTTCCACCGGCTGGAAGGACAGCGGGCCGAGCTTGAACCAGCTGCGCGCCTTGTTCAGCTCGGCGCCGATGCCCGGCACCAGCACCAGGATGAGCAGCAGCAGGCTGACCACCATGGCCGGGATGCTCAAGCGGCGCAGGGTTCTGGCCGGCAGCCGCAGCGCGATCCAGAACAGCCCCAGGCCGACCACCACGTAGGCCAGCTGCTTGGCGAAGATCACGTAGCCGGAGTTGAACTTGTTCAGGCTGTCCGGGATCGAGGCCGACAGCACCATGACCAGGCCGAGGATGGTGAGCAGGCCGAAGATCGCCAGCACCAGGTGGAAGTCGGCCAGCGGCCTGCTCAGCCAGGCGGTCAGCGCCGAGCGCCAGGAGACCCGGGAGGTCCGGCGGCCCGTCCGTCGGGGCATCCCGGCCTCACCCCGCCTCAGGAGCTTGGAGCACCTCTCGCACGGCCTGCGCGAAGGCGCGGCCCCGGTGGGTGTAGTCGGTGAACATGTCCATCGAGGCAGCCGCGGGCGCCAGTAGGACAACATCACCCGGTCGTGCCATTGCGCTCGCCGCTCTCACCACCGACACCATGGCCTTATCGTCCCCCTCCGTCACCGTGTGCACGGGGACCTCGGGGGCGTGTCGCGCCAGCGCGGCGGCGATCACCGCCCGGTCCTGGCCGATCAGCACCACACCGGCCAGCCGGGGCGCGGCCTCGGCGACCAGCTGCTCCACCGAGGCGCCCTTGAGCAGACCGCCTGCCACCCAGATCACCCGGTCGTGGGCGTGCAGGGAGGAGGCGGCCGCGTGCGGGTTGGTGGCCTTGGAGTCGTCGATGTAGCGCACGCCGTTGACCTCGGCGACCGGGCTGGCCCGGTGCGCGATCGGCTGGAAGTTGGCCAGTCCGGTGCGCACGGCCTCGGCGGGGACGCCGTGCGCGCGGGCCAGCGCGGCGGCGATGAGCGCGTCGGCGATGCCGGGCGGTCCCGGCGGGCGGATCGCGGCGGCCTCGGTGAGCACGGCCTCGGTGACCCGGTCCACCAGGTTGCCGCCGGAGACGCCGAACTGGCCGGGTTCCGGCTCGCCCAGGGTGACGCCGATCTTGAGCGGGGCCGGGCACTCGGCCAGCAGCCCGGCCACGATCGGGTCGTCCAGGTTGCCGATGGCGACCTTGCCGGTGAGCACCACGGCCTTGGCGCCCGCGTAGGCATCCAGCGAGCCGTGCCAGTCCAGGTGGTCCTCGGCGATGTTGAGCAGCGCGCCCGCGCTGGGCCGCACCGAGGGCGACCAGTGCAGCTGGAAGCTGGACAGCTCCACGGCGAGCACCCGGTGCCCGGCGCGGACCGCGTCCACCACCGGCAGCCCGACGTTGCCGCAGGCCACCGCGTCCGCGCCGGCCGCGCGCAGGATGTGCTCCAGCATGCCGACGGTGGTGGTCTTGCCGTTGGTGCCGGTGACCACCAGCCACTCGCGCGGGCCGTCCGGGGCCTCCTGGTCCAGCCGCCAGGCCAGCTCGACCTCGCCGATGACCTCGATGCCCGCGGCGGCGGCCGCGGCGAGCAGCGGGGTGTCCGGCCGCCAGCCAGGGCTGGTGACCACCAGGTCGGTGCCCGGCGGCGGCTCGGTGAGCGCGAGCGCGGTGGGGTGCTCGGTGACCGCGGCCAGCCTGGCCTCGTTGCCGTCGGTGACGGTGACCTTGACGCCGAGGCCGGCGAGGGCCTGGGCGGCGGACAGACCGGACACCCCGGCCCCCGCGACGAGGACCGAGGCGCCGCTGAACTGGGACGGGCTCATCCGCCCGAGGCCAGCCACTCGCTGTAGAACAGGCCGAGGCCGATCATGCAGCAGATGCCGCCCATCAGCCAGAACCTGATGATCACCGTGGTTTCCGCCCAGCCCGCTAGCTCGAAGTGGTGGTGGAACGGAGCCATCCGGAACAGTCTTCGTTTGGTGGTGCGGAAGACCATGATCTGCAGGCTGACCGAGAGCACCTCGACCACGAACAGGCCGCCGACCACGAACATCAGCAGCTCGGTGCGGGTGGTGATGGCCAGACCGGCGACCAGGCCGCCGAGGGCCAGCGAGCCGGTGTCGCCCATGAAGATCTTGGCGGGGGCCGCGTTCCACCAGAGGAAGCCGACGCAGCCCGCCATCGCCGCGGCGGCCACGATCGCCAGGTCCAGCGGGTCGCGGACGTAGTAGCAGGCCGGGTTGAGGCGCTCGGAGCAGTCCAGCCGGAACTGCCAGAACGAGATGACCACGTAGGTGCCCAGCACCATCGCCGCGGTGCCCGCGGCCAGGCCGTCCAGGCCGTCGGTCAGGTTGACCGCGTTGGACCAGCCGGCCACCAGCAGGTTGCAGAAGATGATGAACCCGATGGCGCCGAAGGAGATGATCGAGATGTCCCTGACGAAGGACAGGTTCACCGAGGCAGGGGTGAGGTGGTAGTCGCTGGCGTCCGGGAACTGCAGGACCAGGTAGCCGAAGACGGTCGCGGTGAGCACCTGGCCGACGATCTTCGCGGTGCCGGACAGGCCCAGGTTGCGGGCCTTGCGGATCTTGATGAAGTCGTCCAGGAAGCCGACCAGGCCGAGGCCGGTGGTCAGGAACAGCACCAGGATGCCGGAGGCGGTCGGGCCGACCGGTTCGTTCGCTCCCCTGGTCAGGTAGACGAACAGGTGGCTGGTGCCGTAGCCGGCCCACATGGCCAGCAGGATCGCGATACCGCCCATGGTGGGGGTGCCGCGCTTGGTCTGGTGGTGCTGGGGACCCTCTTCCCTGATCTCCTGGCCGAAGCCCTGCCGGGAGAAGACCTTGATCAGGTAGGGGGTGAGCAGGATGGAGACCATCAGCGCGATCGCGGCCGCGACGAGAATGCCCTTCACGCGGTGTCACCGCCATCGAGCAGCGCGTCGGCGACCCGCCACAGCGCGGCCGCCTTGCTCGCCTTCACCAGCACGACGTCCCCTGGCCGCACCTGTTCGCGCAGCAGCGCGATGGCGGCGTCGACGTCCGGCACGAGTACGGACTCCTCTCCCCATGACCCTTCGAGGTACGCGCCCTGGTGCATCGCGGCCGCCTGCTCGCCGATCACGACGAGCCGGTTGACGTCCAACCGGACCGCGTACCGGCCGATCGCGTCGTGCGCGGCGATGCTGTCCTCGCCCAGTTCGGCCATCACGCCGAGCACGGCCCAGCTGCGGCGGCGCGGCTCCGTGCGGCTCATGGCGGCCAGGGTCTTGAGCGCGGCGCGCACCGACTCCGGGTTGGCGTTGTACGAATCGTTGACCACCGTGACGCCGTCGTCGCGGGTGGTGACCTCCATGCGGCGGGCGGAGACCCGTCGCGCCGCGGAGAGCCGGTCGGCGACCTCCGCGGGTGTCGCGCCCAGTTCCAGCGCGACCGCGGCGGCGGCCAGCGCGTTGGACACGTGGTGCACGCCGTGCAGGCCGAGCTTCACCTCCGCCTCCCCCTGCGGGGAGACCAGGCGGAAGGTGGCGCGGGCCTGCTCGTCGAGGTCGACGTCCTCGGCGCGCACGGTGGCCTTCGGGTCGGTCCCGAAGAAGACGATCTTGGCCTTGCTGCGCTCGGCCATCGCGGAGACCAGCGGGTCGTCGGCGTTGAGCACGGCGACCCCGCCCTCCTCGGCCGAGGGCAGCGACTCGGGCAGCTCGCCCTTGGTCTGGGCGACCGCCTCCCGGGAGCCGAACTCGCCGAGGTGCGCGGAGCCCACGTTGGTCACCACGCCGATCCGCGGCGGCGCGGTCCGGCACAGCTGGCCGATGTGGCCGACGCCGCGGGCGGAAAGCTCCAGCACCAGGAACCGGGTGGCGGCCTCGGCGCGCAGCGCGGTCCACGGGTGGCCGAGCTCGTTGTTGAACGAGCCGGGTGGCGCGACCGTGGGGCCCATCGGCTCCAGGACCTGGGCGATGAGGTCCTTGGTCGAGGTCTTGCCGGAGGAGCCGGTCACCCCGACCACGGCCAGGCCCGCGCGGGCCAGGGTGTCCACGGAGAGCCGGGCGAGCTTGCTGAGCGCGGCAAGTACCGCGGCGCCGGAGCCGTCGGTGTCGCCGGTGAGCACGTAGGAGCTGTGGTTGGCCTCGGCCACCGGCGGCACGATCACCGCTGGCGCGTCCACCTCCCTGGCGGCCAGCACCCCGGCCGCGCCCGCCTTGACCGCGGCGGCGGCGAAGTCGTGGCCGTCCACCTGCTGCCCTGGCAGCGCCAGGAACAGGCCGCCCTCGGTCAGCCGGCGGGAGTCGAACTCCACGCTGCCGGTGACCCGCGGGCTGCCGTCGGTGTTGTGCAGGCGCCCGCCGACCGCCTCGGCGATCTCGGCGAGACTGAGCGGAATCATGAACCCTCCGTGGGGTGGACGCCGGAATCGGCGCCCGGGTTGTCAGTCAGCCGCGCGTCAATGGCCTCGGCCAGTACCTGGCGGTCGTCGAACGGATGCACGACCCCGTTGATCTCCTGCCCCGTCTCGTGGCCCTTGCCCGCGACCACCACCACGTCGCCGGGGCCGGCACGGCGGACCGCCTCGCGGATGGCCGCGCCGCGGTCACCGACCTCGATGACCTCGCCGCGCTCGCGCTCGGGCACGGCGAGCGCGCCGGCCAGCATGGCGGCCCTGATCGCGGCCGGGTCCTCGCTGCGCGGGTTGTCGTCGGTGATGATGGTCAGCTCGGCGCGGCTGGCGGCGGCCTCGCCCATCAGCGGGCGCTTGGCGCTGTCCCGGTCGCCGCCGCAGCCCAGCACCAGGATGATCCGGCTGTCCTTTGCCTGTTCGCGCACCGAGTCCAGCACCGCGGCCACCGCGCCGGGCTTGTGCGAGTAGTCGACCACGGCGGTGAAGTCCTGGCCGCGCACCACCCGTTCCATCCGGCCGGGCACGTCCACGCTGGAGAGGCCCTCGATGATGGCCGCGTCCGGCACCCCGGCCGCGTGCAGGCAGGCGGCGGCCAGCAGCGCGTTGGCCACGTTGAAGTCGCCGGGCAGCCGGATGGCCAGCTTCAGCTCGATGCCGTCCGGGCCGAGCGCGCGGAAGCGCTGGATGCCGGTGGTCTCGGTGCTGATCTCCAGTGCCCGCCAGGTCGCCTGGCCGCCGAGGGAGACGGTGACGGTGTCCTCGGTGACCAGCCTGCGGCCCCACTCGTTGTCCACCACCACGACCGCCTTGTCCGCGCGGCCGTCGAACAGCTTGGCCTTGGCGGCGAAGTAGTCCTCCATGTCGGCGTGGAAGTCCAGGTGGTCCTGGGACAGGTTGGTGAAGGCGCCGATCGCGAAGTGGGTGCCCGCGACCCGGCCGAGGGAGAGCGCGTGGCTGGAGACCTCCATCGCCACGTCACTGACCCCGCGCTCCAGCATCAGCGCGAACAGCGCTTGCAGGTCGGGCGCTTCCGGGGTGGTGAACGCGCTGTCCAGGCGGTGCCCGGCGATCACGGTGGCGACCGTGCCGATCAGCCCGGTGGTGCGGCCCGCGGCGCGCAGCCCGGCCTCGATCAGCGTGCTGACGGTGGTTTTCCCCGAGGTGCCGGTGATGCCGATGATGGACAGCCGGTCGGAGGGGTTGCCGTAGATCCGCGCGGCCAGCGCGCCCAGCACCGCCCGGGGATCGGCGTGCACCAGCACGGGCAGGCCGGACTCGCGCACCTCGGGCAGTTCCGCGCCCGCGGCGTCGGTGAGCACCGCGACCGCGCCGCCCTCGACCGCCTGGGCGGTGAACGCGGCCCCGTGCGCGCGGGCGCCGGGCAGACCGGCGAAAAGATCTCCCGGCTGGGCCTGCTGCGCGCGCAGGGTGGCGCCGGTGACCCGGACCGCCGCGTGCTCGCGTCCGTTGTCACCAGCGAGAACGGCGCCGACCATGCCGGCTAGCTCGTCCAGTCGGACCGGCTCGGTCAGCGAGGGACGAGGCGGGGCTGTAGCGACCACTGATGGCACGCGCGAGAGGCTACCGGCGTGCGCTGAGTGGCCTAGCACGGCCCGACTGTGCTACTGGGCGTGATCCACCGGCCTCATACGTGAGATGGGTTCACATTCGACGTGACCCTCGCTACCTTCAAGCGAACGCTTGCCGTGTCCCAGGTCACAGCCACCACTGGCCGGAAGGGCTGATCCCCATGCGCCTGCACCGCATCAGACCTGCTCTGACCCTCGCCCTGGCCACCCTGCTCGGCGCCGGGATGCTGACCCAGCTGGACCTGGCGTCGGCGGAGCCCGCGGACACCTACCTGGTGGGCCGGGGCATCGCCGACGTGACGGGTGAGCCGGCCGAGCGCGGCATGATGGGCTACGCCAAGCTGGACCAGCAGACCGCCGGGATCCACCAGCGGCAGCGGTCCAGGGCGTTCGTGGTGGCCGACTCCGGTGGGGCGCAACGGGTCGCGCTGGTCACGGTGGACGTGGGGCAGATCTTCGCCAGTGTCCGGCAGGCGGTGCTCAAGCGGCTCGGGCAGGAGCTGGGCGGGCAGTACACCGACGCGAACCTGTCGCTGTCGGCCACGCACACCCATTCCGGGCCGGGTGGGTACTCGCACTACTCGCTCTACAACATCACGACTTTCGGCTACCACGACGACACGTTCAAGGCGATCGTGGACGGCATCGTGCAGTCGGTGAAGCTGGCGCACCAAGATCTGGCGCCGGGCACGGTGCGGCTGGGCAAGGGCGAGCTGCGGGATGCCAGCGTGAACCGGTCGCGGCGGGCCTTCGACCGGAACCCGGCCGCGGACAAGGCGTACTTCCCGGAGGGCATCGACCCGCAGACCACGCTGCTGCGCTTCGAGCGCGGTGGCAAGCCGGTGGGCGCGCTGAACTTCTTCGCCACCCACGGCACCAGCCTGCGCGGCGACCACAAGCTGATCTCCGGTGACAACAAGGGTTACGCGTCCTACCACTGGGAGCGCGATGTCAGCGGGGTGGACTACCTCAGCGGCTCGCCCGGCTTTGTCGCGGCCTTCGCGCAGACCAGCGCCGGTGACATGAGCCCGAACCTGGCGCTGAAGCCGGGCACCGGTCCCACCGGCGACCACATCGCGAACACCAAGATCATCGGTGAGCGCCAGTTCGCCGCGGCCAAGCGGCTGCTGGACGGCGGCGGCACCGCGGTCACCGGCAGCATCGGCTCCCGGATGTCGTTCGTGGACTTCAGCAACGTCTCGGTGCGCCCGGAGTTCACCGGCGACGGCGCGGCGCACCAGACCTGTGGCGCGGCCATGGGCGCGGCCTTCGCCGCGGGCAGCACCGAGGACGGGCCGGGTCCGGACATCTTCAAGGAGGGTGTCGGCAACAACCCGCTGATCGAGCTGGTCACCAAGGCCCGCTACCAGGCCTCGCCGGAGCTGCGGGCCTGCCAGGCGCCCAAGGACATCCTGCTGGACACCGGCTCGCTGGGCCTGACCCCGAAGATCCTGCCGGTGCAGGTGCTCAAGATCGGCCAGTTCTACCTGGCCACCATGTCCAAGGAGACCACCATCGTGGCCGGTCTGCGGCTGCGGAAGACGGTGGCCGCGGCGACCGGGGCCCCGCTGGAGAACGTGCTGGTCTCCGGCTACACCAACGACTACTCGGGCTACCTGACCACGCCGGAAGAGTACGACCAGCAGGACTACGAGGGCGGCCACACCATGTTCGGCCGCTGGGCGCTGCCCGCCTACCAGCAGGAGTTCGCCAGGGTCGCGGCCGACCTGAAGGCGGGACGCGGCACCAACCCCGGCCCCGCGGTGCCGGACCTGTCCGGCTCGAAGTGGACCGTGCAGCCCGGCGTGGTCCTGGACGCCCCGCCGATCGGCCACAAGTTCGGCGACACGGTCACTCCCCCGTCGGCCTCCTACACCAAGGGCCAGCAGGTGAAGGTCGAGTTCGCCGGCGCGCACCCGAACAACAACCTGCACCGCGGCGGCAGCTACCTCGAGGTCCAGCGCCAGGAGGGCAGCACCTGGAAGCGGGTCGCCGACGACGGCGACTGGGCCACCAAGTTCCACTGGGCCCGCTGGGGCGTGGCCGCCTCCCGCGTCACGGTCACCTGGGATATCCCGGCCAGCACCCAGCCGGGCAAGTACCGGATCGTGTACTCCGGCGACGCGAAAGCCTTGTCCACCAAGATCACCGCGTTCACGGGCACGTCGCCGGAGTTCACCGTCAACTAGACCGGCAACACCCGCCCCAGGAACTCCTCCGTCAACCGCCAGGCCCTGGCCGCCGCCTCCGGGTGGTGGAACGCCGGGGCCATGCGGTTGTGGAAGGCGTGCCCCGCGTCCTCCTGGACGTGCAGCTCCACGTGCGCCTTGCCCTCGGCCGCGGCTTCCACCTTGGCGATGTCCGCGCGGGCGATGTAGGGATCGTCGCCGCCGAAGTGCATCAGGGTGGGCACGCTGATCTTGTCGAGCAGGGCCGCATTGTCCGGCACAACCGAGCCGTAGAAGGAGACCACGGCGTCCGGGTTTCCTTGCGCGCCAAGGAAGAAGGTCATCGAACCCCCGAAGCAGAAGCCCAGCGCGCCAACGGGCTGCCCGGCAACCTCGGGCAGTCCGCGCAGGACGTCGAGGGAGGCCTGGCAGTCGAGGACGCCACGGGGGAAGTCGTACTGGCCGACGAGCGCCATGGAGGCTTGCAGACCGGCGTCGTCGTGGCCGGCGGCCCAGTTGCGGTGCTGCCGCCAGAAGAGGTCGGGGGCGGCGACCACGTAACCGAGGGCGGCCAGATCCTCGGCCACGGCACGGATGTACGGGCCGACGCCGAAGATCTCCTGGACGAGCAGGATCCCGGGACGCGGAGTCTCAGGAGCGTCCGGGAGCCAGACGGTGAGGTCGAAGGTGCCGTCGGAGACGGTGACGGTCTCCATGCGCGTCGTCATTGACGCCATGTTAGGAGCACCAACGCACCGGGGTTCGGGCGCAGCCCGGGGTTGAAAACCCACAAAGCGAGCCTCTCGTCTTCTCCGTACGGCCTGGAGACTGCTAACCACATCCCGCCGAGCAGACGCTCACAGCAACCGCCGCCAATGCCTCGCAACGTGACGGCGGCTGGTCGGTGGGATGTGGTTCGCTGTCGGAAGGTCGTGCGGAGAAGACGAGAGGACCGCGAGCACGCTGGAATCGGCCCCGGCAGCCTGCTCAGCCCCGCAACCTGCTCGTCCCGGCTTTTGACTTGTCCCACCCTCCGGGGGTCTGCCCGTCCGGCGAGGACATTCTTTTGATCTTCGGGGTTTCAGG
>NZ_JBSFUA010000070.1:0-32821 GCF_053591555.1 Crossiella sp. NPDC003009 | reverse complement strand
GGCCTCGTTGCTCCCCCCGGCTCGTACGCCCCTCCGTATGGCCCCGTACACCCCGGCGTCTATGCCGTGCGGGGGGGGGGGGGGCGGGTTGCCGCCCCCACCACAAGCCTGCGCCGCAGACGAAAAAAGACCCGGCCCCGTGCTGTGAAGCACGAGAACCGGGTGGTATGGGGCAATGGTAGCGAGGACCTATTTTAGGCGCAAGTTGGGCCTAAAAGAGGCCTGAGCTGGGCTTGGTGCAGGCGCAGCTCACCAACCTCGTGGCCGCCGGAACGGGCCGGTCGGGTCGGCCAGCTGGTTCGCCAGGAAGTCCTGGCGGCGGAGCCTGCGCCACCAGTGCTGCCCGACGCCCTCGTTCCGGTCGCCGCGCAGCGCCGCGGTGGTCGGCTTGACGCTGGGGTTGACGGTCGCGACCGGGACCCGCAGCCGAGTCTGGCGCAGCGGGAAGCTCAGGTCGCTGTCGTTGGACAGCACCATGACCGCGTCGACCTGCCCCGTCAGCACGTCCATCAGCACATGGCTGGCGACGTTCACGTCCGAGCCCTTCTCCTCGAAGGTCGAGATCCGGGCGAGCAGGTCGGTGGCTCCGCTGGGGCCGGGGACCTCGCGGACGGGAAGCCAGGCCGGCAGGCACCCGGTTCCGGGAGACCGGACCCGTCGTGGCGGGTAGCCCGTGCCCTGCTCGACCAGCACCCCGGACTTGGTCCGCGGCACGTACTTGCCCAGCGCCACCGTCAGCGAGGGGTTGGCGTGCCGCAACGCCGCGAGGTAGGTGTGCTGGTCGGCCAGTGAGCTGGGGTCTCCTTCCCGTTCGCGCATGGCCGTGCAGTAGACGACCCGGTCGATCCGCGCTCCCGGCCACACCCACGGGTTGATCAGGCCGGCGGCGAGAGTGGCGATGTCCAGCCACTTCCAGCCGGGCGTCGCCGAGCCGAGCATCTCGCGACCGCCGTAGTAGACGTTGAACGCGTCGACATAAACCCCGACTCTGACCACACCCCGTGCCTGATCGATCACTGCTCGACCGTAGCGGCAGCCCTTCGCCTCGTTCGGCTGGCGAACACCAGGTGCCGGAGCAGGCCGATTGCCACCAGTACCGCGACCAGCGCGCACACCCCGCCCCAGCCGAGCCCCGCGTACACCGTCGCCCCCGCCCACGAGCCCAGCGTGCCGCCGAGGAACGCGCAGGTCATGTAGGCGGTGTTCAGCCGGCTGCGGGCGTCCGGCCGCAGGGCGAAGATGCGGACCTGGTTGGCGACCATGCCGGACTGCATGGCCACATCGAGCACCAGCGTGCCCAGCACCAGGCCCGCCAGGCCCGCGAGGCCGCCGAGGGTGCCCAGGGCGAGGATGGCGGCGGCGGTCAGGGCGGCCAGGAAGCAGGTCAGGTTGACCCGGTCGGGGCCGTGGCGGTCGGTGCGGCGGCCTGCCAGGGGGGTGGCGGCCATGGTGGCGGCGTTGACCAGGGCGAGGGCGCCGACCGCTTGGGCGCCGAGGGCGTAGGCGGGGCCGGTCAGCAGGAGGGCGACGCTGGTCCAGACCGCGGTGAAGGCGCCGAACATGGTGGCCTGGTAGAGGCAGGAGCGGCGCAGGGCGGGCTCGGTGCGGAGCAGGCGGAGGGTGTGCGCGAGCAGGGCTGGGTAGCGCTCGCGGGTGGCCGGGGTGGTGGTGGGCAGGGCGAGGCGCAGCACCAGCGCGAGGACGAGGGCCAGCGCCGCGGAGAGCAGGTACGGCGCGCGCCAGCCCAGCCATTCGGCCAGGCCGCCGCCCAGCGCGCGGGAGAGCAGCATGCCGCCGATGGAACCGCTCAGCATGGCGCCGGTGACCGCGCCGCGCTGTTCCGCCGGGACCAGCCCGGCCGCCAGTGGCGCCACGATCGGCGCGACCACCGTGGTCAGTCCGACCAGCGCGCTTGCCCCGAACAGCGGGGACAGGCCTTGGGCGCAGCCGGCGGCGAGCAGGCCGAGGCCGGTCAGCACGAGCAGGGTGACCAGCAGCGGGCGGTGCGGCAGGCGGTCGCCGAGCGGGACCAGGAAGAAGATCCCGGCCGCGTAGCCGAGCTGGGCGGCGGTGACCACCAAGGCGGCGGACTCCGGGGAGACGCCCAGGCCGGTGGCGACCAGCGGGCTGACCGCCTGGGGGAAGTACAGGTTGCCCACGGCCACGCCGCAGGCCAGCGCGAGCAGCAGGACCAGGCGACGACTCATGCGGCCACCGTCCTGGCCACTGCCCTCGGCGGCAACGGATTTAGCCCTGGGTGCGGCCGTCGGTGCACCGAAAGCCTGATGTGACCCACTCGACAGCGCGATCCCCGTAGTTACCAGCGAGTAATAGGCGGTAGAGTGGTGTTACCGGCCGGTAGCAGCGCAGCGGAAGCCGCCACGGGCCGACGTCAGGGGTTCAGCACTGAGTGAGGAGCACGCCGTGGTCGCACCTGCGCCGGCGAAACCCGGCAGCGCCAGCGCGCGCGCCGTTCGGGACGTGGTCTTCGTCGACGGCGTTCGCACGCCGTTCGGCAAGGCCGGTGCCAAGGGCATCTACGCGGAGACCCGCGCCGACGATCTCGTCGTCAAGGTCATCCGGGAACTTCTGCGGCGGCATCCCGAACTGCCACCGGAGCGCGTCGACGAGGTCGCCATCGCCGCGACCACCCAGATCGGCGACCAGGGGCTGACCATCGGGCGGACTGCCGCGCTGCTGGCCGGGCTGCCGAAGTCCGTCCCCGGCTACGCGGTGGACCGGATGTGCGCCGGCGCTATGACCGCGGTGACCACCGTGGCCGGTGGCATCGCCTTCGGCGCCTACGACATCGCCATCGCCGGTGGCGTCGAGCACATGGGCCGCCACCCGATGGGCGAGGGCGTCGACCCCAACCCCCGGTTCCTGGCCGACCGGCTGGTGGACACCTCCGCGCTGGTCATGGGCCAGACCGCGGAGAACCTGCACGACCGGTTCCCGCACCTGACCAAGGAGCGCACCGACGCCTTCGCCGCGACCTCGCAGGCCCGCTACGACGCCGCGGTCAAGGCAGGCAAGATCGGCCCTGAGTTCGTCACCGTGGCCACCCGCTCCGCGGAGCAGGGCTGGGGCCTGGCCGCCGCGGACGAGCCGCCGCGCCCCGGCACCACGGTCGATGACCTGGCCAAGCTGAAGACTCCGTTCCGCCCGCACGGCCGGATCACCGCGGGCAACGCGGCCGGTCTCAACGACGGCGCGACCGGCTGCATCCTGGCCGAGGAGGAGACCGCGCGCGAGCTGGGCCTGCCGATCGGCATGCGCCTGGTCGCCTACTCCTTCGCCGGCGTGGAGCCCGAGGTCATGGGGGTCGGCCCGGTGCCGGCCACCGAGAAGGCGCTCAAGATCGCCGGACTGTCCATTGAGGACATCGGGCTGTTCGAGGTGAACGAGGCGTTCGCGGTGCAGGTGCTGGCCTTCCTGGACCACTTCGGCATCGCCGACGACGACCCCAGGGTGAACCAGTGGGGCGGCGCGATCGCCACCGGCCACCCGCTGGCCTCCTCCGGCGTGCGGCTGATGACCCAGCTGTCCCGCCAGTTCGCCGAGCGCCCCGACGTGCGCTACGGCATCACCACCATGTGCATCGGCATCGGCATGGGCGGCACCGTGATCTGGGAGAACCCCAACTGGACCGGGGAGAGCAAGTGAGCACCTTCACCCTTGAGGAAGCCAAAACCCTCTTCCCCGACGAGGTCGTGACCCGCGCGGTCACCCGCCTGCTCCGCGTGCCGGGCCTGGACAAGCCGGTCGCGCTGATCACCCTGGACAACGGGCACGACCACACCCGGCCGTCCACCTTCGGCCCGCAGAGCCTGCTCAGCCTCAACGCCGCCTTCGACGAAGCCTCGGCCGCCGACGTGGCCGCGATCGCGGTCACCGGCAAGCCGTTCATCTTCGCCGTGGGCGCGGACCTGACCGCGGTGGAGAAGGCCACCTCCCGCGAGCAGGCCGTGGCCATCGGGCAGCTCGGCCACGACGTGTTCCGCCGCTTCACCGACTCCACCGTGCCGACCTTCGCCTTCGTCAACGGCGCGGCCATGGGCGGCGGCCTTGAGCTGGCGCTGTCCTGCCACTACCGGACCCTGGCGGCCAACGCGGCGGCGCTCGCGCTGCCCGAGGTCTTCCTCGGCCTGTTCCCCGGCTGGGGCGGCACCCAGCTGCTGCCGAACCTGATCGGCGCGAACGACGCGGTCACCGTGATCTTCGAGAACGCGTTGAACCAGAACAAGATGCTCAAACCCGCGCAGGCCGCCGGGCTGGGCGTGGTGGACGTGGTGCTGGAGTCCGCGGACTACCTGGAGCAGTCGCTGATCTGGCTGACCAAGGTGGTCAACGGCGAGATCACCCCGCCGCGCAAGGAGATCGACCGCGGCGAGGGCTGGGACCAGGCCGTGGCGCGGGCCAAGGCGATCGTGCACGGCAAGACCAAGGGCGCGGCGCCCGGTGCGCTCAAGGCGCTGGAACTGCTGGAGCTGGCCCGCGAGAACGACCTGACCAAGGGCTACGCGGCCGAGACCCAGGCACTCGCGGACGTCGTGATGAGCGACGAGCTGCGCGCGGGCCTGTACTCGTTCAACCTGGTGCAGAAGCGGGCCAAGCGCCCGGCTGGCGCGCCGGACCGCTCGCTGGCCCGCGCGGTGACCAAGGTCGGCATCGTCGGCGCGGGCCTGATGGCCAGCCAGATGGCGCTGCTGTTCGCGCGGCGGCTGAAGGTGCCGGTGGTGCTCACCGACATCGACCAGGCCAGGGTGGACAAGGGCGTCGGCTACGTGCACGGCGAGGTCGACAAGCTGCTCGGCAAGAAGCGGATCTCCCCCGACGAGGCGAACCGGCTCAAGGCGCTGGTCTCCGGCTCGCTGGACAAGGCCGCCTTCGCCGACGCGGACTTCGTGATCGAGGCCGTGTTCGAGGAGCTGTCGGTCAAGCAGCAGGTCTTCGCCGAGGTGGAGCAGCACGTCTCCGCCGAGTGCGTGCTGGCCACCAACACCTCCTCGCTGTCCATCACCGAGATGGCGAGCAAGCTGGCCCACCCGGAGCGCGTGGTCGGCTTCCACTTCTTCAACCCGGTCGCGGTCATGCCGCTGCTGGAGATCGTGCGCGCCGAGCAGACCGACGACGCCACCCTGGCCACCGCCTTCGCGGTCGGCAAGGAGCTGAAGAAGTCCAGCGTGCTGGTCAAGGACGCGCCGGCGTTCGTGGTCAACCGGCTGCTCACCCGGTTCATGGGCGAGGTGATCAAGTCCGTGGACGAGGGCACCTCCTTCGAGGTCGCGGACAAGGCCACCGAGCCGCTGGGCCTGCCGATGAGCCCGATGATCCTGTTGCAGCTGGTGGGTTCCGCGGTCGCGCTGCACGTCTCGGAGACCATGCACCACGCCTTCCCGGACCGGTTCTCCGTCAGCGAGAACATGAAGAAGTTCGTGGCCGCGGGCAAGGCCGCGGTGTGGCAGTGGGACGCGCAGGGCAACCAGGCCGTCGACCCCGAGGTCACCGCGCTGTGGGAGTTCGGCGACAAGCCGCTCACCGGCGAGGAGGTCAAGGCCAGGGCGCTGGAGGCGCTGGCCGAGGAGATCCGGATCATGCTCGACGAGGGCGTGGTCGCGGAGGCGCAGGACATCGACCTGTGCATGATCCTGGGCGCGGGCTGGCCGTTCTGGCTGGGCGGCATCACGCCGTACCTGGACCGGACCGGCATCTCGGAGAAGGTCACCGGCAAGCGGTTCCTGGCGCCGGGCGTGGCCAGCGTGCCGACCGCCTGACGTAGCAACGAAAAAGGGGCACCTCCCGTGGCGGGGGTGCCCTTTTTCGTTGCTCAGTTCCAGGCGCCCGCGGCCACCGCGTTCTTGACGTAGGCGGCGAAGGACCGGGGTTCGCGGCCCAGCACCCGCTGCACGCCGTCGGAGAGGTGGGCCTCCTTGCCGGCCCGGATCCGCTCGTACAGCCGGGCGATCAGCTCCGCGAACTCCCGCGGCATCCCCAGCCCGACCTGCGTCTCGATGTACTCGGCCGGGGTCACGTCGACCACCCGGATCTCCCGGCCCAGCTCCGCGGCGATGATCCCCAGCGCCTGCGGGAAGCTCAGCGGCTCCGCGCCGGAGAGGTCGTAGATCTGCCCGTCGTGGCCATCCTGGGTGAGCGCGGCGACCGCGACCTCGGCGATGTCTTCGGCGTCGATGAACGGCTCCAGGCCGTCCCCGGTGGCCAGCAGCACCTCACCGGCCCGCACGCCCGGCTCGAAGTAGTCCTCGGTGAAGTTCTGGTGGAACCAGCCCGGCCGCAGGATGGTCCAGGCCACCCCGCTCTCCCGCACCGCGCGCTCGGCATTGAGGGTGTTCTCCGCCTCGAAGGTGTCCACGTCCCGCGCGGAGAGCATCACCAGCTTGCGCACCCCGGCATCCGCGGCCTGGCGGACGAACCGGGTCAGCTCCTCGTGCTGGTCGCCGGTGGCGTCCAGCGGCACCACGTACACCGCGTCCACGTCGGCCAGCGCCGGTCCCCAGGTGGACTCGTCCGTCCAGTCGAAGCGGGTCTCGCCCGAGCGGGAGGCGGCCCGCACGGTGATGCCACGCTCCCGCAACTGCCGGGCCACCCGCTTGCCGGTCTTGCCCCTGCCCGCCTGCACCAAGATCGTCTGTTTGCTCATGTTGCCCAGTCAAACAGCGGAACTTGAGACGATCTATGGCCGGAACGCTCGCTTGCATGTCCATTCGTCTAAAGTGGCCGTATGGATGCCTTGGCTGACCTGTTGCAGGGGGTGCGGGCGCGCGGTGCGCTGTTCAGCCGGTCGGTGATGAGCCCGCCGTGGGGGCTGGAGTTCCGCAACCCGGCCCGGCTGACCCTGTGCACGATGCTCAGCGACGAGGCGTGGCTGGTCCCGGCCGAGGGCGAGCCGCGGCGGCTGCGCGCCGGGGACGTGGCGCTGGTGCGCGGGCCGCAGGTGTACCGGGTGGCCGACCGGCCGGACACACCGCCGGGGGTGATCGTGCTGGACGCGGAGCGGTGCGTGCGCCCGGACGGTTCCGACCTCTGCGAGGAGGTGTGCCTCGGCCCGCGCACCTTCGGCGACTCCGCGGACGGTCCCGCGGTGCTGGTCGGCGGCTCCTACCAGGTGGCAGGCGACATCAGCGAGCGGCTGCTCAGTGCGCTGCCGCCGGTGCTGGTGGTGCCGGATGACCAGGGTCCGTGCGACCTGCTCCGGCGGCTGGGCGAGGAGATCGGCACCGACGCGCCCGGCCAGCAGCTGGTGCTGGACCGGCTGCTGGACCTGATGCTGGTGCTGACCCTGCGCTGCTGGTTTGACATGCCAGAGGCCAACCCGCCCGCCTGGTACCGGGCGCTGAGCGATCCGGTGGCCGGGGCGGCGCTGCGGGCCCTGCACGCCAGTCCGGCCCGCGCCTGGACGGTGGCCGCGCTGGCCGCCGAGGTCGGGGTGTCCAGGGCGACGCTGGCCCGCCGGTTCACCGAGCTGGTGGGCGAGCCGCCGCTGACCTACCTGACCGGCTGGCGGATGGCGCTGGCCGCGGACCTGCTGCGGGATCCGGACGAGACGGTGGCCAGGGTGGCCAAGCGGGTCGGGTACGCGGACGGGTTCGCCTTCAGCTCGGCGTTCAAGCGCACCCGCGGGGTCAGTCCGTCGGTGCACCGAGTCGCCGGGTAATCGTTTCCACGGAGTCCACCCGCCGGCCATCTCGGCGATCTAGGGTCGCCCGGACTAACCGGGAGGTCAGTGATGGGTCAGGTGGGTCGGCGCGGGTTCCTGCGCGGGGTGGGCGCGGCCGCGGTGGCGGCGCCGCTGGTCGGTGCGGGCACGGCGAGCGCGGGCGTCGACGTGGACGTGCAGCTGGATCTCGGGCTGCCCCGGCTGCCGGGCCTGCCGCGCTGGCTGGTGGGCGACCACCACGTGCACACGCAGTACTCCAACGACGCGATGTACACCATCGACCAGGTGGTGGCCGGGGCGCAGCGGCACGGCGCGGAGTGGCTGGTGTTCTCCGACCACGGCCACGTCGCGCACGAGGCGCACTCGGTGGAGCCCGCGCACGCCGACATCGTGGCCGCCCGGCGCAGGCATCCGCACCTGCTGCTGTGGCAGGGCCTGGAGTGGAACATGCCGGCGGCCGAGCACGCCACGGTGTTCCTGCCGCCGAGCCGGGACGAGGCCGCGCTGCTGCGCGAGTTCGAGCGCACCTTCGACTCCCGGCTGACCAACACTGGGGCGAGCACTCCGGCGAACGAGGCCAAGGCGCTGGAGGCGCTGCGCTGGCTGGCCAGGCGCGGCGGGCTGGTCGTGGTCAACCACCCCTCCCGCAACGGGCGGATCGCCCCGGCCGAGCTGCGCAACTGGCACGACGCCGCGCCCGGTGTGGTGATCGGCATGGAGGGCGCGCCCGGCGCGCAGGGCGACGGCTACCCCAAGCCGGACGGCAGCGGCGGCCACCGCGGCGGCTACGGCAACTCCCCCGGCGGCGACTCCTGGCCCGGCTTCCCGGCCGAGGCCTACCGGACCTTCGGCGGCTTCGACTGGATGACCGCGACCCTGGGCGGCATGTGGGACGCGCTGCTGGCCGAGGGCCGGAACTGGTGGGTGACCAGCAACTCCGACAGCCACTTCAACTTCCGCGACACCATCGTCCGCCAGCCGGAGGCCCCCGACCTCTACGACCGGGCGGGCAAGCACCTGGACCCGCTGCCCGGCGGCCCGGTGCAGACCCAGCCGCCGTACTGCGACTTCTACCCCGGCGAGTTCAGCCGCACCGTGGTCGGCACCACCGACCGGAGCTACCGGGGCGTGCTGGACGGCCTGCGCGCCGGGCGCAGCTTCGTCAGCCACGGCGGGCTGGTGCAGCGACTGGAGACGCACGTCTTCGCCGAGGACCGGCTGTCCTGGCCGGTGGGCCTCGGCGGGCGGCTGCGGGTGCGGCGGGGCACGGACGTCACGGTGGTGGTGCTGGCCCAGCTGGCCGCCCGGCCGCACTCCGGCGGCGAACTGCCCCGGCTGGCCAGGCTGGACCTGGTGCGCGGCGCGGTCACCGGCCCCGCGACGGACCGGCAGGGCTTCCGGGCATCGGAGGTCGCGGTGGCCCGCTCGTACGAGCCGGGGTTCCGGGCCGGGCGGACGGTCGGGTTCCGGCACACGTTCCGGAACGTGCGGGAGTCGTTCTACGTGCGGGTGCGCGGCACGGACGGGCGGCGGCACGCGCCGGGCGGGATCGAGCCGATCGCGGACATCCGTGGCGAGGCGAACCCGTGGCAGGACCTGTGGTGTTACGCGAACCCGGTGTTCGTGGACGTGCGGTGAGCTGAGGCGACCTCGCTTCAGTCGCAGCGTGCGGCCACGGCGTCGATGAACCGGGCGCGGCGGGCCGAACCCATGTGCGAGGTGCCTGCCCTGACCTCGGGCGAGTCCGGGTCCAGGTAGGGGATGCGCGGAACCGCGCCGAGCAGCACCACGACCAGCCCGCGGGCCGGGTCGACGTGCAGCCACTGC
Organism: Crossiella sp. NPDC003009; assembly: GCF_053591555.1. Classification (NCBI taxonomy): domain Bacteria; kingdom Bacillati; phylum Actinomycetota; class Actinomycetes; order Pseudonocardiales; family Pseudonocardiaceae; genus Crossiella; species Crossiella sp. NPDC003009. Next base: position 23,316 of record NZ_JBSFUA010000070.1, on the reverse strand, counting down.
CCGTAGCTGCCCAGCGCCTGGTACGCGCCATCGGTCTTGATCCACCACAGGTAGCCGTATCCCGCGTACTCCGCCATCGGCGGGCTGGACGTGCCGCGCACGCCGCTGAAGTCGAAGGCGAAGGCGGGAGCTTGCGGGCTGGTGGCTTTCGCGACCCAGCCTTCCGGGACGACCCGGGTGCCGTCGGCCGCGACGCCGTCGTTGAGCATCAGCAGCCCCCAGCGCGCGTAGTCGCGCAGGCAGGCGCCGCAACAGCTGCCGACCACCTCCTGGCCGTCGTCGCCGTCCAGCATGAAGAAGCCGGGCTGCTCCATGCCCATCGGCTGCCACACCTTCTGCGAGCAGTACTCCGCCACCGTCTTCCCGGTCGCCTTGGCGAGGATCAGGCCGAGCAGGAAGGTGTCGCCGGTGTTGTAGTAGAAGGAGGTGCCGGGCTCGGCCGCGCGCTGCCGCGTCTTGAGGTACTCCTGGATGGCGCCGGCCTGGCGCGCGCCGATCACCTTGATGTAGCGCTCGGCGACATCGGAGTGGATGTCATCGGTGTTCTCCGTCCATTCGATCCCCGACGACATGGTCAGCAGGTGCTCGATGGTCACCTGCGCATAGGCCGTGCCCGCGAAGTCCGCCAGGTGGTCGGTGACCGGGTCGGCGCGGGAGAGCAGCCCGTCCTGCTCCGCGGCCGCGACCAGGATCGAGGCCAGCGACTTCACCATCGACGAGGACTGCCAGCGACCCGAGGGCGTCAGCCCCTTCGCGTACCGCTCCAGCCTGATGGCGCCGTCCTGGACGACGAGCAAGCCGCTGAGGTGCTCGTCCCGCATCAGCGACTCGACGTCGCCGCGTTCGCCGTAGGCCTCGAAGGCGACATCGGTGATGGGCTCCCCGGGTGGCAGCGGCGAGGCCGTTGGGGCTTTCTCGATCGTCCGGGTCGCGAAGATCCGGTCCCAGTTCGCGAAGCCCTCGGCCTGGATGTTGGGGGACCACAGCAGGAAGTCACCGGCCAGCAGCCGGGCCAGGAACCGCTCGTTGGTCTCCGGGTTCGTCGCACTCATGGGCCCTCCACTCGGTGATGACGGCGGCCAGCGCCACCGGTTGGTCCCTGGCCACGAGGTGCCCGGCACCGCGGACGCGGGTCACCGCGGCGTGCGGGACCAGGCGCCGCAACCGGTCGGCGTCGGCGTCGGTCACGGGCGAGTCCCGGTCACCGCGCACGAGCAGCACGGGCAGGTCGAGCTCCGCGGCGATCTGCCGCAGCCGGGGAACTTGGGCGAGGACGTCCTCGACGATCTCGGTGTGGGTTTCGGGCAGGCCGGTCGCGTCGAGGAAGCCGCGGACCCGGCCGGGCTCGGGATCGGGCACGACGTCCACCAGCACGAGACCGTTCACCCGCGCCCGCACCGCCGGATCGGCCAGGGCCGCGATGGCCGCGAGCCCACCCAGCGAAGCACCGACGACCACACACCCCGGCGGCTCGGCGCGCAGCATGGCGGCGACGTCCTCAGCACAAGGTGCCAGCGTCCGCAGCGAGCCGCCGGTGTCACCGTGACCCCGCTGGTCGAAGGCCACGCACCGGAACCCGGCCTCGACCAGGACCTCGATCACCGGCCGCCACACGCGCCGACGTTCACCACCGGCGTGCAGCAGCAGGACGGTCGGCCCGGCACCGGCCTCCTCCCCGCGCAGGACCACGTCGGGACGAGCCAGGGAGATCATGGCGGCTCCTTACCTTGTGCACTCAAGGTAAGGACCGCTGCCTTGAGGTGTCAAGGTAAGCTCGCCGGTGTGACAGCTTCGCGGGTACGCCGTTCTCCCGAGGAGGCGCGGCGCCTGATCCTGGACGCGGCCGAGAAGCTGCTGGCCGAGGGCGGGGTGGCCGCGGTCCAGGTCAGGGCCATCGCCGCCGTTGTCGGCATGACCGATGCGGGGGTCAGCCACCACTTCGGCACCCGGGACCGCCTGCTGGCGGCGTTGCTGTGCCATGGCGGCCGGAAGATCCGGGCCGGGGTGGCCGAGGTGCTGGACTCCTGGCTCGGCCGGGGCGCCGATCTTGGTGAGCTGGTCGAGGCCTTGGCGGTGCGCTACCGCCGGGGCTACGGCGAACTGGCCGTGGCGCTGCACGCCGCGGGCTGGCGGGACGAGGGAGCGGGGATGCTCGACCCGGTCGTCGACGCGCTGCACGCGCTGCGCCCGGACGCCGCCGAGATCCCGGTCGAGGACACCCGGCTCGCCGTCGCCGCGCTGCACCAGGCCCTGGCCACCGAGCCCCTGTACGGCCCGGCGTTCCGCCGCAGCGCCGGGCTCACCGGCCGGGCGGCCAGCGCTCCCGATCCGCAGCTCCGCTGGTGGACCAGCCACCTCAGCCGATCTCTGGGTCTTCGGGTCTAGGGGGCGATCGGGAGGGTCACCGTGACGTCCAGGCCGCCGCCGGGCACCGGTTCCGCGCTGACCTCTCCCCCGTGCGCGCCGACCACCGACCGCACGATGGACAGCCCCAGCCCCGCGCCGCGGTGAGCGGTGCGGTCGGTGCCGCCGCGGCGGAACGGCTCGAACAGCTCGGCCACCCGTTCCACCGAGATCTGGCCGCCGGAGGAGACCACGCGCAGGGTGGCGCGCTTGGCGTCGGTCTCGGTGCGCACGGTGATCCAGCCGCCGTCCACGTTGTGCCGCACCGCGTTCTCCAGCAGGTTCCCGGCCAGGCGTTCCAGCAGCACCGGGTCGCCGACGGCTTGCACGGCCGGGGTGTGGAACTCCGCGCGCAGGCCGCGTTCCTCCGCGGCGGAGCGGGCCGCCGACCAGGCGCTGCGGACCAGGGCGGACAGGTCGACGGGTTCGCGGGCGGACAGGCCGACGGCGTCGGTGCGGGCGAGCAGCAGCAGGGCCTCGACCAGGTGTTCGGCGCGCTGGGTGGCGGTGCGCACCACGCCCGCCATCCGGCGCAGCTCGGCGGCGTCGGCGTCCGGGTCGGCCAGGGTGACGTCGAGCTCGGTGCGGACCACGGCCAGCGGGGTGCGCAGCTCGTGGCTGGCGTTGGCCACGAACCGGCGCTGGGACTCGAAGGCGGCCTGCAGCCGGTCCAGCATGGCGTCGAAGGTGTCGGCCAGCTCGGCCACCTCGTCCCGTGGCCCGCGCAGCGCGATCCGCTCGTCGAGGGACTCCACGGACAGCCGGTGCGCGGTGTGCGTGACCTCGTGCAGCGGCCGCAGCACCCGGCCGGTCAGCGTCCAGGCCAGGATCGCGGTGGCCAGCACCATGCACACGAAGGCGATCGCGCCGGAGTTGAGCACCACCTCGCGCGCGTTCTCCTTGAGGATCTGGTGCACCTGGGAGGGCGGCAGCTCCTGGCCGAGCACCTTGATCCTGGTGTCCGGCGGGAACACCGGGTACTGGTCGACCACGCCGCCGACCAGCATCCAGCCCAGCCAGAGCAGCAGCAGGCTGACCGCCGCCACCAGGCCGGTCGCCAGCAGGGTCAGCCGTACCCGCAGGCCGGGTCCGCGGCGACGCCGCAGGGCACCGGGGTCGGCGGTCAGCGGGTGCTCAGGAATCAGCGGGCTCCGCTCCGGCGTTGACCGGCACCCGGTAGCCGGAGCCGACCACGGTCTCGATGATGCCCGGCTCGCCGAGCTTCTTGCGCAGGGTCATCACGGTGACCCGCACGGTGGTGGTGAACGGGTCGGCGTTCTCATCCCACACCCGTTCCAGCAGCTCCTCGCTGCTGACCACGGCACCGCCTGCGGCCAACAGCACCTCCAGCACGCCGAACTCCTTGCGGGTCAGCTCCACCGGCTGGCCGGCCCGCAGCACGCTGCGCCGGGCCGGGTTGAGCACCACGTCGGCCACGGTGAGCACCGGCGGCATGGCCGGGGTGGCCCGCCTGCCCAGTGCCCGCACCCTGGCCACCAGCTCGGGGAAGGCGAACGGCTTGGCCAGGTAGTCATCGGCGCCCAGCGACAGCCCGGAGACCCGGTCCTGCACGGTGCCACTGGCGGTCAGCATGATCACCCTGGTGAGCGCGCCGGAGTCCACGATCTGCCTGCACAGCTCGTCGCCGGACATGCCGGGCAGGTCCCGGTCCAGCACCACCACGTCGTACCGGGTCACCGAGGACTTCTCGTGCCCCGACTCGCCGTCGTAGGCCACGTCGACGGCCATACCTTCCCGTCGCAGCCCCCTGGCGATCGCGTCGGCCAGGGGCTGTTCGTCCTCCACAATCAGGATCCGCACGTCACCACGATGCCACGCCGCCCGGAGGGCCGTGGACGCGCGGGGCTGTCGACACCCTGTCGATGAGCTGAGGGTTCGCTGAGCACGCCACCGGCCCGCCCCCATCGTGGGAGGGCGGGCCGGTGGCGGCGGTGCGGCGACTCTCAGCTCTGCGGGCGCTTGCGCGACCGGCTGGCCGGAGTCTTGTCCACAGTGGACTCCTTGGCGGCGGGCGCCCCGGTCTCCTCGGCGTCCTCGCCGAGGTACTCCGCGGTCCACTCGGTCACCCGGCGGGCCACGTCCTGGGCGGTGAGTCCCAGTTCGGCCAGCACCTCGTTGCGCGAGGCGTGGTCCAGGAAGCGCTGCGGGATGGCCAGGTCGCGCAGCGGGACGTCCAGGTTGGCATCACGCAGCGCGGCCGACATCGCCCAGCCGAAGCCGCCGTGGCGGCCGGCGTCCTCGACGGTGACCACGAGGCGGTGCTCGGCGGCCATGCCGACCAGCTCGGTGGGAACGGGAACAACCCACCGCGGGTCCACCACGGTCACGCCGACACCCTGGTCGGACAGGCGCTGCGCCGCCTCGAGGGCCAGCTGCGCGAAGCAGCCGACCGCGACCAGCAGCACGTCCTTGCCCTCGCCCTCGGCCGGGCGGCGCAGCACGTCGACCACGCCGATGCGCTCCAGCGCGGGGATCTCCTCGATCACCGCGCCCTTGCCGTAGCGGATCGCGGACGGGCCGTCGTCGATGGCCACCGACTCGCGCAGCTCCTCGCGCAGGGTGTTGGCATCGCGCGGCACCGCGACCCGCATGCCCGGCACGATGCCGAGGATGGACAGGTCCCACATGCCGTTGTGGCTGGCGCCGTCGTCGCCGGTGACGCCGGAGCGGTCCAGCACTATGGACACCGGCTGCTTGTGCAGCGCGACCTCCATCAGCAGCTGGTCGAAGGCCCGGTTGAGGAAGGTCGAGTAGACCGCGAACACCGGCTTCATGCCGCCCATGGCCAGGCCGGCCGCGGCGGTCATCGCGTGCTGCTCGGCGATGCCCACGTCCAGGCAGCGGCCGGGGTAGGTCTCGTGGAACTTCGCCAGTCCGGTCGGGCCGAGCATCGCGGCGGTGATGGTCACCACGTCCTCGCGCTCCGCGCCGATCTTGACGATCTCGTCGGCGAAGACGCCGGTCCAGTCGGCGGCCTTCTTCTTGGTGGCCTTGCCGGTGACCGGGTCGATCACGCCGATGGCGTGCATGACGTCGGCCACGTGGTTCTCCGCGGGGGCGTAGCCGCGGCCCTTCTGGGTGACCGCGTGCACGATGACCGGGCCGCCGAAGGCCTTGGCCCGCTCCAGCGCGGCCTCGAAGGCCTGCTGGTCGTGCCCGTCCACCGGCCCGAAGTACTTCAGGCCCAGGTCCTCGAACATCACCTGCGGGCTCAGCGCGTCCTTGATGCCGCGCTTGGCCGCGTGCAGGGCCGCGTAGAGCGGCTTGCCGACGACCGGGGTGCTCTGCAGGGTCCGCTTGCCGCTTTCCAGCGCGCGCTCGTACCCGGGCCGCAGCCGCAGGGAGGCGAGGTGGTCGGCCAGGCCGCCGATGGTCGGCGAGTAGGACCGGCCGTTGTCGTTGACCACGATGACCAGTGGGCGGGACTTGTCGCCGGCGATGTTGTTCAGCGCCTCCCAGCACATACCGCCGGTGAGCGCGCCGTCACCGACCACGGCGACCACGTGCCGCCGCTTGCCGGAGAGCTTGAACGCGGTGGCCAGGCCGTCGGCGTAGGACAGCGCGGTCGAGGCGTGGCTGGACTCGACGAGGTCGTGCTCGCTCTCGCTCCGGCTCGGGTAGCCGGAGAGCCCGCCGCGCTGACGCAGCTTGTCGAAGCCGTCCAGGCGGCCGGTGACCATCTTGTGCACGTAGGACTGGTGGCCGGTGTCGAACAGCACGGCATCGTGCGGGGAGTCGAAGACCCGGTGGATCGCGAGGGTGATCTCGACCACGCCCAGGTTCGGACCGAGGTGCCCGCCGGTGCGGGAGACCTTGTCCACCAGGAACGCACGGATCTCCGCCGCCAGCAGCGCCAGCTCCTCCTGGCTCATGCGTTTCAGATCCGCCGGGCTACGCACGGATTCGAGTAGTTGCACCTAACACCCCTCGTTACGCTGTAGCTCGCCTGTCATCCCGCTCCACAACGGGAAACGCCGCCGGGGTCGGCGGCTGTCGGCCAGTCTACGGAGACCGGCGGAGTGGTCACTCCCGGAAAGAGCGCCGGGCGCACTCCTGCCGGGTCCTAAAACTTCCGGCCCCTGCTTCAGGCCCATGCCGAACGTCCACCCGCCACTCGAACGGGTGGACGTTGTCCAGGCTACTGGTCTTGTCTGGGGAACTTCCGGCTAAGCGCTGACCGCGATACCGGGCAGGGCCTTGATCTCGCCCATGAACGCCGGGGTGAGCTTGATCGGGTAGTCGTCCACCGCCATCATCACGGCCTCGCGCCGGAACATCAGCTTGAGGTGCACCGGGGTGTCGCCCTTGTGCATGGACAGCGTCCGCTTGAGCTCCAGCAGGACTTCCTCGTTCAGCTTCTCCGGGTTGCAGGCCAGCACGAACGGCGGGTCCATGCCGGGGTTGTTCTCCGCGTCGGCGATGTCCAGCGGGATCACCCCGCCGCCGAAGATGGACATCTTGTCCTCGCGCCAGTTCACCCTGCCCTTGATCGCCACCGCGGCGTCCTCGACCAGATCGGCGGAGAGCACGCTGTAGCTCTTCGGGAAGAACAGCACCTCGATGGAGGCGTCCAGGTCCTCCACCGTGGCGATGGCCCACGGCTCGCCGTTCTTGTTCACCCGCCGCTCCAGGCCGGAGATCATCCCGGCGATGACCACCTCGCCCTCCCTTGGCGGGTCGTTGAGCAGCTCGGCGATGGTCTTCTGCGCGTTCTTGCGCAGGATCCGCTCGGCGCCGTCCAGCGGGTGCGCGGAGACGTAGAGGCCGAGCATCTCCCGCTCGAAGCTGAGCATCTGCTTGCGCGGCCACTCCTCGGCGCCGAACTTCAGGTGCGCCAGCGGGGAGGAGTCCTCGCCGGCCTCGCTGTCGTCACCGCCGCCGAAGAGGTCGAACTGGCCCATCGCCTCCTGGCGCTTGAGGCCGACGACGGCGTCCACGGCTTCCTCGTGCACCTGCATGAGGGCCAGCCGGGTGCTGTCGAAGGAGTCGAACGCGCCCGCCTTGATCAGCGACTCGATGACCCGCTTGTTGCAGCAGACCAGCTCGGACTTGTCCAGGAAGTCGGTGAAGGAGCCGTACTTCCCCTTCTTCTCCCTGGTCGTGATGATCGACTCGACCACGTTGGCGCCGACGTTGCGGATCGCGCCGAGGCCGAAGCGGATGTCGGTGCCGACCGCGGAGAAGCGCAGCGCGGACTCGTTGACATCCGGCGGCAGCACCTTGATGCCCAGGCGGCGGCACTCGGAGAGGTAGACCGCGGACTTGTCCTTGTTGTCACCGACCGAGGTGAGCAGCGCGGCCATGTACTCGGCGCGGTAGTTCGCCTTGAGGTAGGCGGTCCAGTAGGAGACCAGGCCGTAGGCGGCGGCGTGCGACTTGTTGAACGCGTATCCGGCGAACGGGAGAATCGTGTCCCAGAGCGCTTTGACGGCCTCGTCGGAGAAGCCGTTGGCCTGCATTCCGGCGTGGAAGCCCTCGAACTCCTTTTCCAGGACCTCCTGCTTCTTCTTGCCCATCGCCTTGCGCAGCACATCCGCGCGGCCCATCGAATAGCCGGCCACCTTCTGCGCGATGAACATGATCTGCTCTTGGTAGACGATCAGGCCGTAGGTCTCGGAGAGGATCTCCCGCAGCGGTTCCTCCAGCTCCGGGTGGATCGGCTTGACCTCTTGCCGCTTGTTCTTGCGGTCGGCGTAGTCGTTGTGCGCGTTCATGCCCATCGGGCCGGGGCGGTACAGCGCGCCGACCGCGACGATGTCCTCGAAGGCGTTGGGCTGCATGCGGCGCAGCAGGTCGCGCATGGGGCCGCCGTCGAGCTGGAACACGCCGAGGGTGTCGCCGCGGCTGAGCAGCTCGTAGGTGGTCTTGTCATCGAGGGCCAGCGTGTCCAGGTCGATGTCCTGGCCGCGGTTGGCCTTGACGTTGTCGATGGCATCACCCATGACGGTGAGGTTGCGCAGGCCGAGGAAGTCCATCTTCAGCAGGCCGAGGTTCTCACACGACGGGTAGTCCCAGCCGGTGATGATCGAGCCGTCGTCGCGCCGCCACAGCGGGATGGACTCGATCAGCGGCTCGGAGGACATGATCACCGCGCAGGCGTGCACACCGGCGTTGCGGATCAGGCCCTCCAGGCCGCGCGCGGTCTCGAAGATCTTGGCCACGTCCTGGTCGTTCTCGATCAGGGTGCGGACCTCGGCGGCCTCGCCGTAGCGCTCGTGCTTGGGGTTGACGATGCCGGAGAGCGGGATGTCCTTGGCCATGATCGGCGGCGGCAGCGCCTTGGAGATCTTGTCCGCGATGGCGAACCCGGGCTGCCCGTAGTGCACGCGCGCCGAGTCCTTGATCGCCGCCTTGGTCTTGATGGTGCCGAAGGTGATCACCTGCGCGACCCGGTCGCTGCCCCACTTCTCGGTGGCGTAGCGCACCATCTCGCCGCGCCTGCGGTCGTCGAAGTCGATGTCGATATCGGGCATGGCGGTGCGCTCGGGGTTGAGGAACCGCTCGAACAGCAGACCGTGCGGGATCGGGTCGATGTTGGTGATGCCCAGCGCGTAGGCCACCAGCGCGCCCGCGGCCGAGCCACGGCCGGGCCCGACCCGGATGCCCACGGACTTGGCGTAGGAGACCAGGTCGCCGACCACCAGGAAGTAGGCCGGGAACCCCTTGCCCGAGATCACGTTGAGCTCGAACTCGGCCCGCTCCACGTAGCCGTCCGGGATGCCCTCCGGGAAGCGGCGGTGCAGCCCCTCCATGACCTGCTTGAACAGGAAGGACTCCTGGGTCTCGCCCTCGGGCACCGGGAAGACCGGCATCCGGTCCCGGTGCGCCCACACGTCGTCGTAGGACTCGACCATCTCCGCGATCAGCAGCGTGTTGTCACAGGCGCCCTCGACCTGGCCGTCCCACAGCTCGCGCATCTCCGCGGCCGACTTCAGGTAGTAGCCGTCGCCGTCGAACTTGAACCGGTTCGGGTCGGAGAGCATCTTGCCGGACTGCACGCACAGCAACGCGGAGTGCGCGTCGGCCTGGTCCTTGGTGACGTAGTGACTGTCGTTGGTGGCCAGCGGCGGGATGTTGAGCTTCTTGCCGATCTCCAGCAGCCCCTCGCGCACCCGCCGCTCGATGGACAGCCCATGGTCCATCAGTTCGAGGAAAAAGTTCTCCGCCCCGAAGATGTCCCGGTAGTCCGCCGCCGCCTGGATCGCCTCGGCCTCGTGCCCCAGCCGCAGCCGGGTCTGCACCTCACCGGAGGGGCAGCCGGTGGTGGCGATGATCCCCTCGGCGTTCTCCGCGATGATCTCCCGGTCCATCCGGGGCTTGTAGTAGTAGCCCTCCATGGACGCCTGGCTGGACAGCCGGAACAGGTTGCGCACCCCGGTGGAGTTCTTGGCCACCATGGTCATGTGCGTGTAGGCGCCGGCGCCGGAGATGTCGTCACCGCGCTGGCCGGGGTCGCCCCAGAACACCGGCTTCTTGTGGAACCGGCTGGTGGGCGCGATGTAGGCCTCGATGCCGATGATCGGCTTGATGCCGTGCTTCTTGGCCTGCTGGTAAAACTCGTCGCCGCCGTACATGTTGCCGTGGTCGGTCATGCCCACCGCGGGCATCTCCAACCGCGCCGCCTCCGCGAACAACGGAGCGATCTTGGCCGCCCCGTCGAGCATGGAGTACTCGGTGTGCACATGCAGGTGGACGAATGAGTCGCCAGACACCGGCCAAACCTCCCAGGATCGCATACCCGCACGGGCGGCCCCCGCGTAGCGCGCCGGTTGAGCAACCTATCAAGCACAAGATCGGCACGTGGCGGCGAGGTCTCCCCATCTTGCGCCAAGATCCGGGCCAGGTGTGGGACCGACACTGATCGACATCGATCCCTTTCGTGGCAACGGTTTCAACGCGCGAACAGAGCTATGCCCTCTCCACGACCGCACGGCAAGGGGGGTGCGCCGACCGCCTCGGCGTCACCGCGTGAGCAAGGCGATGCACTCCACGTGATGAGTCATCGGGAAGGCGTCGAAGGCCCGCAGCTCCCGAAGCTCATACCCCTGCCCCCGGAACAGCCCGACATCCCGGGCCAGCGCCGCCGGATCACACGCGACGTGCACCACCCGCGCCGGCCCGGCCTCAGCCAGCGCGGCCACCACGTCCTTGCCCGCGCCCTTGCGCGGCGGGTCCAGCACCACCACGTCCGGCCGCTCCGCCCGCAGCTCCGCCGACCCCAGCACCCGCTCCACCCGGCCCACCCGCAACCGCACCTGCGGCAGGTCCACCAGGTTCGCCGTGCCGTCCACCACCGCCCGCTTCGAGGACTCGATCGCCAGCACCGAACCCGTCGGCCCGACCTGCCTGGCCAGCACCGAGGCGAACAGCCCGACCCCGCCGTAGAGGTCCCAGGCCGTGCCGCCCACCGGCGCCTGGGCCCATTCCTCGACGACCGCGGCGAAGGTGTCCGCGGCCGCGTGGTGCACCTGCCAGAAGCCGCCCGCGGCCAGGCGCCAGTCGCGGCCCGCGGCGTGTTCGTGGGCCAGGCCGTCGCCGGCCATGATCCGCGGTGGGCGGTCCTTGCGGATCTCGGCCACGTGCACCTGGCCCGCGCCGTCCTTGGCCACCTCCAGCTCGGTGCCCGGTTTCCAGCTACGGCTGAGCACACCTTCCAGCGCGCCGGGCGCCGCGATCGGGCAGTCCCGCAGCGGGATCACCCGGTGGCTGCGGTGCGCGCGCAGGCCGGCGCGGCCGCCGCTGCCCACCGCGAGGCGGACCCGGGTGCGCCAGTCCAGCATGCCGCCGGGGAGCTCCTCGACCGTGACCTGCCGGTCCAGGCCCGCGATCCGCTTGAGCTGCTCCATCACCACGCCGGCTTTGAGCGCGCGCTGGGCGGCGGGACTGGCGTGCTGCCAGTCGCAGCCGCCGCACTCGCCGGGCGCGGCCAGCGGGCAGGGCGGGGTGACCCGGTCGGGGGACGGGGTGTGCACGGTGACCGCGTCGGCCCGGCAGAACGAGCCGCCGTTGTCCTCGGTCACCTGGACCAGGGCCTTCTCCCCCGGCAGCGCGTGCCGGACGAAGAGCACCCTGCCCTCGTGCCGGGCGACGCAGTGGCCGCCGTGCGCCACCGGGCCGATCTCGACTTCCAGCGTGCGACCGGTCCAGTCCAGGCGGTCCTGAGTCACTTCTTGGTTTCCGCCTTCTTCTCGACTTTCTTGCGCCGCTCTTCGGCGGCCTTGCGTGCGGCGTGCACCGGGTCGAAGCCACGGCGGATCGCGCCGGGGGTGACCACCGGCGCCTCCTTGACCCTGCGCTGCGAGGAGGCCAGCTGCCAGGGCACCGAGACCACCATGACGCCCGGCTGGAACAGCAGCCTGCCCTTCAGGCGCAGCGCGCTCTGGTTGTGCAGCAGGTGCTCCCACCAGCGGCCCACCACGTACTCCGGGATGAACACGGTCACCACGTCGCGCGGGTTGCTGCTGCGGATCCGCTTCACGTAGTCCAGCACCGGCTTGGTGATCTCGCGGTAGGGCGACTCGACCACCTTCAGCGGCACCGGCAGGTCCTGCCGCTCCCAGTCGGTGACCAGCCGCCGGGTGTCGGTGTCGTCCACGTTCACCGTGACCGCCTCCAGCACGTCCGGCCGGGTGGCCCTGGCGAAGCTGATCGCGCGCAGGGTCGGCATGTGCAGCTTGGAGACCAGCACCACCGCGTGGTTGCGCGCGGGCAGGGTGTGCGAGCGGTCGCTCTCGGCCGCCTCCAGCTCCTGCGCCACGTGGTCGTAGTGCCTGCGGATACCGGTCATCAGCGCGAACACCGCGGCCATCGCCGCGATCGCCACCCAGGCGCCGAGGGTGAACTTGGTGATCAGCACCACGATCAGCACCACCCCGGTCATCACCATGCCGAAGCCGCTGATCAGCCGGGACCGCTTGAGCCGGGAGATGATCGCGATGTCCTGCTCGCCGCGCAGCAGCCGGTTCCAGTGCCGGACCATGCCGGCCTGGCTGAGGGTGAAGGAGACGAACACGCCCACGGTGTAGAGCGGGATCAGCCTGCCCACCTCGGCCTCGTACAGGATGACCAGCAGGATGGCGAACCCGGCGAGGAAGACGATGCCGTTGGAGAAGGCCAGCCGGTCGCCGCGGGTGTGCAGCTGGCGCGGCAGGTAGCGGTCCTGGGCCAGGATCGAGCCGAGCACCGGGAAGCCGTTGAACGCGGTGTTCGCGGCCAGCACCAGGATCAGCGCGGTGACCGCGGCGATGAACACCGCGCCCACCGGGAAGCCGTCGAAGACCGCGTTGGCGATCTGCACCACCATGGTCTTCTGGTGGTAGCCCTCCGGCGCGCCGACCAGCTGCGTCTCCGGGTGCTCGGCGATCTTGACCCCGGTCAGCTGGGCCAGCGTGACCAGGCCCATCAGCATGATCACCGCGATCAGGCCCATCATCAGCAGCGTGGTGGCCGCGTTGCGCGACTTCGGCTTGCGGAAGGCGGGCACCCCGTTGCTGATCGCCTCCACGCCGGTCAGCGCGGCGCAGCCCTGGGTGAAGGAGCGCAGCACGATCATGGCCAGCGCCAGGCCCATCAGCTCGTCATGCTCGGCGTTCAGGGTGAACCCCGCGCTCTCCGCGCGCATCGGCTCGTCCAGCACGAACCCGCGGACGAGACCGAACAGGATCATCAGGATCATGCCGATCATGAACGCGTAGGTCGGGATGGCGAAGGCGCTGCCGGACTCCCGGATGCCGCGCAGGTTGACCGCGGTGAGCAGCACGATGGCCACCACCGCGAAGATCACCTTGTGCTCCGCGACGTAGGGGATCAGCGAGCCGATGTTGGCCATCGCCGAGGAGATCGACACCGCCACGGTGAGGATGTAGTCCACCAGCAGCGCGCTGCCCACGGTGAGACCGCCGTAGCGGCCAAGGTTCGCGTTGGCGATCTCGTAGTCGCCGCCGCCGGAGGGGTAGGCGTGCACGTTCTGCCGGTAGCTGAAGACGACGGTCAGCATGACCACCGCGACCGCGACCCCGATCCACGGCGCGAACACGTAGCCCGAGATCCCGGCCACGGATAGCACCAGGAAGATCTCCTCCGGCGCGTAGGCCACCGAGGACAGCGCGTCGGAGGCGAACACCGGCAGCGCGATGCGCTTGGGCAGCAGCGTGTGGGAGAGCCGGTCACTGCGGAACGGCCGCCCCACCAGGAGACGTTTGGCCGCGGTGGCGAACTTGGACACGGAGGGCAGCGTAGAGGGACCGCGTGCGCTGGGGCTGGCCAGCCGTCGGTATGTTGGGAATGTCTGGACACAGGTCGCGGCCATCCCCCGAATGGGGGAAGGTTGAGGGTGCACGGTTCGTGCTTGGAGGAGGAACTTAGTGCACGTGGTCATCATGGGCTGCGGCCGAGTCGGATCATCGCTGGCCAAAGGCTTGGAACGGCTGGGTCACACGGTCGCGGTGGTGGACAAGAGCGTGCAGTCCTTCCGCAGGCTGGGCGGGGACTTCCACGGCCAGCAGGTGGTCGGCATCGGCTTCGACCGGCAGGTGCTGATCGAGGCCGGGATCGAGCGGGCCGGGGCCTTCGCCGCGGTCTCCAACGGCGACAACTCCAACATCATCTCCGCCAGGGTGGCCAGCGAGACCTTCGGCGTCGAGCACGTGGTCGCCCGGATCTATGACCCCAAGCGGGCCGCGGTGTACGAGCGGCTGGGCATCCCGACCGTGGCCACCGTGCCCTGGACCACCGACCGGTTCCTGCGGATGCTGCTGCCCGACGGGGTGGCCACCGCCTGGCGCGACCCCTCCGGCACGGTGGCGGTCTTCCAGCTGCCGCTGCACGAGGGCTGGGTCGGCAAGGGCGTGCGCGAGGTGGAGGAGGCCGTCGGCGCCAGGGTGGCCTTCGTGATGCGCTTCGGCACCGGCGTGCTGCCGGACCGGGACACCGTGGTGCAGGCCGGCGACCAGATCTACGTGGCCGCGCTGTCCGGCACCGTCACCGACGTGAGCGCCGCGGCGGCGCAGGCTCCCGAGGAGAACAACTGATGCGCGTCGCCATCGCCGGGGCCGGGGCCGTCGGCCGGTCCATCGCCCGCGAGCTGCTGGACTCCGATCACCAGGTGATGCTGATCGAGCGGGACCGCGACCACTTCGACCCACACGCGGTCGAGCAGGCCGAGTGGGTGCACGCCGACGCCTGCGAGCTGTCCTCCCTGGAGGAGGCCGGCATGGAGCTGTGCGACGTGGTGATCGCCGCGACCGGGGACGACAAGGTCAACCTGGTGGTGGCGCTGCTGGCCAAGACCGAGTTCGCGGTGCGCCGGGTGGTGGCCAGGGTCAACGACCCGCGCAACGAGTGGCTGTTCACCGAGGCGTGGGGCGTGGACGTGGCGGTGTCCACCCCGCGCATGCTGGCCGCCATGGTCGAGGAGGCGGTCACCGTCGGCGACCTGGTCCGGCTGCTGACCTTCCGCCAGGGCGGGGCCAACCTGGTCGAGGTCACCCTGCCCGAGGACACCCCGCTCTCCGGCCGCGCGGTCAAAGCCCTGCGCCTGCCCCGCGACGCCGCCCTGGTGACCATCCTGCGCGGCGGCCGGGTCATCGTGCCGCAGCCCGACGACACCCTGGAAGCAGGCGACGAGCTCCTCTTCGTGGCCACCAGCGACGTGGAGAACGAGGTCCAGCAGGCCCTGCTCAGCTGAAGCCAGGACGCGGAAACGGCTCCGGGGTGATCTCCGGGGCCGTTTTCACAGGTCTGCTCAGGCCGGGTTGCCCGCGGGCTGCGCGGGGGCGTGTTCGTCCTCGATGCGCTTGGCGCGGCGCACGGCCCACACGGTGACCAGCAGCGCGATCGCGGTCAGCGGGTAGCCCATGGCCAGGCGGGTGATGCCCAGCAGGGTGGTCTGGTCGCCCTCGTAGAGCCAGTTCTGCACCACGAACCGGGCCGCGAACACCAGCGTCCAGAACACGGTGGCCAGGTCGTAGCCGAAGCGGGCCCTGGGGTGCTCGCGCCAGCCGAAGCCGTGGCCGTTGAGCCCGGACCAGATGACGCCCACCAGCGGCCAGCGCACCAGCAGCGAGATCAGGAACAGGCCGCCGAAGATCAGGCTGACCCAGATCCCGTAGAGGAAGAAGCCCTTGGCCTCGCCGACCCGGTAGGCGATGAACGCGGCGATGCCGACGCCCAGCACGCCGGAGATCGCGGGCATCATCTTCTCCTTGCGGACCAGCCGCCACACGCCGATCAGCACGGCCACGCCCAGGGCGCTCCAGATGGCGGGCCACATGCTGGTGGCCCAGTTGACGAAGACGAACACCGCGACCGGCACGGAGGCGGAGATGAAGCCGACCAGGCCGCCCATCTGCTCCCACATGGTCGGCATGGGCTCGACGGCGTCCTCGGCGGGTTCGACAGCCGGGGACGAGGACTTCTCCAGCTCGGCGGACTGACCGGCCTGCGGAGTGGTGGATTCGCTCATACGCTCACGATCAGGAGGTGGTCTGCAGCTCGTAGTACGGGTTGTAGAGCACTTTACGCCCGTCCCGCACCGCGATCCGCCCCCGCGCCTTGATCGTGCGTCCCGGCTCGATGCCGGGGATGCGGCGCCTGCCGAGCCACACCAGGGTGACTCCCTCGGTGCCGTCGTACAGCTCGGCTTCCAGGGTCGCCACCGCGTCGCGCGGGCACAGCTCGACGCTGCGCAGCCGCCCCAGCACGGTGACCTCCTCGCCGGATCGGCAGTCGCACGCCTTCACGGCGCCCTGTGCCTCGGCTTTTCGGGACAGGTCGTCGGCGTCCAGCTCGCTGACGTCACTCGTCAGCCTGCGGACCATCCGCCGCCAGTAGCCCCCGCTGCCACTCATTCCGGCGCTCCCCATACGAAAGGGGCCCTCGGTTGTGGCCCCGTTTATCGCCAGAGTAACCATCTGGGGGTGGTTTTACTCCAGCTGGTTTGACCGGCGGTTTCACCGTTTAGAACGCCCCAGAAGGGGACAAAGTTCCCGGTCTGTTAACGCTGTTCGGCGGGGGTGTGCTTGGGCACAGCAGGCCAGATCACACCCGGGTCCGGAGCCGAACCCGGGTGCGCTGTTCTCTAGCCCTGTTCCCGTTCTCTAGCCCTGTTCCTGGGCGAGGTGCTTGGCGATCGCCTCCGGCAGCTCCACCGGCAGCGGGGTGCGCACCGGCATCGGCTGCTCGCCCCGGACCACCACGGTGCCGCGCACGATCTCGCGCAGCGCCTCACCCGCGGCGGCGGACTGCTCGGCGGAGGAGGCGGCCACCGCGCGCAGCATCCAGCGCGGCCCGTCCACCCCGACGAAGCGCAGCGACATCTCCGGCGAGGAGGCCACCAGCTCGGTGCCCCAGTCGCCGCCCTCCAGCACCACCCTGGCGCCGTCGCCGCGCAGCTGCTCGGCCAGCTCCTTGCTGACCTCCTGCCACAGCCCACCCGATCGGGGGGCGGCGAAGGCGCTCACGGTGAGCCTGGCCACCGGGGTCACCAGGTGCACGGCCTGCACCTCGCCTTCCGGCGCCACCTCGACCTGGAGCTGGGTGCCGTCGGGCACCGGCAGCCGGACCGAGCCCAGGTCGAGCCGGGACACCTGGTCGGCAGGCGCTTCCTTCTCGTCGTAGGGCCCGTCGAAGCCGTCCTCGGCAGGCAGGGCGTCGTGCTCGCCGCCCTGCTCCGCGCCGAGGGCGTGCCCCTGCCCGCCTGCCGCCTTGCGCCGCTTGCCGCGACGCCCGAACCCGAACATCCCCTCAGACCTCCGTCACTTCAGGCGAGCCGCCGTTGTGCCCGGCTCGCTGACCGGCCAGTACCGCGGCTCCCCCGGTCGACCCGTAGCCACCCGCGCCGCGCACGGACTCCGGCAGTTCGCCGACCTCGCGGAACTCGGCCTGTTCCACCCGCTGGATGACCAGCTGGGCGATCCGGTCGCCGCGGTGCAGCGTGATCGGCTCGCGCAGGTCGTGGTTGACCAGGCAGATCTTGATCTCGCCCCGGTACCCGGCGTCGATGGTGCCAGGTGTGTTGACCACGCTGAGCCCCGCTCTGGCCGCCAGCCCCGACCTCGGGTGCACAAAAGCGGCGAACCCGATGGGCAGGGCGATCGCGATCCCGGTGCCGACCACCGCGCGCTCCCCCGGTGGCAGCACCAGGTCGCTGGTGGTCACCAGATCGGCGCCCGCGTCGCCGGGGCGGGCGTAGGACGGGACGGGCACATCCGGATCGAGCCGGGTCAGGAGCACCTCAACGCTGGGCACGGCGGGCGACATTACCCTGGTGCCCGTGAGCAGGAACGCGCGCGCGGTCGATACGACCGGGGATGTCCTCTTCAGTGAGCGGCTCTACGTCCCGTGGTGGGGCTGGCCGCTGCCGCTGGCCGGTGCGGTGCTGCTGGCCGCGGAGATCCACATGGGGTACCCGGGAGTGCGCTCGTGGCTGCCGTACCTGCTGCTGGTGCCGCTGGTCGTGGTGACCATGCTGTGGCTGGGCAGGCAGCGGGTGCAGGTCAAGGACGGCGAGCTGTGGGTGGGCGAGGCGCACCTGCCGCTGGAGTTCGTCGGCAGGGTCACCGCGCTGGATGTCAACGAGAAGCGCCCGGCGATGGGCCGGGACCTGGACCCGGCCGCGTTCGTGGCGCACCGGGGCTGGGTCGGGCCCGCCGTGCTGGTCGAGCTGACCGACCCGGCGGACCCCACGCCGTACTGGCTGTTCAGCACCAGGCGGGCCGAGCAGCTCGCGGAGCTGCTGCGCGCCGAGGCGGCCAAGCGCGCCAGTTAGCCCTCCCGGTCAGACCCCTTGGTCAGGACACCAGCCGTCCCCGGGCTGGTGCCTGACCTCGTTGGCCGCGGAAGCCCTGCTCAGTCGCAGTCGCGGCAGATGTACTGCCCATCCTTCTCCCTGGACAGCCTGCTGCGGTGGTGCAGCAGGAAGCAACGGGAACAGGTGAACTCGTCGTCCTGCTTCGGGAGCACCTTGACGGTCAGCTCCTCGCCGGACAGGTCGGCGCCGGGCAGCTCGAAGTTCTCGTCCGGCGCGTCGGTGTCGACGTCGACCACCCCGGACTGCGTCTCGTTGCGCCGCGCCTTCAGCTCTTCAAGCGAGTCCTCGGCGAGGTCGTCGGTCTCGCCACGGCGCGGTGCGTCGTAGTCGGTCGCCATCGTGTAGTCACCCCTGCGTTTTACTCAAGATGGTGGTTCGTGCCGCTGGTTAACGTTCCAGCGCACCGATTTGTGCCCGCCGTCCCCAGTGACGGCCGTCTCTTCTCGAGAACCCGGCGCCCCTGGCGAAGTCGATCAGGTAAATCGGCTTACCGGCGGGCCGGAGCGCCGAGAGGGTAGCCCATCGCGGTCCGGTGCGTTCACTGGGTCACCCGGAAGCGCGGTGGATGTGGTCAGCAGCACCCCATCGGCCGACAAAGGAAGACGAATCTCGTCACGCATGCTGAGCCGTTACCGCCTAGGCTGATCGTCGACGTGCGTACAGGCGATGGCGGACAACGCCGGGGAGGGCGGAGGACGTGGCTGCGGGGAGCGTGAGGCAGGGCCTCGGACGTTATCGGAGGCGACGCCCGCTGCCGGCGCTGGTCATCCTGGTCCTGCTCGGCGTGATAGCGACTTTTGTGTGGACCAAGGTCTTCGGCAACGTGGGTGACGCCGAGGCCGCGGTCCGCTGCGACCCACCGCCCGCGGTGGAGGCCGGCAAGAAGCCGTACGAGGGTCAGGGCCAGCCGAGGGACGCGCTGGACAAGACCGACCCGTGGCCGGCCTCTGACATCAAGCTGCGCGTGCTCAACGGCGGTGGCCTGCGCGGACAGGGCAAGCTGGTCAACGAGGAACTGATGGGCTTCGGCTTCAACAAAGCGGGCGAACCCAGCGACGACCCGGTCTACGACAGCAAGCTCACTTGCCACGGCCAACTCCGCTACGGCCCCAATGGCGCCGGCGCGGCCCGCACCCTGAGCCTGCTGGCCCCGTGCGTGCAACTGGTCAGGGACGAGCGCCAGGACTCCACCGTGGACGTCGTGCTGGGCAAGAAGTTCGACGGCATCAAGCCCTCCTCCAGCACCCGCCAACTCCTGGAGAAGCTCAAGGAGTGGGCCGACCAGCAACCAGAACGAGGCGGCCAGCAAGCCGCTCCCCCACCACCGCAACTCGACGCCGAACTCCTGGCGGCGGCGCGCAACGTGCACTGCTAGGCCGGTACGGAACCAGCCCGGCACAGAACCAGCCTGGCGCTGAACCGCTCGACCGACGCCCGTCCGGGGATTCTCCGGGCGGGCGTCGGGGTGTGAGTGGCCTGCCACTCATGCTCGGCTGGCTGGAGGCGCCCGGGGTGCTGGAATCGCTCGGTCGCGGGAGTTGTGGGAGACCGCAGTCGCCGGACGCACCGATCACCGGACGCAGCAGTTCACCGGAGGCGGCACTCACGGGACGCGGCAGCCACAATCGTCAGCGGTTACCTCGCACCGCAACCACCGGCATCGCAGCAGCCTGACGCCGCAGTCAATGACATCGCGGCCGCCTGACACGGCAGCCGCCGACGCCATCACCAACACCACAGTCACCGGACACCGCGATAAGTAAGTGGTCAACCACTCACAGTGCGCCGCGCCCGACTTGACCCTGCCCATGTGGCCCCCTGCGGGGTGCAGCGTGCGCGAACGCCTGCTTCCCTCGCCCGAGTGAGTGGTCAACCACTCACTCGAGGACCCTCGGCCCGCCAATTCGAGACTGTCCGCGGCTCGAGACTGTCTGCGGTTCAGGCCTCTGCGCACTTCAGGGCTGCACCGTTCAGACGGAGCGCGGTTCAGGACGGACCGCGATTCAGGACGGACCGCGACTCAAGGCTGCGTGCAGTTCAGGCCTCCGCGCCCCCACCGGCACTCTCCGGCCCTTCAGGCGCTCGACCCGCCGCAGGTCGCCATCAGTGAGTGGTGGACCAATCACTCTCCCGGGACCCTCCACAGGAGCTGCGATGACTGAGTGGCCTACCACTCACCAGTCGGCGGCACCAGCCAGCCGTCAGTGAGTGGTTGGCCAATCACACCTCTGACGCCCCGGACCGACGTAGCAGTTCTGTCAGTTCTGCCGCCACACCGGGCGCAACAGCAAGCGTGATGTCAGCACCCAGGCCGTCCGGGTTCGCCGCACGCGGGTCCGACACCGCCGGATCCGCCCCCGCTGGATTCGACCCGACCGGATTCGACCCGATCGGATTTGATCCAACCGGATCCGACCCAGCCGGATTGGGCCCAACCTGATTCACCCCAGCCGAGTTCAACCCATACCCACTCGGCCGCCGCACCACCGCCCCAGCCTCCTCGGCGATCAACCCGCCGCCCGCCCAGTCCCAATGCCCAAGCCCATGCTCGAAATACGCGTCCACCCACCCCGCCGCCACCGAGCACAGATCAATCGCCGCCGACCCGCTTCGCCGCAGATCCCGCACCTCGCGAGCCAGCAGGGCAGCCAGGTCAGCCTGCCGCGACCGCCGCTCCACCTGGTACGCGAACCCGGTCGCGAGCAGCGTCAGCGACAGCTCCGTCGTGGCCGAGGCGCGCAGTGGCTCGCCGTCCAGGGTGGCGCCCTGGCCGCGGGCGGCGCTCCACACCCGGCCCGCGGCGGGTTCGACCACGGCGGCGGCCACCGCCAGCCCGTCGACCTCGGCGGCGACCGAGACCGCGTACTGCGGCAGGCCGTAGAGGTAGTTCACCGTGCCGTCGATCGGGTCGACCACCCAGCGCACCCTGGCGCCTGCCGCGTCGTCGCCGGCTTCCTCGCCCAGGACCCCGTCCTCGGGACGTAGTTCCGCCAGGCGGGAGCGGATCAGTTCCTCTGCCGCGCGGTCGGCGGCGGTGACCACGTCGGTGGCCGTGCTCTTGGTGTCCACAGCGCCCGAGAACCGGCGCTGACCACCTCTCATGGCCGCGACCAGCTCCCCGGCCTCGCTCGCCACCTCGATCGCGACGGTGCGCAAACGGGACGCGTCCACCAACGTCGGTACCTCATCAGCCAGACCCACGGGACCATACGACCACATCAACGTTATGGTCTGCGCACCACGTTTCTGAATCGAACAGGAAGGACCACGGGGATGAGCGCTACCCGAGGGTTCGGAGTCGATATCGGCGGCTCCGGCATCAAGGGCTGTGTCGTGGACCTCGAAACCGGTGTGCTCGAGGGCGAGCGGCTACGCATCCCCACCCCGCAGCCGTCGACGCCGGAGGCGGTCGCCGACGTGGTCGCGGAGATCGTCGGGAAGTTCGGCTGGGAGGGACCGGTCGGCGTCACCCTGCCCTGTGTGGTCAAGCGGGGTGTCGCGCACAGCGCGGCCAACGTCGACCCCGGCTGGATCGGCACGGACGCGGCCGCCCTGTTCGCCTCGAAGCTGGGCCGCTCCACCGCCGAGGTGGTCGTGCTCAACGACGCCGACGCGGCCGGGCTGGCCGAGATGCGCTTCGGCGCGGGCGCGGGCAAGGACGGCACGGTGGTCCTGCTGACCTTCGGCACCGGTATCGGCAGCGCGGTGTTCCTGGACGGCAAGCTGGTCCCGAACACCGAGTTCGGCCACCTCGAGGTCGACGGGCACGACGCGGAGAAGCAGGCCGCGGCCTCGGTCAAGGAGGACCTGGACCTGTCCTGGGAGGAGTGGGCGCCCAGGGTGACCCGGTACCTGCGGGTGCTGGAGGACCTGGTGTGGCCGGACCTGGTGATCGCGGGCGGCGGGGTCAGCAAGAAGGCGCACAAGTGGCTGCCGCTGCTGGAGGCCCGCACCGAGGTGGTCGCGGCGACGCTGAAGAACGACGCCGGAATCGTCGGCGCGGCCAGCGCCGCGGCCCGGCTGCACGGCTGATTTCCCGGTCCCGGCCCGCAACGGCCGGACCGCTGTCGTCGTTACAATGGTGGGCGCCCGCGGCACTCTGCGCCGTGGGCACTCCCCCGAACACTTCCGGCGGCCTAGGTTCGCGCCCTTGGTCTGCCAGTGAACGAACCCCGCGAAAGGGCGTACGTGGCCACCGCAGACACCGCTACCCGGCCTTCCCCCGCACTGGAGGCCGACGAGCAGGCGACTACCCCGGCCCGCAAGGCCCCGGCGAAAACGGCGGCCAAGACCGCCGCCAAGAAGCCCGCGGCCCGGACCACCAAGGCCGCCGCGGGCAAGACCGCGGCCAAGGCCCCGGCGAAGAAGACCGCCGCGAAGGCTGGTCCCGGTGGCAAGGCGGTTGCCACCAAGGCCGCCGACGGCGACGAGCCGGTGCTTGAGGACATCGAGGAAGAGATCGACCTGGAGGCCGACCTCGTCGTCGACGAGCCGGAACCGGTCGCGGAGGAGCCGCAGAAGTCGGGTGACTTCGTCTGGGACGAGGAGGAGTCGGAGGCGCTGCGGCAGGCCCGCAAGGACGCCGAGCTGACCGCCTCCGCCGACTCGGTTCGCGCCTACCTCAAGCAGATCGGCAAAGTCGCCCTCCTCAACGCCGAAGAGGAAGTGGCCCTGGCCAAGCGCATCGAAGCCGGGCTGTACGCCGCCGAGCGCTACCGCCAGATCGAGGAGGAGGGCGCGCAGCTCTCCACCCAGATGCGCCGCGACCTGCGCTGGATCATCCGGGACGGCGAGCGCGCCAAGAACCACCTGCTGGAGGCCAACCTCCGCCTGGTGGTCAGCCTCGCCAAGCGCTACACCGGTCGCGGCATGGCGTTCCTGGACCTCATCCAGGAGGGCAACCTGGGTCTGATCCGCGCGGTGGAGAAGTTCGACTACACCAAAGGTTACAAGTTCTCCACCTACGCCACGTGGTGGATCCGGCAGGCCATCACCCGTGCCATGGCCGACCAGGCCCGCACCATCCGCATCCCGGTGCACATGGTGGAAGTGATCAACAAGCTCGGTCGCATACAGCGTGAGCT
>NZ_JBSFUA010000069.1:0-32891 GCF_053591555.1 Crossiella sp. NPDC003009 | reverse complement strand
CTCCTATGTAGAGGTGTTCACCAACGAGCACCTGGGCATCTGGGCCGCGGCCAGTCCGGGCCGGACCCGGTCGGCGGGCACGTAGACGGTGTGCACCGGCTGCCGCCCGCCGGGATCGCCCGGATAGGCCCGATCCCGTTCGAAGTCCACAGTGGATAGTTGCCGGTCGAGTTCGCCCGCGATCGCTTCCAGGTCCACTGTGGACTCTCCTAGGTCGTGACGATCCGCTGGTATGCGGGCAGAGTGAGGAAGTCGGGGTACTCCTGGGCCAGCGTCACCTGCTCGAACACCTCGGCCGCCAGGTCGAGGTTGGGCAGGTGCTCGCCGCGCAGGTGCGCGGTGACCTCGGCCAGCACCCGGCGCACCAGGTCCGCGGTGACCGGCTCGCCGGTGTCCAGGCCGACGTCGTTGTAGATCCACTGCCACAGCTGGGACCGGGAGATCTCCGCGGTGGCCGCGTCCTCCATCAGGTTGTGGATGGCCGCCGCGCCGTTGCCGGCCAGCCAGGAGGCGATGTAGCGCACTCCGACGTCCACCGCGCTGCGCAGCCCGGCCGCGGTCGCCGCCCCCTCCGCGGAGGCCACGTCCAGCAGCTGCTCGGCCTTGACCTGCACGTCCTCCCTGGCCCGGCCCAGCTGGTTCGGCGCATCGCCGAGCACCGCGTCGAAGACCTCGCGGCAGACCGGCACCAGGTCGGGGTGGGCCACCCAGGACCCGTCGAAGCCGTCCTCGGCCTCGCGCTGCTTGTCCTCGCGCACCTTGGCCAGCGCGGTCGCGGTGACCTCGGGGTCGCGCCGGTTCGGGATGAACGCGGCCATCCCGCCCATGGCGAAGGCGCCGCGCCGGTGGCAGGTGCGCACCAGCAGCTCGGTGTAGGCCCGCATGAACGGCGCGGTCATGGTGACGCTGTTGCGGTCGGGCAGCACGAACTCGGGCCCGGAGTCGCGGAAGGTCTTGATGATGCTGAACAGGTAGTCCCAGCGGCCCGCGTTCAGCCCGGCGGCGTGCTCGCGCAGCTCGTAGAGGATCTCGTCCATCTCGAAGGCGGCCGGGATGGTCTCGATCAGCACGGTAGCCCGCACGGTGCCCTGCGGGATGCCGAGCTCGGCCTGAGCCTGGCTGAACACGTCGTTCCACAGCCGGGCTTCCAGGTGGCTTTCCAGCTTGGGCAAGTAGAAGTAGGGGCCGCTGCCGCGGGCAAGCAGCTCGGCCGCGTTGTGGAAGAAGTAGAGCCCGAAGTCCACCAGCGCCCCGGCCACCGGCTCCTCGTCGACCAGCAGGTGCGCCTCGTCCAGGTGCCAGCCACGCGGCCGCACCACGATCACCGCGTGCTCGACGTCCTCGCGCAGCGCGTACCGCTTGCCCTCCGGCGTGCTCAGCTCGATCGTCTTGCGCACCGCGTCGGCCAGGTTGACCTGGCCGGAGACCACGTTGCGCCAGTGTGGGGTGTTCGCGTCCTCCAGGTCGGCCAGCCACACCTTGGCCCCGGAGTTGAGCGCGTTGATCGCCATCTTGCGCTCGGTCGGCCCGGTGATCTCCACCCGCCGGTCCCGCAGGTCGGCAGGGGCCTGCGCCACCCGCCACTCGGACTCGCGGATCTCCCTGGTCTCCGGCAGGAAGTCCAGCCGCCGGTCCGCCGCGGCCTGGGCCCTGCGCTCAGCCCGCCGGGCGAGCAGCTCGCGCCGCCGCGCCCCGAAGGCCCGGTGCAACCCGGCCACGAACTCCAGCGCCGCGGGTGTGAGCACCTCCTCGCCCCGCTCGACCGGCTCGCCCAAGACGCGGATCTGGCTCATCCACTCACCCCGCTGTGTCCGTCCTCGCACACCTGGGACCACCCTATGGACACCTGCGGTGAGTCGGCACCCTCAAATACTGGAACTGCCGGTTCCCAACCCGGATGCCGACCGCAGCGCGCGGATCGCCTCGGGCAACACGTCCACCAGCACCGAGGCCGAGGTCGGCGCGTCCCGCGCGGCCAGCTGCCCGGCCACCTCGTGCGCGCGCACCGCGCAGCCCGCGGCCAGCAGCGGGTCCATGCCTCCGGCCAGCAGCGCGCCGATCAGCCCGGAGAGCACGTCACCCGATCCGGCGGTGGCCAGCCAGGCCGAGCGGGCCGGGTTGACCAGCACCCGGCCGTCCGGCGCGGCGATCACGGTGGCGTGGCCCTTGAGCAGCACCACCGCGTTGGTGCGCTGCGCGGCGCGGCGGGCCGCGGCCACCCGGTCGTCGCCGACTTCACCGGCCAGCCTGGCGAACTCGCGGTCGTGCGGGGTGAGCACCATCGGGGTGTCCGGATCGCGCACGTCCCACAGCGACTCGTCCGCCGCCAGCAGGGTGATCGCGTCGGCGTCCGCGCAGACCGGGACCCCGGCGGCCAGCACCTGGCGCAGCACCTCGGCCTCCGCGGTGCCGGTGCCGAGGCCGGGGCCGACCACCCAGGCCTGCACCCGGCCGGCGTCGGTGACCGAGCCGGTGGCCACCACCTCCGGCCAGCGGTCCCGCACCGGGTCGGCGGCCTCGCCCGCGTAGCGCACCATGCCGGAGGTGGCCCGGATGGCCGCGCCGGTGGCCAGCACCGCCGCGCCGGGGTAGACCGCGGAACCGGCGGCCAGGCCGGTGACGCCCTGGGTGTACTTGTCATCGCTCGCGCCGGGCACCGGCCAGCGGGCGCCGACCTCGGCGTCGGAGAGCACCACCAGCTCGGGTTCGCCCAGGTCGTCGCCGATGCCGATGTCGACAAGGCAGACCTCGCCGCAGTGCCCGGCGGCCAGCACGTGCACCGGCTTCAGGCAGCCGAAGGTCACCGTGGCGGCGGCGTGCACGGCGGGGCCGGACACCACGCCGGTGTCCGGATCCACGCCGCTGGGCAGGTCCACCGCCAGGATCGGGGCCTCGACCTGCTCGACCAGCTCAGCCGCCGCAGGACGCAGCGGACCGCGCGCGGACAACCCGACGATGCCGTCCAGCACCAGGTCGGCGGCCCGCACCGCGGCCAGGTGGTCGGTGGCGATCCGGCCGCCGGAGCGGCGCAGCGCGGCCAGCCCGGCCGGGTGCGCCCGCTCCGGGCTCAGCAGCACTGCCTCGACGGCGACCCCGCGCCGCCGCAGGAAGTGCCCGGCCCACAGCGCGTCCCCGCCGTTGTTGCCCGCGCCCACCAGCAGCGCCACCCGCCGCCCGGACACGCCGCCGGTCAGGTCTTCCAGCATGCCGATGGCGTAGGTGGCCAGGCCGAAGGCGGCCCTGCGCATCAGCGCGCCCTCGGGGACCCGCTGGAACACCGCGTGCTCGGCCGCCCTGACCCGGTCGGCGCCCCAGACCCCGCTCACTCGACGGTGACCGACTTGGCCAGGTTGCGCGGCTTGTCCACGTCGTAGCCGCGCGCGCGGGCGATCTCCGCGGCCAGCACCTGCAACGGGATGGTGGAGACCAGCGGCTGCAACAGGGTGGGCACCGCGGGCAGCTCGATCAGGTCGTTGGCGAAGGGCCGCACCGTCTCGTCGCCCTCCTCGGCGATCACGATGGTGCGCGCGCCGCGGGCCCTGATCTCCTGGATGTTGGACAGCAGCTTGCTGTGCAACACCGCCCTGCCCTTCGGCGAGGGCATGACCACCACGACCGGCAGCCCCTCCTCGATCAGCGCGATCGGCCCGTGCTTGAGCTCACCGGCGGCGAAGCCCTCGGCGTGCATGTAGGCCAGCTCCTTGAGCTTGAGCGCGCCCTCCAGCGCCACCGGGTAGCCCACGTGGCGGCCGAGGAACAGCACCGCCTTGGCGTCGGCGAGCTCCGGCGCCAGCTCGCGCATCCGGTCCACTGTGGACAGCACCTGGCTGACCGCGGCCGGCATCGCCTCCAGCTCGTGGAACTCCCGCGCCACCTCGTCCGGGTACTTGGTGCCGCGGGCCTGCGCCAGGGCCAGGCCGACCAGGTAGTTGGCCGCGATCTGGGCCAGGAACGCCTTGGTGGAGGCGACCCCGATCTCCGGCCCGGCGTGGGTGTAGAGCACCGCATCGGACTCGCGCGGGATCTGCGCGCCGTTGGTGTTGCAGACCGCCAGCACGCGGGCCTTCTGCTCGCGGGCGTGCCGCACCGCCTCCAGGGTGTCCGCGGTCTCGCCGGACTGGGAGACCGCCACCACCAGGGTGGAGCGGTCCAGCACCGCGTCCCGGTAGCGGAACTCGCTGGCCAGCTCGACCTCCACGGGCAGCCGGGTCCAGTGCTCGATGGCGTACTTGGCGACCAGCCCCGAGTGGTAGGCCGACCCGCAGGCCACCACGAAGACCTTGTCCACGTCCCGCAGGTCCTGGTCGGACAGCCGCTGCTCGTCGAGCACGATCCGGCCGTCCTGGAAGTGCCCGCGCAGCGTGTTGGCCAGCGCGTCGGGCTGCTCCTCGATCTCCTTGAGCATGAAGTACTCGTGGCCGCCCTTCTCCGCGGCCGCGAGGTCCCAGTCCACGTGGAACGGCGTACACGGCGCGTCCTCGCCGTGGAAGTCGGTGACCCGGTATCCGGCGCGGGTCAGCTCGACCACCTGGTCCTGGCCCAGCTCGACCGCGTCGCGGGTGTGCTCGATGAAGGCGGCCACATCGGAGGCGACGAAGTTCTCCCCCTCGCCGACCCCGACCACCAGCGGCGAGGACCGCCGCGCGGCGATGATCAGGTCCGGGTGGTCGGCATGCGTGACGACCAGGGTGAACGCGCCCTCCAGGCGGCGGCAGACCAGCCGCACCGAGGCGGCCAGGTCACCGGCGGTCTCCCCGTCGCGGTAGGCGGCGGCGATCAGGTGCGCCGCGGTCTCGCTGTCGGTGTCGCTGGCCGGTTCGACCCCGGCGGCCTCCAGCTCGGCGCGCAGCGCGATGAAGTTCTCGATGATCCCGTTGTGCACCACGGCCAGCTTGCCGGTGCCGTCCCGGTGCGGGTGCGCGTTCCGGTCGGTCGGCGCGCCGTGCGTGGCCCACCGGGTGTGGCCCATGCCGCTGGTGCCGGCGAAGCCGTCCCTGCCGACCTCGTCCAGCCTGGTCTCCAGGTTGACCAGCGGCCCGGCCTTGCGCTCCACGGCCAGTCCGCCGCCGCCGTCCAGCACGGCCACGCCCGCCGAGTCATAGCCCCGGTACTCCAGCCGCCGCAACCCGTCCAGCACGACGGTCAGAGCTGGTCGATGTCCTACGTATCCCACGATCCCGCACACTCGGGACAGGGTAGGCGCTGCCGTCAGCGGAGTCGGATTGGTCCAAACCTCGGGCCGACGCCAGCCGGGCGGGGCGGTATCCACTACCGTCCGGGGCATGGCACGCGCGGTCAAGGCCCTGACGGCCAAGCAGGCGCTGGTGACGCTGACCCGCCCCGGTCCGCACAAGGTGCTGCGCGGCGACCTGGGCCTGATCGGCCTGCCCGGTGTGATCCTCACCCCAGCCCAGGGCCTCGGGCTGCCCGCGGTGGCCTTCGGGCACGGCTGGCTGCAACCGGCCCGCCGCTACCTGGGCCTGCTCAAGCACCTGGCGTCCTGGGGCATCGTGGTCGCGGCCCCCGGCACGCACACCGGCGCGCTGCCCAGCCACCGCCTGCTCGCCGCCGACCTGCGCACCACGCTGGACGTCTGCACCGGCGTCCGCCTCGGCGAGGGCCAGATCAGCGTGCACCCGGAACGGCTGGCCGTGGCCGGTCACTCCATGGGCGGCGGCGCGGCCGTGCTGGCCGCCGCCGAGGACGAGCGGGTCCGCGCCGTGGTCACCATGGCGCTGTCGGAGACCCGCCCCTCGGCACTGGACGCCGCCCACCGCTGCGCCATGCCAGGCCTGCACCTGTCCGCGGTGCAGGACCTGGTCGCGCCGACCGTGGGCCACGTCGAACCGGTCGCCCAGGCCTGGGCCGGACCGGTGCAGCTGCGCGGCATCACCAAGGCCACCCACCTGGCCTTCACCGAGGGCAGGCACTGGAGCGACCTGCTGCTGGACGGCCGGTCCCACCACACCACCCAGAAGCTGACCAAGGCGCTGACCACCGCGTTCCTGCTACGCATCCTCACCGGCACCCGCGCCTACAGCGCGCTGCTGGAGGAAGAGGTCCGCGGCTGCACGATCGACTACACCCGGGGCCCGCTGCCCACGGCCGCACACCGCTGATCAGCCGCTCGGCGGCTGGCCCCACCCGGGGTACGGCGGCGCGAACCCTCGCGGCCGCGGCTTGCTCAGCGCCCGGTTCACCGGCGGCAGCACGTACAGCAGGATGCCGATCAGCCAGAGCACCACGAACCAGATCCGCACCAGCAGCTCGACCATGTCCAGCCCGGCGGGCAGCTTCTCGATCAGCCGCCCAGTTCTGCCGGAACAGGGTCAGCACCGCGAAGATCAAGGTCAGCAGCATCGCGCCGGGGATCGCGTAGTAGCCCAGGATGTCGTTGGGCAGGTGCCCGACACCGAGGTGGAACCCGCCAAGGCGGCTGCCACCGGCCACACTCAGCCCGAAACCGACCTCCACCCCGGCGCTGACGATCACCCAGACGAACGCGACCACCACCGCCACCAGCGGCGGCTTCCGCATCATCGGCGGCAGCAGCCCCGGTGGCGGCGTTCCTGGCGGCCCTGGGACGAAGCCGGGCGGCGGGTAGCCGCCCGGTCCCTGTCCCCACTGCGGTCCGGTCACCGGCCGCCCTTCCGCGTGGTCATACGCGTGCGTGCTCAGCGGTCGCGGAAGCCGTCGTCACCCAGCACCGGGTTGACCCACTTCCGCTCCCCCTCCTCGTCGACGGAGAAGTACTGGCCCTGCGTGCGCCAGTTGCTGCTCTGCCGTTCCTGGTCGCCGCCCTGGCCGCCACCGGCGCCCGCGCCGCCGCCCATCGGCATGCCGCCGCCCATCGGCGCGCCCGCCGGGGGCTGGCCGCCCATCTGCTGCTGGTTCCAGGCCGCGCCATCGGGCACCGAGGCCAGTCCCGCTCCACCGGAGCCGCCGGCCTGCGGGCTGTTGGTGTCCGAGAGCCCCGCGCCACCGGCGGAGGGCTGGTCCGGCCCGCCACCGAACGCGCTGCCCGCGGACGGGTTGCCCAGGCTGCCGCCACCGGCGGAGGACTGGGTGTAGCCACCGTCGTAGCTGCCCCCGGCGGCTGAGGCCGTCGCGGTGCCGTCGACGAAGCCCGGCGGCGGGAACGGCCCGCCGTTGAAGCCCGGCTGCGGACCGCCCCAGTTCGGCGGAGGCGGCGGCTGCCAGTTCGGCGGCGGAGGCGGCGGACCACCATGCTGCGGGCCACCGTGCTGCGGGCCACCCTGCCAGCCACCCTGGTCGTTGCCGACGAACTGCGGCGGCGGGGGCGGCGGCTGCCAGCCAGGCGGCGGGGGCGGCGGAGGCGGCGGACCGCCGTGCTGCGCGGGCATCGGCTCGTGCTGCCACGGCATCCCCGGCGGCGGACCACCCTGCCACCCAGGCGGGGGTCCCTGCGGCGGGAACCCGGGCGGCGGACCGCCCCAGCCCTGCGGCGGCGGACCACCCTGCCAGCCAGGCGGCGGCCCCTGCGGCGGGCCACCCTGCCACCCGGGCGGCGGACCACCCTGGGCGCCCTGCGGCATCATCGGCTCGCCATGGCGTCCGTAGGCGGGCTCGGTCTGCAGGTGCTGACCGGGACCGGGCTCCATCCGCCCGTAGGCCGGTTCGGGCTGGTACGGGCCGCCCTGCTGGAACTGCATCGGCTCAGGCCGCGCCGGGCCGCCCTGGCGGATCTCACCCGGCTCGCCGCCCATCATCGGCATCGGCCGCGGCATCCCGCCCTGGCCACCCTGACCCTGGCCGCCGGGACCGCTCTGGGCGCCGGGACCACCCTGGCCGGGGCCGCCCTTGGCCTCGTCCTCGAAGTTCACCGTGTACGTGGTCGGCGGCTTGCCGTCCATGTTGTCCACGGTGACCTTCATCTGGTCGTCCGTGCCGGGCACCAGCTGGGTGGTGATCAGCGAGTTGCCGTCCCGGAACGAGGCGGTCCCGTCCGGACCGGGCTTGATCTGGGTCGGCTGCTCGCCCCCGGGCTTGCCGGAGACGTCCAGCCGTTCGTGCGGCACCCCGGGCGTCCCGCCCTGCTGGCCGGGTCCACCGGGCTGACCAGGGATCCCGCCGGGCTGGCCGGGCTTCTCGCCGGGCAGCTGGAAGTCGATCTCGTACGGCTTCGGCTTGCCATCCGGACCGGTGATCATCATCTTGACCTTGCCGTCGTCCGTCGGCTCGGTCACCTGGATCTTGCGCCCGCTGCCGTCGTCGATGGTGACCGTCTGCTCGTCGTTGGGCACCTTCACCTTGGACGGGTCGGTCTGGTCCATCAGCTTCGAGGGGTCGGGCACCTCGGGCTTGGGCAGCTCCGGCATCGGAGGCGGCTTGGGCATGCCGCCGCCACCACCGCCACCACCGGAACCCGTGCCACCGCCGCCACCACCGCCGGAACCGGTGCCACCGCCGCCGTTGCCGCCGGTCTCACCGCCGCCGCCGGAGCCCTCCTTGGGGAACTTCGGCTCGTAGCCCTTGAGGAAGTTGTTGATCGAGTCCCACTGCGCGTTGACCGTGGTCACCGCGGCGTTGCAGGAGTTCTCGAACTGGGTGAGCTTGCCGCCGAACTCCTTGTCGAAGGGACCGTCGGCCCATTTCTGACAGGTCTCGCGCACCATCGTCTTGGTGGATTCCTCGAGGTCCCCACAGTCGTCATCGTCCAGCGCGCGCGAGGTGGCGCTGCCGGTCGTGCGGTCCAGCCAGCTCGCCACCTCCTTGATCTGGTTGCGCTGCGCGTCGTCGTCGCCGGTGAGGCCCTGCGTCGCGATGGTGACGATCTTCTTGGCCATCTCCGGCGGCGCGCCCGCGATGGTCAGGGTGAAGGCGTTGGTCAGCTCCTCGCACTTGAGCTTGCACGCCCGGTAGATCTCGCCGACCGCCTTGGTCAGCGTCTCGCTGGCGCCGCCGAGCTGCTTGACCAGCTGGTCCAGCTGCGGGCGCACCGCGCCGCTGTAGTGCTGGCTGGAGGCGCTGGCGGCCTTGCCGTCCCAGGCGCCGTAGAGGCTGATCAGCTGGCCGTCGATGTCGTCCACGTACTGGTCGACCGCGGCCTTGGCCTTGTTGAACTCATCGGCTTCCAGCAGGAACTTGCGGAAGTCGATGTTCTTCTGCTCTTCCCAGCGCAGCTGGATCTTGGTCTGGTAGTCGACGCCCTTGCCGCGCAGGTTCCAGGCGGGCAGGAAGCGCTTGAACATCTCCAGGCTGGCGGCCGCCGGGTCGAACAGCTCGTTGGAGTTCTTGACCGTGCCCTCGGCCAGGGTGGGCGCCTGGGCCTTGCCGATCTTGTCCTTCGCCTGGTTGTTGGCGTCGGTGGCCTTCTTGTCGCTGCCCTCTTTGTTGTCCGCGTCGGTAGCCTCTTTTTTGCCCTTGGCTACCGCTTCGTCGAGCTCTTGTTCCTCGTCCTCGTCGTCATCGTCGCCGTCGAACTCGCTCTCGTCCTCGTCGTCGAGATCGTGCCCCGGCGAGTACTCCTTGATGTACTTCTTGTGCTCGTCGTCAATGCGGTCGTCCTCGCGCGTGTCCAGGTACTCGTCGAGGATTTCCCGCTTGGTGTCCGGGTTGACGTTGGGGTTGTCAAGGATCGCCTTGACTTCTTCCCAGTCACTCTTTGCCATCACTTGCTCCCGGAGCCACGCACAGTGCCGGCGTTGTTGGAGTCAGAGCCGCGGTAGGTGCCCGCGGACTGCTTGACCTTGTTGGAGAAGGCGGTCATCGACTCGACCATGCCCTTGACCCCGTCGGCCAGCTTCTGCACACCCTCGCGGTAGGGACCGCCCTTGTCCTGGTGCTTCACGCCGAAGTCCGCCGGGTTGGCCTGGGTGGCCACGAAGTCCTTGACGGCCTCACTGGTCTTGGTCGCACCGTCTGCGATGGAGTTGGCGACCCGGGTCATCGTCCCCGGATCAGATCCGTAACCTGCCACGGTCCCTTCCTCCCCATTGGAGTGTTCACAACGCAGACGTCGCCGTTCCGCCAGCCGTTCCCGGCGGCGGTCAACGGTTTGCGCGCGCACACCGCGCGCGGCGCCCGGCCCGCACTCAGGCCTGCGCTCACTGTGGCACACCGGCCAGCCCGGCACACACGGTTCAGCGGTTCCGCCGACCGGGCGAACACTCCGGGTGTAAGACCAGGGGTCAGGTCACCCCTGCGACTGACCCCATACAGGGGGAGGCTGCTGCCCCGGATTCACCGGCTGCTGCGGCTGGAAGGGCTGGCTCACCGGTCCGGGTGGCCCAGGGGGCGGCCCGAACGACACAGGAGGCTGACCTCGGTGTCCGGTTTTGCCCAGCTTCACCAGCACCAGGATCGAGATGACCAGCGCGCCCAGTGCCGCGGCCATGGTCACGATCAGGAATATGTCGGAAACATCGGAGTCGACCACTCTGGCCAGCACCTGAGTCGTATTCGGCATCTCATCCCCCGCAGGTCGATGTCGGCGCCGAACCTTACCGTGTCGTAGTTCAATGGACACCTCGTCAGCGCACCGGAGGAAGGCGGCACACCCCGTGGAGGACCAGGTCGAACGCATCCGCGCGGTGATCAGCAGGGTGCTCGGGGTCGAGCAGGCGCTGATCCAGCCCGAGACCTCGTTCGTCGAGCTGGGCGCCGACTCGATGATGCTGATCGAGCTGCTGGCCAACCTGGAGATCGAGTACGACGTCGAGGTGGACGAGTCCGAGCTGGAGAACCTGGTCAACCTGCAGGCCGTGCTGGACGTGCTGGACCGGGCGCGCCAGGCGTGAGCAGGCGGGTCGCGATCACCGGGATCGGCGTGGTCTCCAGCATCGGGATCGGCGCCGGGGCCTTCCGGGACGGGCTGCGCGCCGGCCGCAGCGGGGCCAGGCCGATCAGCGCCTTCGACACCCAGGGCTTCGACCGCACCACCGGCTGCGAGGTCACGGACTTCGACCCCGCGGACTGGCTGCACACGGTCGATCCGGCCGAGCTGGGCCGGGCAGGCCAGTTCGCCGCGGCCGCCGCCGGGATGGCCGTGCGCGACGCCGGGCAGAGCGTGGCGGCGCTGCGCGAGGGGTACGGGCTCATCTCGATGGGCACCACCGACGGTGGCGCGCCCACCCTGGAACGGCTGGTCGAGGCCGACCTGCGGGCCGAGGGCGGGCACCGGGACCCGGCGCTGGCCGCGCAGGTGCCCGCCTCCCGGCTGTGCCTGGACATCGCCGCCGAGCTGGGCCTGCGCCAGGTGGAGCTGTGCACGCTGGGCACGGCCTGCTCGGCGGGCAACTACGCGATCGGCAACGGCTTCGACGCGATCCGCTCCGGCGAGGCCGACTTCGCCCTCTGCGGTGGCGCGGACGCCATGTGCAGGCTGACCTTCACCAGCTTCTACCGCCTCGGCACCATCTCCCCCGACCTGTGCCGCCCCTTCGACGCCGACCGCCAGGGCATCCTGACCGGCGAGGGGGCCGCGGTGCTGCTGCTGGAGCCGTGGGAGACCGCGGTGGCCAGGGGCGCGCGGATCTACGCCGAGCTGCTCGGCTACGGGCTCAGCTGCGACGCCTACCACCAGGTCGCGCCGGAGCGCTCCGGCATCGCCCGCGGCATGGCCCGCGCGCTGGCCAACGCGGGACTCACGCCGGCGCAGGTGGACCTGATCTCCGCGCACGGCACCGGCACCAAGGCCAACGACGTCACCGAGACCGCGGCCATCCGCGAGGTCTTCGGCGAGCGCCCGCCGCGCACGGTCTCGCTCAAGTCGATGCTCGGCCACACCATGGGCGCGGCCACCGCGCTGTCCGTGGCCGCCTGCGCGCTGGCCATCACCGAGGGCTTCATCCCGCCGACCATCAACCACCGGGTCACCGACCCGGACTGCCCGATCGACTGCGTGCCCAACACCAGCCTGCCCGCCCGGCTGCGCGTGGTGCAGAGCAACGGACTGGCCTTCGGCGGCAACAACGCCATCGTGCTGCTCGGGGCGGCGGCGTGACCGGGCTGGCGCTCACCGCGCACGCCGCGGCATCCGCCTTCGGCCTGCGGACCGCGACCCTGCTCACCGGCCTGCGCGAAGGCAGGCCACCGGCCGGGTTCGCGGTGCCGGACCTGGACATCCAGGGCGAGCTCGGCCT
This sequence comes from Crossiella sp. NPDC003009, assembly GCF_053591555.1. Taxonomy (NCBI): domain Bacteria; kingdom Bacillati; phylum Actinomycetota; class Actinomycetes; order Pseudonocardiales; family Pseudonocardiaceae; genus Crossiella; species Crossiella sp. NPDC003009. The sequence goes on along the minus strand of NZ_JBSFUA010000069.1, from coordinate 20,787 downwards.
GAGGGGCACCGCCTCGATGGACCGGGCCGCCGCGCTGGCCGTGCTCACCGTCGGCGAACTGCTCGCCGCCTGCCCCGGCCTGGCCGAGGAGGACACCGCGCTGGTGCTGGGCACCACCAGCGGCAGCGCGCACACCCAGGCGAACGTGGTGCGCGGCTCGCTGACCCGGCGCAGGCCCTACTTCATCGAACCGTCCCTGGTGCCGTTCGCGCTGATGAACGGTCCGGCCTCGATCTGCGCCATCCGGCACGGCCTGCGCGGCCCGAACGCGACCGTGGCCGGTGGCCGGGCCGCCGTGCTCACCGCGCTGCGCTACGCGAGCAGGCTCGTCCAGGGCGGCCAGTGCGCCCGCGCCCTGGTCGGCGGCACCGAGGAGCTGACCCCGGAACGCGCCTGGCTGGAAGAGCAGTACCCGGTCGCCGCCGGTCCGCTGGGCGAGGGCGCGGGTGTGCTGCTGCTGGAGCCGCCGGGCCGGCGGCCGGTGCTGGCCGAGGTGCTCGGCTTCGGCTCGGTGGTGGGCGGGGTCCAGGACGCGGCCGCCGACTGCGTGCGCCGACTGCTGGCGCGGCACCAGGTCGATCCCGCCGGGGTCGCGGTGGTCAGCGCCCCGGTGGCGCTGTCCGGACTGTTCCCGAGCGCCACCGCGGTGGATCCGGCCGCGCTGCTCGGCGACACCGGCGCGGCGGTGGGACTGTTCCAGCTGATCGCCGTGCTCACCGCCGGGCGCACCGGCCCGGCGGTGGTGGTCTCGGCCGATCAGGACCACTCGGTGGTCGCGGCCCTGCTCCGCCTGCCCTGAGGGCTCAGCTCAGCCAGGACTGCTGTTCGTAGTCGTCATCGTCGTCGGCCGGACGGCGGGCAGGCGCGCGCCGGACCGGGGGTGGCGGGGCCACCGGCGGCGGAGGCGGCGGGGGCGGCGGCACGGGCGCGGCGTAGGGGGCCGGCCGGTAGCCGCGTTCCTCTTCCTCGTCCTCGACGCCGAAGCTGAGCTGGCCGTCGTTGCGGTCCATCACCGAGCTGGTCGCCCAGCCACCGCCGCGGCGCTGCCGCTTGGCCAGCTCGGTGATGTGCGCGGTCATCCGGTCGGTGACCTTGCCCTGCTGGTCGACCGCTTCCTTGGACTCGGCCTTGATCTTGGCCGCCTGGGACTCGCGCATGTCCCTGAGCAGCTCGTTCTCCCGGGTGGCCTCGTACTGCTGTCGCAGCGCGGCGGCCAGCCTGTCCTCAACACTCATCTCACGGCCCCCAGGGTCTTTCCACGTCTGGGAGAGAAATGTACCCGGCTCCGGCTGGGGCGTGTGCCCTTACCGCTGCCGCCGCTTCCGCCGTGCGGACAGCACCGCGGCGACCAGCACCACCACGCCCATGGCCAGCACGAACATCAGCAGCAGCAGTTCGGGCACGCCGATCGCGATCATGCCCCGAACCTAGCGTGCCGGGTGGTCAGCGCACCGCGGCGACCACTTCGGCCAGCCGCTGGGCCGCGTCCTGGGCCGCCTGCTGGGTCGGCGCCTCCACCATCACCCTGACCAGCTGCTCGGTGCCGGAGGGGCGCAGCAGCACCCGGCCGTTGCCCGCCAGCTCGGCCTCCACCTCGGCCACCGCCTCGGCGACCGAGGGGGCGGCGGCGACCGCGGCCTTGTCGGTGACCTTGACGTTGATGAGTACCTGCGGCAGGCGGCGCATCACTCCGGCCAGGTCGGCCAGGGACTTGCCGGTGTCCGCCATCCTGGCCATCAGGCGCAGCGCGGTGAGCAAGCCGTCGCCGGTGGTGGCGTGGCTGGGCAGCACCACGTGGCCGGACTGCTCGCCGCCGAGGCTGTAGCCGTTGGCGCGCAGCTCCTCCAGCACGTAGCGGTCGCCGACCGCGGTGGTGCGCAGGGTGACCCCGTGCTCGCGCATGGCCAGGTGCAGGCCCAGGTTGCTCATCACGGTGGCCACCAGGGTGTCCTCGACCAGCTCGCCGGCGTCCTTCATGGCCAGCGCCAGCACGGCCAGGATCTGGTCGCCGTCGACGATGTTGCCGTCGGCGTCCACGGCCAGGCAGCGGTCGGCGTCGCCGTCGTGCGCGATGCCCAGGTCCGCGCCGTGCTCCAGCACGATCTTGCCGAGACCGTCGATGTGCGTGGAGCCGCAGTCCTCGTTGATGTTGAGGCCGTCCGGGTCTGCGTGCACCGCGACGACCTCGGCGCCCGCCCTGCGGTAGGCGTCCGGCGCGACCGCGGCGGCGGCGCCGTTGGCGCAGTCCACCACGACCTTGATGCCCTCCAGCGACCGACCGGTGGCCAGCAGCAGGTGGTCCACGTAGCGCTGGCCCGCGTCGGCCACCTCGCGCACCCGGCCGACCCCGGCTCCGGTGGGCCGCTTCGCCGTGGTGTCGGCCATCTTGGCCTCGATCTCGTCCTCGACCGTGTCCGGCAGCTTCAGCCCGCCCGCGGCGAAGAGCTTGATGCCGTTGTCCGGCATCGCGTTGTGCGAGGCGGAGATCATCACGCCCAGGTCCGCGCCCAGCTCGGCGATCAGGAAGGCCACCGCAGGGGTGGGCAGCACGCCGACCCGCAGCACGTCCGCGCCCGCCGCGGCCAGCCCGGCGGTCACCGCGGCCTCCAGCATCTCGCCGCTGGCCCTCGGGTCGCGACCGACCACCGCGACCGGGCGATGGGAGCGGTCGTGTTCGGCCAGGACCTGCGCCGCCGCGGCGGCGATGGAGAGCGCGAGCTCCGGGGTCAGGTCGGCGTTGGCGAGTCCGCGAACGCCGTCGGTGCCGAACAGTCGGGCCATGACGGGAGGTCCTCCGGGAAGCTGGGTGGCGGCGAATCACAAAAAACGGGAGCAGCTCTCCGTATACGGATAGCTGCTCCCGCTGGTTGCCTTGCGGCTGAAAATCAGCGCTTGCTGTACTGCGGCGCCTTACGGGCCTTCTTCAGACCGTACTTCTTGCGCTCCTTGACCCGCGGGTCACGGGTGAGGAAGCCGGCCTTCTTCAGCGGGGGACGGTCCTCGCTGTCGACCTCGATCAGGGCGCGGGCGATCGCCAGGCGCAGCGCGCCTGCCTGGCCGGAGGGGCCACCGCCACGCAGGTTCCCGTAGATGTCGAAGGCCTCGACCTTCTCCAGGGTCACCAGCGGCTCCTTGATGAGCTGCTGGTGCACCTTGTTCGGGAAGTAGTCCTCAAGGGTCTTGCCGTTGAGGGTGAACTTGCCGCTGCCGGGCACGAGGCGGACGCGGACGACGGCCTCCTTGCGACGGCCGACGGTCTGCACCGGCTTGGACGGCACGGCGATCGCGCGGACCGGGGCGGCCTCTTCGGCGTCGGCGTCGACGTCGGCGGTCTCCTCGGCGGCGACCTCCTCAGCGGACTCCTCGACCTCGGGCGCGACGGCGTCCTCGACAACCTCGGCAGCCGCGTCGAACTCCTCGACGGCGGCGGTCTCTTCAGTGCTCACGCTGGCTTCCTCGAAGTTCTCGTCGGCCGCGGTCACTGGGCGACCTTCTTGATCTCAAACGGCTGCGGCTGCTGGGCCGCGTGCGGGTGCTCCGGGCCGGCGTAGACCTTGAGCTTCTTGCCCATCGCGTTGCCGAGCTTGTTCTTCGGCAGCATGCCCTTGATGGTCTTCTCGACCAGCTTGGTGGGGTGCTTGTCGATCATCTCGCCGAACGAGCGCTTGCGCAGACCGCCCGGGTAACCGCTGTGGCGGTACACGAACTCCTGGTCGCGCTTCTGACCGGTGAGGGCCACCTTGTCCGCGTTGATCACGATGACGAAGTCGCCGGTGTCGACGTGCGGAGCGAAAATGGGCTTGTGCTTGCCGCGCAGCAGAGTCGCGGCGTGGGTGGCGAGCCGGCCGAGCACCAGGTCCTGGGCGTCAATGACGTGCCAGGTGCGCTTCACCTCGCCGGGCTTCGGGCTGTACGTGCGCACGGGTCTACCTCGTCGTCCTCACATCACGGGATGTCACTGCGGTGATGCGTTTCAGCTGGAGGACCAACTCGAAAACGCGCGGCGGACCCTAGTCGCACCGTATACCGCACAACAGCGGATCAGGTTACCCGCTGGCCCTGCGGAGGGTCAAAACGGCCCCGAACGGGCGTCGTGATCCAGACTGCACAGGTGTGACCGGGCCTTACCAGTGTAGATGACGCCGGGCGCGCCACTGACGGGTGGGGGCTCTCCGGCCGGTGAGCAGCGTCACCGGCCGTTCACCGGCGGTTCAGGCGAGCGCGGGGGCCCTGCGCAGCTCGGTGGACAGCGCCAGCAGCTCGCGCACGTCGTCGTCCAGGCCATCGCCCTCGGGCAGCGCCAGCGACATGGCCTGCGGGGCCACCTCGGTGCCCTCGGCGTGCGCGCGCAGCCCGGCCCGCAGCGCCTCGGCCAGCGAGAGCGCCTCCTGCTCGGCCCGCACGTGCGCCAGGTAGGGGCTGATCCGGACCAGCCCGTCCCGGCACTCGATCACCCGCCGGTAGTAGCGCCGGTGCACCCCGCGCAGGCTCAGCACGTCCCACACCGGCCGGACCGGCCCTCTGGTCAGCGAGTCCTGCGGGAAGGCCCGGTGCAGCGTGGTCCACAGTGGACGGAGCTGGTGGTAGACCCGCAGGTGCTGCCACCACACCCGCAGCGCGGCCAGCCGCATCAGCATGCCCGGGTAGCTGACGCCGATGATGAACAGCAGGATGCCGGGGAAGAGGATCAGCGTGGACAGCGTCCTGGTCCAGTCCGGCATGGGCACGCCCGCCCACATCAGCGCCACGGTCACGCAGGTGCCGCCCGCGGCCATGATCAGCAGCACCTCGCCGATCGAGGTGATCAGCAGCCCGGTGCGCAGCCTGCCGCTGGCGCCCCTGGCGTAGCGCCTGGTCCAGCGCAGCGCCACGGCCACGCCGTAGGCCAGGTAGGCGTCGGCGAAGAGGTAGAACCCGGCCACGGTGGCGATCGAGTAGCCGCCGGGCCCCGGATCGGCAGGCGCGGAGAAGGTGACCGCGGCCAGCCCGGCCAGACAGACCACCAGCGGCACCGCCTGCCACCAGGCCCGCACCCTGGCCCGGGCCGGCGGCAGCGCGGTGAACAGGAAGAACAGCACCAGCGTGTAGATCACCGTCATCAGCAGGCTGTACTGCGCCCAGCTGTAGAAGACGACCTGGATGGTCGGCTCGGCGGTGCTGCCGGCCAGCAGGCCGAGCGGGTAGGCGAACCCGGCCGCGACCAGGCAGACCGTCACGATGCGCAGCGAGCGGTCGTGCGGGGCCCGGCTGAACTGGTAGAGCTTCCAGATCAGGGCGACGTAGAGCAGCACGCCCTGCAACACCGTCATGACGATGGTGGTGGGGTTCACAACCAGCCCAGTCGGTCGCCGAGCGCGTTCTCGATCCGCTTGGTGGTGACGTCGGCCGAGTCACCTGGCGCGACCCGGTCCAGCACCGAGGCCCACTCCAGGATGATCGTGGCCACGGTCTCGGCCTCGAGCTCCTGGGAGTCGTCGTAGCTGGTGCGGCGCAGCGCCCTGCGCACCGCGTCCGGCTCGATGTCCGGGTACAGCTCGCTGAGCATCGGGTCGTCCTGACCTTCACCGTTGCGGTGGCCGGCCAGCAGGTGGCCGAGCTCGTGCAAGATGATGTGGTTCTGGTGCGACCTGGTGGTGCGCTCCTGGTAGAGGATGTAGTCGGCCGTCTCGGTGGCGATCCACACCCCGAAGGGCCCCGGCACCGGGATCGGATGTGCCACCAGGCGAATCGGTTTGCCCCGCCGTTCGCCCACTCGGCGGCACAACTCGGTGACGTCAAGCGGTGGGCGGATGTCCAGTTCGTTGAGCAACCGCCGGCACCGACGTCGTAGATCGCGTTCCCGCACGGGACCGCCCCTTTCACCCGCCCGCGTTCTCGCCCCGCTCGGCCTGTTCGAGCCGGTAGACGACGTCGAGCAGGTCCATCACCTGTCGGCGTCCCTGTGGAGAAAGTTCTCCAGCGCGCATGGCCATCAGCTGCGCCTCGCTGCTGCCCGCTAGCTGGCGAAGCCTGGTCCGCTCTTCCTTGAGGTCGGCCAACTGGCGATCGACCCTATCCGTAACCTCGTCATCAAAGAAGTAGCTGACAGGAACTCCGAAGAAACCCGCCAGCGCCTGCAGGTGCTTGAAGGTCGGATTGTCCTTGTTTCCCTTGCGCAGCTGCCAGATGTAACTCTGCGAGATCGTCACACCACTGGCCGTGATGGCGGCGGCAACGTGCTCGTTGCTGTACTCCTGCCCCACCCTCGGCGCCGACACGGCGAAGAGGTGGTTCAGCTTGCCGGCCAGACTCTGACCTGCCCGCTCAGCCATCGGGCCTCCCCAGACCACTTCGAAGAATTCACTGATAGAAAGGGCCATACGGGTGACGGCTTTTTCCTCAGTTGAAACCCTGGTACACCAACCATAGACTTCGGAACTGACTCAGCTCAACCGTCGTCCAGCAGGCTAACTACCGCAACACCGTGCCCGGCATGCGAGACCAACTCGGTGGGGGTCGATCCGGCGATGCATCCAGGAACCACGGCTGACACAGCCCACGGCCTCAGCTGCCACGTCTGCGGGCAGCCCTACGGCTACTGGGCGACGGATCCGCTGACCGGCTTGCTCGACCGCAGGGGCTGGGCCGAACAGGCCCCGTCCGCACTGCGCCAGGCCGGCCAACGGGAGAGCGTCCTGCTGGTAGTCGACCTGGACCGGTTCAAACTGGTCAACGACGAACACGGGCACCTGGCAGGGGACTCGGTGCTCCAGGCGGTGGGTCAGGTACTACGGTCAGTCGCCCATGACAGCGGTATCGCGGCGCGGTACGGCGGCCATGGCGGCGACGAGTTCCTGGTCTTGTTCCCGGCGAGCGACCGGCAACGGGCGATAAGGGCAGCACGCCGGATCCGGGCCAAGATCAGGGAAATGGCCGTCCCGGTGATCTCTACCGACGGGAGGCCGGTAGTGATCACTGGGATGGCCGCCTCCATCGGCGTGGCGGTCCACGACCCTGGGGCAGGTCACGACCTGTTGTCGCTGGTCCGCCGCGCCGATGCGGCCGTCCTGCGCGCCAAGCGCAGCGGCCGGGACCAGATCGCCCTGGCCGGCGACTGAACCCGGTTAGCATCGCGGCATCTCGACAGGGGGGTGCTGTTGATGAAGCCTGCTTTTGGCGTGCTCGGACCACTGCTCACACCGGCAGGAACGATCGGCGCGACCAAACACCGAATCCTGCTGGCCAGCCTGCTGATGCGCCCGGGGGAACCCGTGTCAGTCGAGGAACTGACCGGCCATCTCTGGGACTTCGACCCACCGGAACGGCCGAAAGCGGCCATCCAGACCTATGTGAAGCGGCTGCGGCAGGTGCTCGGCGCGGCGGTGATCCGGACCTCGGGCCGCGGCTATCTGGCCGATGTGCCACCGGAGTCGGTGGACGTGTGCCAGTTCCGGGAGCTGACCAGGGCCGCGGACAGCGCCGGTCCAGCGGATCGAGCACGCCTGCTGGGCGAGGCCCTTGAACTGTGGCGGGGTCAGCCGTTCGCGGATGTGCCCTCGCCGGCTCTGCGCGCGGACTACGGCGTCCGGCTCACCGGCGAGCGAGCCCGTGCACTGGAACTGCGCTTCGCGGCGGAGTCGGAGCTGGGCCGGAGCGGGGAACTGGTCGCCGGATTACGGGCGGCCACCGCCGAGTTCCCGCTGAACGAGGAGTTATGGGGGCAGCTGATGCTCGCCCTCTATCGCAGTAATCGCCAGGCGGAAGCGCTGGAAGCGTTCACCGAGGTCTCGCGAGTGCTCATGGCTGAACTGGGCGCCGGAACCGGCGCCCGGCTCCGTGAGCTGCACCAGCTGATCCTGACCCAGGACGACTCGCTTGGCCCGCCCAGTCCCACCGCTCCCGCCGAGCACAGGGTGATCCCGGCGCAGTTGCCATTGGACGTTCCGGACTTCGTCGGACGGGCCGAGGTCAGCGCCAAGATCATTTCATCGCTGCGGGAGTCCGTTCCGGTCATCCTCTCCGGTCCGCCGGGGGTGGGAAAGACCGCGCTGGCCGTCCGGATTGGACACGCCCTGCGCCGGCACTTCCCGGACGGTCAGCTTTACGTGAATCTCCGTGGCTTCGACGTGCACGCGCCCATGACGCCTGTCCGGGTGCTTTCCCGGTTCCTCCGGGGCCTCGGTGTCGCCGCGGACCAGATTCCAGCCGATGAACAGGAGCTGGCCGCTCAATACCAGGCATGCGTGCGCCATCGACGGGTTCTGGTCGTTCTGGACAACGCGGTTTCGACGGCACAGGTTCGCGACCTCCTTCCGGTCGCGCAGGGCTGCGCCACGCTCATCACCAGCCGCAACGAACTACCCGAACTGGTCGAGGCCCACCATCGGCAACTCGGTGTGCTGTCCCTCGACGACTCGCGAGAGTTGCTGGCCGCGACCATCAGTTCCGCGGTGGCGGTCACGGAACCACAGGCAGTCGACGCGCTCGCCAGCCTGTGTTCCTTCCTGCCGCTCGCCCTGCGGATCGCGGCGGCCAACATCGCGACTTCCCCGCGCCCAGACCTGCGGCATTTCGTGGCAGAACTGCGCGGCGGCAACCGGCTCGACGACCTGTCCATCAGCGGTGACGAGCACACCGCGATAAAAACCGCTTTCGACCTGTCCTATCTGGCCCTGCCGCCCGAGGCCCGGCAACTGTTCTCCCGCATGAGCCTTGTGCCCGGAGCTGACTTCACCTCGGCTCAGGCGGCGGTCCTGATGAACCTCTCGCCGGACGAGGCCCAACCCTTGCTGGACAGACTCAGCACGGCCCACCTGATACAACGGCAACAAGGCGACCGGTACAGCTTTCACGACCTGCTCCGCCTGTACGCCTCGCACAAACTCCAGGAAAGCGCCGGGGAGGCGCAGCGCCAGGAACTGCGGTCAGCGCTGTACAGCCACTACCTGACCTCGGCCAAGGCAGCCTGCGCCAGGCTCTACCCAGGCGTTTTCCACCTGTATCCGGAGGCCTTCCCAGCTCCCGAGGACAGTGAGTTCGCCGACGTCGAACCGGCGAGGTCATGGCTGGAGGCCGAGACCGCGAACCTGGTCGCCGCCGTCACTCAGTCAATCCAAGACCAGCTTCATGAATTCGCTTGGGGAATCATTGACGCGCTCCGCCGATACCTCCAGTCCGCAGGCATGCACACGGATCAAATGATCATTGGATCAGTAGGACTGGTATCAGCGCGAGACGTCGGCGACCGCGCCGCCGAAGCATACATGCTGACCACTATAGCGCAGAGCCACATCAAGAGCGCCGACTATCAGCAATCCGAAGGTGCCGTCAATCAGGCGCTTGCAATCTACCGTGAGCTAGGGTCGCAAACAGGAATGCTGCACAGCTCGAACATGCTCGGCACGATCGGGATAAAAATCGGCAAAATCGATTCGGCGATCAAGCATTACACCTCTTCACTCGACTTGTCCGACGCCACCGGCAACCAGGTCGGCGCAGCGATCGCACTAACCAACCTTAGCTCCGCGTACTGGATGAAGGGGCAATTGCAAGAATTCTCCACAAGCGCAGAAGACGCCGCCCGCAGAGCCCAGGAAGTCGGCATCGAGGAACTTCTTGCGGTGTGCCAGGTTAACATGGCAGCCGGACTCAACAGCATTGGAAAATTTCGCCGAGCGATCCCGATCGCAAAGCAAGCTCAACTGACCTCGGAAAAAGTGGGCGCCAAAGAGAACCAGATACTTGCCCACAACGAGTCTGCGATTGCCTACTACAATCTCGGCGACTACACTTCTGCCCTTGCAGAAGCCGACGTAGCACTCGAAACGTCCCATGGCACGTCCATGTTCTTCGTCGAAGCATACAGTCTTTCGATCAAGTCGCTCATCTTGAACAAGATCGGCGACACGGGCTCGGCAACAGAGTTCAGCAATCGCGCGGTGAGCCTGAGCGAAGAGAAGGGTCTGCCAGAGAATCTCGCTTTTGCCCTGAACTGTCGCGGAATCATTCGAAAAGCAACTGCGCTCGACTCCGCGATTCAAGACACAAGTCAGGCTGTAGCCACCTCGCGAGAGCACGGTTACCTGCTTCGCGAGCATCAGGCACTGACCACCCTTGCATCCCTTAACGCACTGTCGGGGGAACTGTACGCGGCGCAAGAAAGCGCGACCGAAGCACTGAACAAGCATCTATCCACCGGTCACGTGCCAGGTCAGGCCCACACGCTTCATCTACTCGGCGCCATAGCGCAAAAATCCAAAAACAAGGCTGCCGCGATGTCCTACTGGCAGGAGGCACACGAACTCTTCCACGCCATGGGAATGCCGGAGTCCGCCGAGGTCGAGCAGAACATTGCGGCTTACCGCTGCTGATCAGGACATGACTTGACCCCGAGGCGGTAGTGGCCTCGGGGCCAGAAGTCGTCAGGTCAGAACCTGGTCACCAGGAGCCTGCGGCCTTGGACTCGTTCTGCTGGTAGGCCTCGGTGGCGGTGCCCAGCGCGATGCCGATCTTGGCCAGGATCTCCTGCAGCTTGGTCGCGGACGCGTCCCACGCCTTCTGGTGGACCGCGTAGGACTCGGAGGCCGCACCGGTCCAGCTGGTGACGAGCGGCTGCAGGTTCGCCTTCAGGTCGTCGAGCTTGGTCTGCAGGTTGCCCGCGGCACGCTGGCAGCCGGACTGACCCTCCTGGAGGGCGCCGAAGTCAATGTTGATTTCCACGTCAAATCCCCTTTAGCAAGCAGTGCGAAGAATGGTGGTAGAGCAGCGAAGTCAGGAAGATCAGCCGTCGAGGCCGGCCGCGATGCTGGACATGCTCTGCGCGGCTTCCTCTTCCTGGAGGATGTAGCCGCCGGACTGCTCCTTCAGGGTGGAGGCGATGCCGCCGAGCGCCTGGTTCAGCTTCTCGGTCTCCGCGCCCCACTGCTCGATCAGCTTGGCGAAGGAGGTGGCCGCGGCACCCTTCCAGATCTGGGTGAGCGGCTCGAGGCCACTACGCAGGGAGCGGAGCTCCGAGGTGATCTCGTTGTTCACCTTGTCGACATCGTTGGCAGCCTTCGCCATGCCTTCGGCGTCAAGACCGTATCCACTTGCCATTTGAGGAACCCCCTAGTGGGTTGTTCTGTCGGACATCGTTGTGACGCTGACACTGCCATGGTCGGTTCCATCGCGTTGTCAGGTTCCGGGAAGCCGTTGCGACAGTAAACGTCGCGGGGCGGAACCCGGGGTCAGTAGAGGATTTGCTCCTGGGAAAAGTCCTCGTCATCGCCGGTGCGGCGGGGGTTTTGCATTCGGGACGGCCAGGCGTTGGCACCCTTTGTTTGCTTTTGCGTTCCCTGATCGGGGGAAGGCGGGGGCGGGGGTGGGGCGAGCAATTGTTCGCCATCGGGAAGGTCTTCGACCGGGAGGCGCTGGGCGGTGCGGAACTCGGTGGCGGCGGTGCGGGCCGTGGGCTTGGTCAGGTCCTCGCGGGCAGGGGCGAGCTTGCCCTTGCGGACGTCCTCGGCCAGGTCCCTGGTCTGGGTGCGGAAGGCGTCGCTGTGTTCCCTGGCGTCGGCGGCGGCGCGGCTGCCCCGGTCCACCGCGGCGTTCACCTCTGCCCGGAACCGGGCGATGACGTCGTGCACGGGTAACTGGTCCCCCATCGTGCTGTTGCCCTTCTGACCGCTGCTCAACCTGTGACTGTCAGGGTGCCGACCACCTGCTCGCAGCTCGCGCGCACCCGTTCCCGTCCTCCGCCCGAGGACTGGCAACCGACCGTGACCTGGGCCTTGCCCTGGAACACCACGTAGTAGTCCACTGTCGCATCACCCACGGCGCGCCGGTAGTACACGACGTCCTTTCCCGCGAACTGATGACTCTGGTTGAACCCGGAGTAGCCGTTGTCCGCGGCCTTCTCGTACTCCGTCCGGAGTTCGCGCAGTGCGCGGTCACGGTCCGTGGTGCTGTCGTAGGTCAGCGCCCGCTCCTCCACCGCCACCACGTCCGCGCCGCTGGTCTGGCCGTCCGGGCGGAGCTGGACCTTGCGGGTCGGGCCGTCGCCGCCTGCCTGGTACCAGCCCTCGGGCAGGGTGAACCGGTAGCTGTACTGGGCGATCTGCTGGGCGGCCGGGGTCTGGCTGGTCGGGGTCGGGGTCGGTGTGGTGCTGGGGCTGGTCAGGGGGGTGCCGTCGCTGGTCAGGGCGACCGTGACGGCGACAGCGGCCACCGCGGCGACCACCGCGCCACCGATCAGCCATGGCGCCTTCGCCGACTTGGCCGGAGGTGGTGGCGGCGCGGGTGGCGGGGCGTAGAGCGGCTGGGGTGGACGCGGGGGTGGCGGCGGCGCGGGCGGGAGCTTCGCGGTGCGGTGCGGGTCAGCGGCGACCGCGCGCAGGGCGCCGCGGGCCACCACCGTCTCCGGCTGGTCCAGGGTCGTGGGGACTATTCCGGTCGACTCGTGCACCAGGCGGGCGACCAGCGGGATCCGGCTGGAGCCGCCAACCAGGAAGACCGCGGCCAGCTGGGACGAGCTGAGCCCCGCGTTGTGCACCGTGGCCTGCACCAGCTCGGCGGCGCGGGACAGCGGGGTGTGGATCAGGCGTTCCAGGTCGGCCCTGGTGACGTGCGCGTCCGGGAACGGGGGCGGCAGCGGCACGTCGGTGTAGGCGTGCCGGGACAGGGTCTCCTTGGCGCCGCGCACGTCCTGGCGCAACACCCGCCTGCGCCGCCGGTCGGCCAGCTCGCGCCCCTCCACCAGCGAGCGCCAGCCGTCGGCGTCCACCGCGGACACCAGTGCGCCGACGTGTTCGAGCAGCAGCTGGTCGATGTCCGCGCCGCCGAAGCCGGGATCGCCCTTGGTGGCCAGCACCTGGAAGGACTCGCCCTGCCTGCGCACCACGCTGGCGTCGACCGTGCCACCGCCCAGGTCCAGCACGGCCAGCGCGGCCCCGTCGGCCAGCACGTGCCCCGCGGAGTGGAACACCGCGGCCGCCACCGGTTCCGGCACCAGCACCAGCTCGTTGGCCAGCCGGTTGCCCGCCTGGCGCAGCACCCTGGTGCGGATCGCGCCCCAGTCCGCGGGATGGGTGAGCACCAGCAGGTCCACCGGCGCGCCACCGGCCAGCCGCCTGGCCTCGGCGACCGCCCTGGCCAGCACCGCGCGGACCACGTCGAGCACCGGCAGCACCGTGCTGCCCAGCAGCAGCTCGCCCTCGTCGATGCGCCGCTTCGGGTTCGGCTCGTAGCGCGAGGGGTCGACCGCGGCCTGCCGCTCGGCCTCGTGACCGACGAACAGCGTGCCGTCCGCGGCGGCGTACACCGCGGACGGCATCACCGAGTCGGCGCCGTCCACCACCACGATCTGCGGTTCCCGCCCGTCGACGGACACCGCGACACAGGTGCTGGAGGTCCCGAAGTCGATCGCGACGCGCAGGCTCAACGAGCCCTCTCTCTCTCAGTCTCCGGGCAGGAAGGCGACCTGGACGAGCTGCTGACCGGCCTTGCGGCTGACCAGGGTGCCTCGTCCCGGCGGCATCTGGGACGGTTTCACGTTGCCCAGCAGCGCGCCCTCGTCCCGGTTGCCGCTCATCACGATGCCCGGGCTGGCCTGCTCGCGCATCTTGCCGATGATCGGGTCGAACATCGCCCGGCTCGCGCCACCGGAGTTCCGCGCCAGGATCACGTGCAGGCCGACGTCCTTGGCCTGCGGCAGGAACTCCGAGAGCGGGGCGAGCGGGTTGTTGCCCTGCGGCGCCACCAGGTCGTAGTCGTCGACGATGAGGAACAGCTCCGGACCCGTCCACCAGGACCGGTTCTTCAGCTGCTCCTGCGTGACGTCCGGACCGGGCAGCCGCTTGGTCATCGACGCCTTGATGTCGTTGACCATGCCGCCGAGCTGGTTGGACGAGGCCGCGTAGGCCAGCAGCAGCTCGTCGGGCACGAAGCCGAGCATGGTGCGCCGGTAGTCGACCATGATGATCCGCGCCTGCTTCGGCGTGTACCGGTCGCAGATGCCCTTGGTGATGTTGCGCAGCAGCGCGGTCTTGCCGGTCTCACGCTCGGCGAAGGCCAGGAAGTGCGGCTCGGCGTCGAAGTCCAGGTACATCGTGGCCAGGTCGTCCTCGTTGATGCCGATCGGCACCATGTGGCGAGGCAGCTCTGGGTTGACCTGGAGCTCTTCGTAGGGCAGCAGGTCGGGCAGCATGCGCACCCTCGGCGCGGCCGGGCCCCGCCAGGCGGCGGTGACCTTCTGCGCCGCGTCGGTGATGCCGGCGCCGACGTCCTCCGCGGAGGGCATCGCGTCGATGCGCGGCAGCGCGACCAGGAAGTGCAGCTTCTCCACCGACAGGCCGCGGCCCGGCCGGTTCTGCGGGATGTTCACCGCGACCCTGCGGTCCACCTCGGACTCGCTCGGGTCACCCAGGCGCAGCTCGAACCGGGTGCCGAGCAGGTCCTTGAGCGCGGGCCGGATCTCCGCCCAGCGGGTCGCGCCGATGACCACGTGCACACCGAAGGACAGACCCTGGGAGGCGATGCTGACGACCTGCATCTCCAGGTTCTCGAACTCCTGCTTGAAGTTCAGCCAGCCGTCGATGACCAGGAAGACGTCGCCGTAGAGGTCGCCGGGGATCTCGCCGCGCCGCTTGCGGTTGCGGAACTCCACCATCGAGTCGATGCCGAGGTCGCGGAACCGCTGCTCGCGCTCGTTCATCAGCGAGACGACCTCGGCCAGGGTGCGCCGCACCTTGTCCGGGTCGAGCCTGCCCGCCACGCTGCCGACGTGCGGCAGGCCCTGCAGCGAGCCCATGGTGCCGCCACCGAAGTCGAGGCAGTAGAACTGCACCTCCTGCGGCGTGTGCGTGAGCGCCATGGACATGACCAGGGTGCGCAGCACCATCGACTTGCCGGACTGCGGGCCACCGGCCACCGCCATGTGCCCGGCGCCGCCGGAGAGGTCCGCCCACAGCAGGTCGCGCCGCTGCTCGTACGGCTTGTCCACCACGCCGATCGGCACGGTCAGCCGCCCGTTGCCGAAGAAGCCGGGCGAGGTGAGCCCTCGGTCCTCGGTCGGGGCGAGCATGGGCAGCAACTGGTCGAGGGTGGGCGGCTCCAGCAACGGCGGCAGCCACACCTGGTGCGGCTTGGGGCCCTGGTTCTTGGTGCGCTGCACCACGATGTCCAGCTCGGAGGGCTCCACCGGGGCGTCCGGCTTCTTCTCCTCCTTGGGCTTGTCCTCCAGCACCGGCCGCACCGGTTCCTTCGGGATCTCCACGAAGTCCGGCACGAACAGCTTCGGCCTGCGGTCGCCGCCGACCGGCGCGGAGGTCTGCACGGCCTGCATGCCCGGCGGGCGGTACGGACCGGAGACATAACAGGCCTTGAACCGGATCATCGGCTCGGTGGCGCCGTACTTCAGGTAGCCGGAACCCGGGATGGACGGCAGCTCGTAGGCATCCGGCACACCGAGCACCGCGCGGGACTCCGAGGCGGAGAAGGTCTTGAGGCCGACCCGGTAGGACAGGTGGGTGTCCAGGCCGCGCAGCTTGCCCTCCTCCAGCCGCTGGGAGGCCAGCAGCAGGTGGATCTGCAGCGAGCGGCCGAGGCGGCCGATCGCGACGAACAGGTCGATGAAGTCCGGCTTGGCGGAGAGCAGCTCGGAGAACTCGTCGATGACGATGAACAGCGCGGGCAGCGGGTCGAGGTCGGCGCCCTTCTCGCGCGCGGCCTCGTAGTCCCAGACGTTCTTGAAGTTGCCGCCGTTCTTCAGCGACTCCTGCCGCCGGTTCATCTCACCGGCGATGGCATCGCGCATGCGGTCGACCATGGTGAGGTCGTCGGCCAGGTTGGTGATCACCGCGGCCACGTGCGCGGCGCCGTCCAGGCCGGCGAAGGTCGCGCCACCCTTGAAGTCGATGAGGATCAGGTTGAGCTGGGCCGAGGAGTGCGTGGCCATCAGGCCCAGCACCAGGGTGCGCAGGAACTCCGACTTACCGGAACCGGTCGCGCCGATGCACAGGCCGTGCGGGCCCATGCCGCCGACCGCGGCCTCCTTGATGTCCAGCTCCACCGGCTGGCCGAACTCGCCGACGCCGAAGGGCACCTTGAACCGGTCGCTGATCGGCTTGGGCCGCCAGGCCTGGGCGATGTCGAAGGTCATCGGGTCGCGCAGGCCGAGCAGCTCGAACAGGCCGACGTTGGAGCTCAGCAGCGGCTCGTCCTCGTTGGACTCGCCGCCGCCGGTGGCGGTGCGGTACGGGGAGAGCTTGCGGGCCAGCGCCTCGGCCTCGGCCACGCTGAGCGCGTCCGGCTGGCCGAACCACTCCACCCCGCTGGCGCTGCGCGCGCCGAGCCGGGTGGGCTCGACCACCAGGCGCAGGCCGCGGCGGGAGGCCAGCGAGCCGAGGCTGTCGGAGAGGTCCAGCAGCGTGACGCCGGTGAACCCCTCGGTCATCAGGATGTTCTCTTCCTTGGTGACCTCACCGTCGTCGATGACGATCACGATGTGCGGCTCGTCAGTGCTCGGCGGCGCGTTGCGGGTGAACCGCTGCCGGTCCCGCAGCGGCTGCTCCAGCTGGTCCAGCCAGGCCTCGATCTGGGCCAGCGAGCCCGCCATCATGCGCAGCTGGCCGATGCCGTCGACCAGCTTGGGGTGCTGGGCGTGTGGCAGCCACTTCGCCCACTCCCACTCGGCCTTGGTCTTGCCCGCGGTGACCACCGCGATGAGCAGGTCCTCCGGGGTGTGGAAGGTGGTCAGCTGGGCCAGCATGGCGCGGGCCAGCGGCCGGGTCAGCTCCTTCTCACCGTGCAGGCTGATCGCGGCGAACCCGCGCATGGTGATCGAGATCGGCAGGTCCGGCACCAGCGAGTGCGCGCGCACGAACCGGCGCAGGGCCAGCGTGGAGATCGGCTCCAGCTCGTCCACCGGGCCGGTCTGCGGCGGGACCAGGCGGGTGGCCAGCCGCTGGGTGCCCACGCAGATGCGCACGTGCACGAAGTCGGGGTCGTTGGCCCTGCGCTCCCACATGCGGCGGCTCTTCTTGGCCGTGAGCGACCACAGCATCTTCGGGTCGGGGTGCACCCACTCGCGCTCGGCGCGCTGCTCGGCGATGGCCTCGCGGGCCCGCTGCCGCATCTGACCGAGGTACCGCAGGTAGTCCTTGCGGTCCTCGTTCATCTCGGCCTTCTTCTGGCCCTTGCCGCCACCGCCCATGCCGCCACCGGCCATCATGCCGATGGTCGAGATCAGGAACATGCCGCCGAAGAGCAGCGACTGGGGGTTCTTGCCCCCAGTCTGGAACATGAAGATCATCATGCCGACCGAGGCGACGATCATCACGAAGGGCAGGACCTTCATGAAGATGTTGCCGGGGATGACCCTGGGCACCTCGGGCGGCGGCTCCAGGTGAACCTCGCCGCCGGGGGGTCGCGGCGGGCTGAGCCGCGGCGAACGCTTGAACTGAAGCGTGCTCACCGAACGGATACCTCTTAGTCGCTCGTCATCGGCCAAACCGGTCACGTGCCACCCGTACGGGGGCCCAGGGAGACTTTCCTACCCCATTCCGCCCGAACCCGGGGTGCTGGCATCACCGGTGCGGCCATACTAGGGGCGCTTGCCGACCGCTAGGGCCAGTTCGGGCAATGCGCCCCGAACCGGGTACGAATGACTCGGCACGAGCAGAGACCAACCCGAGTACAGAACAAGGGGGCGCCTGGTGGCGACCGGGACGACGGTGTTCAGCCGAGTGACCGTGGTGGCACCGCGAACGCGCATCGACGTCGCGCTTCCCGCGGATGTCGCGGTGGCGGACCTGCTGCCGATGCTGCTGGAGATGGCCCAGGAGAACAGCCCGGACGGCGGCGTCCGGCACGGCGGCTGGTGCCTGGCGAAGATCGGCCAGGACCCGCTGGAGCCGGGACGCACGCTCGCCTCGCTCGCGGTCGTCGACGGCGACATCCTGCAGCTGCGCCGGCGGGTGGAGAACCCGCCGAAGGCGCTCTACGACGACGTGGTTGACGCGATCGCCGACGCCGACCCGGCCAGCTTCCGGGCCTGGGACGCCGAGACCGCGCGCAAGCTCGGGCACTGGGCGGGCGGCCTGGCCTTCCTGGCCGCCGCGGTCACCGTCGGCCTGGCAGGCACCGCCTACCCGCTGGCCGCCGCGATCACCGCCGGCGTGGCCGCGGTCGTCGCGGTGATCGTCGGCGCGGTGGTCGTGCGCTCCTACGCCGCCCCCACCACCGGCATCATCATCGCCGCCACCGGCGGCCTGCCGATGGGCTTCGTGGCCGGTCTGTACGCGGTGCCCGGCGGTCCGGGCGCGGCCAACCTGCTGCTCGCCTTCGCGCTGGTCGCGGTGGTCGCTGGCGCGGCGCTGATGGTGATCGGCGCAGGCGTGTCGGTGTTCATCGCCGCGGTCACCGTCGGCGTGCTCGGCCTGCTCACCTCCACCGTGGCGATGTTCGTGGACTACCCGCCGCACGGCTTCGGCGCCGGTGCCGCCGCGGCCGCGCTGGTGGTGCTGTCCACGCTGCCGCAGATGACCATCAAGATGGCCAAGATCCCGCTGCCGCACGTGCCGAGCAACGCCGAGGACCTCAAGGAAGACCAGGGCTTCCCGGACTACGAGGTG
Organism: Crossiella sp. NPDC003009; assembly: GCF_053591555.1. Taxonomy (NCBI): domain Bacteria; kingdom Bacillati; phylum Actinomycetota; class Actinomycetes; order Pseudonocardiales; family Pseudonocardiaceae; genus Crossiella; species Crossiella sp. NPDC003009. The sequence goes on along the minus strand of NZ_JBSFUA010000069.1, from coordinate 2,200 downwards.
ATCGAGCGCCGCGCCGGCCTCGCCCACCAGTACATGACCGGCATGATCGTCGGCTGCGGCCTGGTCGCCGCCGGTGGCGCCGTGCTGGCAGGCACCATGCCGAAGTTCTGGGGCCCGATCTTCGGCGCGGTGGTCACCGCGGTGCTGCTGCTGCGCGCCCGCACCTACGCCAACGGCAGCCAGGCGGTGGCGCTGCTGTCCACCGGCATCCTCTCCGCCGGTGGCCTGCTGGTCGGCTGGATGCTCACCGCCAGCCCGTTCGGCCAGCTGCTGTGGGTCTTCGCCACGCTGATCGCGCTGGCCGCCCTCGGCCTGGTGCTCGGCGTGGTGTTCCCGAACCAGCGCTTCTCCCCGCCGATGCGCCGCTCGGTCGATGTGGCCGAGGCCATCTTCATCGCCGCCGTGCTGCCGCTGGCCCTGGCGGTCATGGAGCTGTACTCCGCGATGCGAGCGCTGTGATGCGGCGGTTGCGGCGAGCCGCGGCGCTCACCGGCGTCGCGGCCACCCTGCTCACGCTCAACCCGCTGTGGGTCGCCCAGGCCCAGCAGCCGACCCCCTCGGGTCTGTCCAAACCGGACGATCAGTTCCCGAAGCCCCCGCCCCTTGGCACCCCCGCGTCGTTCGGGCCCGCGGTGAAGGACCTCAACTACGAGCCCAAACAGGGCTGCATCCAGCCGGGCAACAACGGCCTGACCGTCGAGGAACGGCCGTGGGGCCAGATGGTGCTCCAGTTCGAGAAGGCCTGGCGGTTCGCCACCGGCAAGAAGCAGAAGGTCGCGGTCATCGACACCGGGGTCAACCCGCACCCGAGGCTGGGCAACCGGCTGCAGGGCGGTGGTGACTACGTCCAGGAGGGCAAGAACGGCACCGAGGACTGCAACGGCCACGGCACGCTGGTGGCCGGCATCATCGCCGCGAACAACGACGACAGCACCGAGGGCTTCAAGGGCGTCGCGCCGGACGCGGAGATCCTGGCCTTCCGCCAGACCGACCCGTTCTTCCAGGCCAAGGACAGCAACGGGGTGACCAAGTCCGCGGGCCGGGTCGGCACGCTGGCCCAGGCCATCCGCAGAGCGGCCGACGACCCCGAGGTCACGGTGATCAACATCTCCGAGACCATCTGCGGCCCGGTCGGTTCGCTGGCCGACCAGCCCATGCTGCGGGCCACCGTGCGGTACGCGGTGAAGGAGAAGAACAAGGTCATCGTGGTCGCGGCGGGCAACACCGACGCGGGCAACGACAAGAGCAGCTGCAAGAACAACAACGAGCCGGGCCGGGCCAGGGTGGTCACCAGCCCGGCCTTCTTCGACGACGACGTGCTCACCGTGGGCGCGGTCAAGCGGGACGGCAGCGCGGCCGAGTTCTCCATCGGCGGTCCCTGGGTGGACATCGCCGGACCGGGCACCCAGATCACCTCGCTGGACCCCGGCCGGGGCGCGACCAAGCTGGCCAACCGGATGCTGGACAACAGCGGCAACCCGACCGAGATCCAGGGCACCAGCTTCGCCGCGCCGTACGTGGCCGGGGTGGCCGCGCTGGTGCGGGAGCGGTACCCCAACCTGGACGCCTACCAGGTGATGTCCCGGCTGCAGAAGACCGCACAGCACCCGGCTGGCAAGGACGGCCGGGACTTCTACCTCGGCTACGGCATGGTCGACCCGATCGCCGCGCTGACCGCGGTGCTGCCGGAGGAAGCCGGTGTGCGGCCCTCGCCCGCACTGCGCGACACCATGGCGCTGAACCCGCCGCTGGAGAAGGACTGGACGCCGATCGTGGTCGCGATCGCGGGCGCGGGCGGCGGGCTGGGGTTGTTGCTGCTGACGCTGTTCGTCATGCACACGGTGCAGCGCAACCGGAAGGGCGAGGAAGAGTCCGCCCTGCGACCCCTGCACTGAGACCTGTTCCGCCCTCGGGGCTCCTGCTCGCCGAGCAGGAGCCCCGAGGTCTGTCAGTCCTCGCCGATGACCGGGGGCGCGGCCTTCTTCGGCTTGCCGAACAGCTCGGTCGAGCTGGCCGTGACCCTGGTCTTGGACTTGTGCTCCTGGTCCCCGCCCTGGCCACCGCCACCGGCGCCCATCATGCCGCCCATCGGCATCATCCCGCCCATGCCGCCGGCCGGTGGCGCGCCCGCGCCGGGACCCATCGCCCCGGCGGCCGCCGCCGCGGGCTGCGGGCTGGCCGCCGGTCCCTGCACCGCGGC